>DASVEX010000298.1:0-12406 GCA_036380335.1 Propionibacteriaceae bacterium | reverse complement strand
TTCCCGACGGGCAGGCCCGAGATCAATGTGGTGGCTTCCCGACGCACGTCACCCGGCCGCAGGCCGTGACGCTGCGCGGCGGCGAGATTCACCTCGATCTGCAGGGTTGGCTGGGTCACCTGAGGTTCCACTCGAGGCGAGAGGACGCCGGGAACTGTGCCTATCATGCCTGCGACGTCGTCGGCTGTGTTGCGCAGCGTGGGAAGATCAGACCCGTAGACGCGGACCACCAGTTCGTCGCCGACCTTGGTCTGGGCAGCCGCGACACGGTCCTCTGCATAGGTCCGGACGCTGGTGTGCACTCCCGGATAACCAACCGCGATGTCACGTATGCCAGCAAGCGTCGCGTTGTAGTCAGCACCAGGCGCCACGGTGAGCCAGATCTCTCCGGCATTGACGTCGACGATCTCATCGGAGGTGATCGCGCGGCCGACGTGCGCTCCCGCGGACTCAATTCCCGGCGCGGCCCGCATTTCAGCGGCCACGGCAGAGGTGACCCTATTCATTTCAGTCAATGACGTGCCTGGCGCCCCCTGCACTCGTACCAAGACGTTGCGATCCTGCAGTGTCGGCAGCACAGGTCCGCTCGGGGCCAGCCAGGCGACCAAGATTGCACCAAGCGCCAGTACACCGACGACGAGGCCGACCACACCGGGCTTTGCAATCGCTGGCACGGCAAGACGATCGGCACCGCTACGGATCCACCGGTCAAGCGGGCCGGCTCGCAACTCCTGCCGACCGTCACGAAGCAGTAGCACAGACAGCGCGGGCGTAACGACCAGCGCCACCAGCATCGAGGCGGCTGCCGCGAGGACGTAGGTTGCGGCAAGCGGCCAGGTGAAGGCATTCCACACGCCGCCGATGGCGAGGACAGGCGCCATGACCAGGACCGCCATTACCAAGCCGACGAGCAACGGTCCGCGCCGAGCCGAGACAAGATCGCCCATGACTGAGCTGAGGCTGGGGCTGTCCGGGCCAGCTGCCAATTGCCGGCTACGCAGCGCGGCTACGTCACCGACCACATCGTCGACCACCACCGCAGTCGCCGCGGCCAGGCCGAGCAGCGTCATCGTGGTGAGAGTCTCACCTCGCAGGTGGAGCACCCAGGTCGCCGATACCAGTGACAGCGGGACAGCCACAACAGGGATCAAGACGGCCCGCCATGAGATGAAGAGCAGGCCAACCGCCGCGACGAGGCCCACTGCAGCGATGAGGCCGGCTACCCCGAGATGACGGAGAGCGGTGGTCATATAGGAGGCCGGACGGAAGACGTTGGCATCCAAATTGATGCCGGAGAGGCCGGGTGCCATCGCATCGAGTGCCTCGTCGACGTCACGGGTGACCTGGGCGGTGTTGGCGTTGGGGAACCGTTCCACCACCAACATCAGTGATGGCGTGCCATCAAGGCTGGCGTCGCCGATCAGTGGCTGGTGGTCCTCGGTCACCTTCGCGACATCGCCAATCCGAAGCGAGGCGGCTTTGCCCTCGACTGCGACGTTAGCGAGCTGAGCGGGCGTGCTGATGGGCTGGATGTGCTGAACGCCGAGCCGCTGGTTGGGAGTTTCTACGAATCCGCCCGTCCCTGGCGTGGAAGCCTCGACGAAACTCAGCGGAGAGACCCACAATGCGTTGCCGGTCGTTTCGATGAGCTGGGTGAGGGTGACCTTCCGGGACTGCAGACGCTGCGGATCCACCTGAACTTGCAGCTGGCGATCTCGCAAACCCCAGATCGACACGTTGGCGACTCCAGGAATGCTCATCAGCCGGGGCTTGATCTGCCAGCGGGCAAGAACTGACATCTGCATCTCGGAAACGCTGTCCGATCGCATGGCGACCATGGCGACCCGGCTGGTCGCGGACTTCGGCTGGATCATGATCGGCGGAGTGCCAACATTGGGCAGCGCCTTGGCTTGCGACATCCGTTCCTGGGTCAGCTGTCGAGCCGCCAGCAGGTCTGTACCGGGCTCGAATTGTAAGTCGATAGCCGACAGACCTGGCATCGATCGCGATCTGATGTGCTCGACCCACGGAATACCGTTCAGCAGGTCCTGCTCAATCGGCACCGTGATCAGCTGCTCGACCTCTTGAGCCGACAGGCCAAGTGCTTCGGCCTGGATTTGGATGTCCGGCGGCTCAAATTCCGGGTAGACGTCGACGGCCGCATTGTGGAGCTGGTACACACCGACTCCAAGGATCCCGATGGCCGCTGCGACCACGAGCCGAGAAAACCTCAGCGCTGCACTGACAACCCACTTGATCATCGGGCTCCTTAGGTACGAAAAAAAGCAGATCTCCTATTTAGTGGAACTTGGTTCAGACGCCTGGAGGCGGGCATGACGATGGGCGCAACTAGACACGAATGGGTCGCCAACCCCCGACTGGCACCGAATGAGGGCAGCGCGCAGCGCCGATCCTCGATCACCTCAACGGTGCAGACTTGCACGCCAATAGGAGCGCTGCTGTGGGCGTTTAGTACGGCACAGCTCTAACCGTTATCTCATCGAGATAACTAAATAATCTTTGCCCCTTTGGTCACGCATGGCGATGTGCATCACTCCACGATCAAGTGCTGATCAAGGAACGTCGTGACTCGACATCACCCGCCGGCATCACCATTTGTCCGCACAGAGCCACGAATAGGGCTGAATAGAGCTGAAATGCCCCCTCACGTGGCCTTGTGCGGCAAAACGCTCGAGTCCCCTCGGGAGAGGCCTATGGCTCTCGTATTAAAGACGTCAGCAAATACACCTGGAGCGGCTCTTGCCTGCCCTTCAGGTGCAATGTGCCTATCGGAGTCGTGACGGCATCCTTCAGCAGGGCCTTGGTATCTGGGCCGATCGCTACTCCCCCGGTAGGTGCCGTGCTCTCAATGCGGGAAGCGATGTTGACGGTGTCGCCAACAATCGTGTGAGTACGCCCGCCCTCGGCGCCCAGCAAACTGACCGACACATGTCCGGAGTTGATCCCCACACGGAAGCGCGGCCATTCAGGATGATGCTTCCCCAGATCTAGGGTGGCCCTCTGCAGCGCAAGTCCGGCGCCGGCTGCGCGGTGGGCATGATCAGGTTGATCACCCCGTTTGTTGAAAGTCACCATCAACGCGTCGCCGATAATGCGATCAACATCGCCCCCGTACGGCGCGACCACTGCCGGGACGGCAGCCGCGAAATACTCATTGAGCATGCTCGCCACTTCATCGGGTTCATGGGTCTCGGAAAATGAGGTGAACCCCTCCAGGTCGGCAAACAGCACGCTGATCTCCCGGTCGCCGGCACTGGTTTGTGGCAAATAGAGCTCCGCGAACCTTTCCTCGCGCCACGAGGCCTGCGCGCTCAATGCCACCAGGCCGAACGCGAGGAGCATCAGCACATGCCATTCCCACCACGACAGGTGCCAGTTGCGGGCGAACGCAATAGCCACCATCGACTCCGCGAGGAGGATGAGTGCCGACGGCACTGCCAACAGCATCAGTGAGGGACGACGGCGCCATAGCTGGACATAACGGACTGCACTGCCGGCGTAAAGCAGGACGGCTGGGATTGCGAGCCACAGCGGGAACCGCTCCGCAAACTTCGGCGGCCGGTCAAGCGGCGGCAGCGACGCAAGAGACCAGACGGCCCACAAGACCATGAGGCCAAGCAGCGCCCATCGCAGGCGCTTGCCGATGCGCACGTGACGAACGGCGCGGTCGCCTGAAAATTCGGCAGTCGACAGGGCCGCGAAGACTGAGCCGATGGCCAGGCCCACGGGTGTGGCGATCAGAAACCCGGTGTTGGGCTTGTCGAGCAGAACTCCGGGAGTTGACAGCGCATGGAGTCCCAGAAAGCCGGCGGAGGACAGGAACGCCAATGAGACATACAGCAAGCGCGCATCGCCCCGTCGGCCGGCTGCATCGCCGGTGGCGTACGCCAGTACCGCCGAAAGCAGCGCGGTGATCAAGACCAGCCAGAAGTGCGCCGGATGGTGCTCCCACCGAAGGTCGAGAGCAGGTTGCGCGAGCAACAGCAGCAGGCCGAGCAGCGGCACCGTCAAGATCACGGCGGTGATCACCATCCGCGTTCGGCCGCGCATCGGTTCGGTCACCTCAGCCCTGCGGCGTACGGGAGAGGAACTGGTGAATTTCGGAGACCACGACCGACCCCTCGCCGACGGCAGATGCCACTCGTTTGACGGAGCCGGATCGTACGTCGCCCACGGCAAAGAGCCCGGGAATCGTTGTTTCGTGTGGTTGTGGCGGGCGGGACAGTGTCCACAAGTCGGATGCGGCGGCCTCTGCTCCGGTGAACAGGAAGCCGTGTCCGTCGCGCGCGAGCCCCAGCGGCAGCCAATCCGTCCGAGGCCGTGCACCGATCATCACGAACAGACTGGCCAATGGCAGCTGGCTTTCCTGCCCGTCGCTGCGGTCACACATCGTTATCTCTTCCAGTTGCCCGTCGCCCTGGGCGCCGACCACTTCGGTATTCACGTGGACCTTGATCACCGGCATCGCGCAGATGGCATCCACCAAGTAGGCGGACATGCTGTTCGCCAGACCTGGCGCTCGGACGATGAGGTGTACGGATGCGCAATACCTTGCCAGGTGTAGCGCTGCCTGGCCCGCAGAATTTCCGGCGCCGACGACTGCGGCGTGCAGCCCAATGAGAGCATGAGCCGCCGAGACACTCGCTCCGTAGTAGACCCCGTGACCACTGAGCTCCTCAAGACTCGGGATTCCGAGGCGCCGGTAGGACACTCCCGTCGAGATGACCGCAGCTCGCGCGGTGACCTCACCCACGTCGGTGATCTGTGCCAGGAATCCACTGGAGCTTTGGGGCGTGAGCTCCGCCACCTCCCGGGTCACCACGAAGCGGGCGCCGAAGACCCAAGCCTGTTGATAGCCGCGTTGCGCCAACTCGGCGCCACTCAGGCCGCGAGAAAAACCCAGATAGTTGCGGATCAGAGAGCTCGTTCCGGCTTGACCGCCGATTGCCTCGCGCTCCACGACGAGGGTACGGACCCCCTCCGACGAGGCGTAAACGGCCGCTGCGAGACCTGCTGGACCGCCACCGATGACTAGTAGATCAAAGTGCCGATCGACACCGGCCAACGTCGTGGGAATGCCCCACGCCTCGAGGATCTCGGCGTCAGTCGGATCAATCAGGCAGGTGCCACCAATGGCGGGCATCCACACCACGACCTCGCCCTCGGGGTATCCGATCTCCGCCAACACACTCTGTCCGAGCTCCGAGGCACGCGGGCGGAAAGCATGCGGGATACCGTTCCGGCTCATCAGATCGCTCACCGCGTACGCCCGCCCGGTGTGCTGTGCGGCGACGACGACAACCTCCCGGAGATTCGCCGGCTCGCTGCGTGACCATTCCTGGACGAACTCTGCAATAGCCCGGTGGAACAGCTCGTCCGGCGTCGTCCAGGGCTTGAGTACGTAGTAGCTGATGTCGCCGACAGCAATGCTGCGCAAGATCTTTTGCGCCGACTCGGGATGAGCCCACGCACCCCAAGCGACGAGCAGAGCCCGCCGGGCGTTGGGGTGCAAAGTCCTTGCTGTGCTGAAGATTTCGGCCCGGGCTTCGTCAGGGAACGCGTCATCGACCAAGACAACGGCGGTCCTTTCCTGCCGCTGCCGGGCGCCGTGCAGTGTCTTGATGGCATCTTCGGGCGCCAGCTCGCCCCGTACCCGGAAGTCCGCGCCGAATGCGCGTTGCAGTTCCGCCTCGATCCTGCCCAATTGACGCGGATCCGCATCGACCGCCAAGAGCAGCGGCCTGTCACCCCAGTCCCCCACGGCCATGACCTAAGGCTAGGCATAGCGGCCGTGCCCGTCTCGACCTGGCCCGGGGAGCCTGACAGCGCTACTCCTTACGCCCTGTCACAGCGACGGTCACGCCGAGCCCAATCATGGTCAGCCCTCCGACACCGCCAACCAGCGAAAGCCTCTGCGGCGACCGGCCGAACCAGTCTCGCGCCCGAGAGGCGACCACGCCCCACAGGCTGTCGGAAACGAGGGCGATGACATTGAAGATCATGCCGAGCGTCAACATCTGAACGACGAGATGTCCTTGAACAGGGTCAACGAACTGCGGAAGCACGGCTGCGAAGAACACGATGGTCTTGGGGTTGGAGACGCCGACGGCGAACCCGTCCCATAGCGTCCGCTGCATGCTGTGAGCACGGCTGTCCGCGGTCAACGCCGTCGGCAGGGAACCACGCTCTCGAAATGCCTTCACACCGAGATAGACCAGGTATGCAGCTCCGGCGAGCTTCAGTGCGGTGAAGACGATGGCCGAGCGTTCCACGATCGGCCCGATGCCGAAGGCGACGGCGGCCACCACGACGTAGGCGCCGAGCGTGTTCCCGACGACAGTGGTGAGGGCCGCTCGCCTACCGTGTGCCAGTGCCCGCCCAATCACGAACAGCACGCTCGGGCCAGGGATGACAATCAGCAGGAACGACATCGCTCCGAACGCGAGCAGGCGGTCGGCGGAGATCATGCGGCCATCGAATAGCACCGGCGACCGCCGTGCAACGTGTTATCGCCTCCCAGAGGTCATGCTGACGCCTGGTTCGCGGGCCCAGAGCTCACTGCTTGCGAGGCTGGCCGAAGCGCAGCATGTTGCCCGAGGGATCGCGGAAGGCGCAGTCGCGAACGCCGTAGAACTGGTCGATCGGCTCCTGCAGCACCTCGCCACCCGCGGCGCGGATGTGCTCGAAGGTGGCGTCGCAGTCGTCGGTGCTGAAGTTGACTCCACGCAACAGGCCCTTGGCCAAGAGCTCCGCCGCGGCCTCCCGGTCGGCGGGCGCTGCACCCGGGTCCGCAACGGGCGGTTCGAGGACGATGTTCACGTCGGGCTGCGACGGCGAGCCGACGGTCACCCACCGCATCCCCTCGTACGCGACGTCGTTGCGTACCTCCAACCCGAGCACGTCTCGGTAGAAGACGAGCGCCTTGTCGAAGTCGTCGACGGCGATGAAGCAATTAGAGAGGTTGATGTCCATGCATTTCACGCTACGGGGCGGCTGCCGGTTTCGCTTCTCCGTTCCTGACCGGTCGCGTACGAATCTTGACGACGCAGGGCGGGATGACGGCGGCCTCGTCATGGCGACGGGCCCGGTACGAGCTCGGGCTCTCGCCGACAAGCTCGGTAAACCGCGAGCTGAAAGACCCCAACGACGTACAGCCGACCGCGAAGCAGACCTCCGTCACCGTCAGGTCACCCCGACGGAGCAGCGCCTTGGCCCGCTCGATCCGGCGCGTCATCAGGTAGCTGTACGGCGTCTCCCCGAAGGCAGCACGGAAGCTGCGAGAGAAATGGCCCGGCGACATGAAGGCGATGCGCGCAAGCGCCGGAACGTCCAACGGCTCCGCGTAGTCACGGTCCATCAGGTCACGTGCCTGGCGCAGCCGGACAAGGTCCTCCAACGTCACACGACTACCATCCCACAGCGCTCGAGGCACGCTCGGTGTCGGTGCGGCGGAGGCCTGACTGTTCGAAAGCGCAGATTGGTGGTCGCGGCCCTGGGCAGACTCGGCGGGTAGGGTTCGAGGCTGTGGCGCACAGGTCTGCACCGGAGCTGCTGGTTCTGCATGGGTTGCGAATCAAGGGGATGACTGACGAAGCGGCGCTGGCTGGACGGTTTGGTTTGGATCCTGATCTTGTCCAGGAGCTGCTACTGGACTACGAAGCCTTTGGCTGGGTCACTCGGGTGTCCTTTGCCGATCTTCACGGATGGGCATTGACCGAACGAGGTCACGCGGAGAACCAACGACGCTTGGCCGCCGAGCTGGACCAGGCCGGGGCACGCGCTGAGGTCGACGCCGCACATGGTGTATTCGTTGACCTGAACTCGTCGTTCCTGACGACCGTGACCAACTGGCAGATCCGCCCGAAGCCGGCAGATCCGTTGGCTGCAAATGATCACACCGACCAGCGCTGGGACGCGCGCGTCGTGGCTGATCTTCATGATCTTGATCACGGGCTTAGGCCGGTCTGCGAGCAACTGGCAGCTGCTCTGCAACGCTTCGACGGGTACGCCAATCGGTACTCAGCGGCTCTGCAGCAAGTGGATCGCGGCAAACAATCTTGGGTTGCTCAACCCAAGATCGACTCCTGCCACACCGTCTGGATGGAACTTCATGAAGATCTCCTGGCGACCCTCGGCCTGGAACGCGCGCAGAACCGCAAGTAGGCGGAACCGCAACTAGAGGGGGTGAGTCACCCAGAACCCCTTCGGTCTCGGGTACCCGGTCAGCTGGTTCTACGCCGACGGAATCGTGAGGTCCGGCCCCGAGTGAACAATTTCTCCGCTACATCCGGTGATACGTCGGGCGGAGGTGCCAGGACCCGTGCGGTGGCGGTCAGCCAGCTGTTGACCGAGGCCCATAGCCGGCTGAGTAGGTCCAGTTGTGCGCCTTGGCTCGCCAGTTGCCCGCCATTGAGCTCGACGATCTGTTTCCCGAGCTCTAGGGAGCCGGGATCGCGCAACACGACTGTCACGCTCTCGTCGGCTATCGACAGCTCAAGCTGCCGGGCGGCTGCCTGCTCCGGTGTGTCGTCTGCGGTGTCTTCCATGCTGACCTCGTCCAGTTTGGCGGCCAGCTGGTTGAGATCAATGCCGGCGTCGGTGAGCACCTTCGCTGCGGCACTATCGGGCTGCTGCAGGATCGCCTCCAGGATGTGGTGGCTACCGACTGGCGTGTCGCCGGCGAGCTCCGCGGCCAGCGTCAGCACCTCATGCGCCGCAGGCGTACGGCTCCCGGCGTGCGCCCCGCCGGCTCCCGGCGACTCGACTCGCGCCAGCACCTCGGCGCGCACCCGATCTAGCGGATGCCTGGCCGCCAGAATCTGCGCGGCCCTACCCTCCCCCTCACGGACAAGGCCCAACAGGATGTGCTCCGTACCGATGTAGTTGTGCTTGAGCTGCAGCGCCTCGCGCAACGACAACTCCAACACCTTCTTGGCCCGCGGGGTAAAGGGGATGTGGCCGCCGGGCGACGCCTTGCCCCGCCCGACCATCGCCTCAACGCTGGCCCGCGCGCCGTCACGGGTGTATCCGAGGGCGGTGAGGCTGGCACTCGCCACGGAGTCCGACGCGACCAGCAGCCCCAGCAGCAGGTGCTCGGTACCGATGTAGTTGTGGTCCAGCTCGCGGGCCTCTTCCTGCGCGCTGACCACGACGTGCCGGGCTTGCCCGGAGAATCGTTCAAACATGTTTTCATTATTAAAACCGTGTCAATACACTGCTTCTCATATGGTCCGCTAGGAGGTGGCACGGTGTCGTTCGAGTGGGATGAGCGGCTCGCCGCCTGGCGCGACGAGCTGGAGCTCTTGGCCAAGATCGACGACACGCCGTGGGTACCGCTGGCCACCGCTGAGGGCGAGGCAGGGGTCTCCCGCTCGGCGTTGCGCGCCTGGTACCGCAATGGTGAGATTCCATCTCGACTAGTCGACGGTCCACACGGCCCGCAACGTCTGGTACCGCTGCAGGCTGTGCTCGATCGGGCCGCGCAGTCAGCCCGAATCCAGCGCCGCGCCGAGCGCGAGATCAGCCTCGAGGCACAGCTGACACTATTGCGGCATCGCGTTGATCAGCTGGAGCTTCGGCTCACCGCGCTGGAACGTGGACCCAACGCCTAACGAGGCCCGCGACGGTCAGTCTTGCCGCACGTCAAGCGGTGACGGATGGCTGGTGATCACCGGCCGGGCAGCGGTATCTACGGACAGGCGGAAGATGTCTGGTCGGTGGTAGTGCCCAACAGGGTCGAAGAATCGTCGCGCCGAGTGCACCGCCGCCAGGTTGACCTCGGCGATGAGGATGCTCTCCTCGTGTCTCATCGGGCCGGCGAGCAGCTCGCCGGCCGGGTTCACGATGACGCTGTTTCCGGGCTCGACCCATTCGCCGTCTTCTTCGACCTGCCAGACACGCTCGCGATCCGGGAAGTCTGCCGGGAGCTGGTCAACGTGCACGCACGGGTTGACGCCGATGACGTAACACCGGCCTTCGCGGGCGATGTGCCGCATCGTTGCTACCCACGCATCGCCAACAGCGAGGGTTGGAGCCGCCCAGATATCCACTCCCTGCGCGTACTGGTGGAACCGAGCCAACGGCATGTAGTTCTCCCAGCAGGTCAAGCCGCCGAGCCTGCCGTACGGGGTCTCGACGACACCTAGCGTCGACCCGTCACCCATTCCCCACACCGTGCGCTCAGACCCCGTAGGTACGAGCTTGCGATGCTTGGCAAGAAGCTCGCCATCCGGCCCGAAGTACAAGGTGGTGTTGTAGATCGTCGTGCCGTGCGGCTCTCGCTCGTCGACGCCGATCACGAGGTAGCTGCCGGCCGCCCGAGCTGCGGCGCCGAGCTGCTCGGTGACCGGGCCGGGTACGACCACCGCTTGGTCGACAAGCATCGCGTACCACTGCTCGTCACCGTGCCAAATCCGCCCTGAGTCGAACCAGATCGGGGTGCCGGGGATGAAGACCTCAGGAAACACCACGATGTCCGCGCCCGCGGCGGCCGCCGTCTCCAGCATCGCCGTGGCTTTGGACAGCGTGCCCTGTTGATCCATCAGCACATAGGCCGCCTGAACAGCAGCCACCTTGGCTGTCGGTGCCACCGTCTCTATATAGCACAGGTCAGCTGAGTGCTTGGCGATCATCTCTTTTTCTGACTAAAGTCAGAGATATGACGGCCACGGCGACACTACGGCACTTCAACCGCACGTACACGCAGCGCATTGGGCTGCTCGAGGAGTCGTTTCTCGGCCTGGGAATGCCGCTGGCCGCAGCGCGACTGGTCTTCGAGATCGGTCCCACCGGCACCCTGGTGCGGGAGCTTCGGGATCGGCTTGGGCTGGACTCGGGTTATCTCAGCCGGCTGTTGCGGACCCTGCAGGCTCGAGGGCTGGTCGTGGTCGCACCCGATCCTGATGATCTACGCCGACGACGGGTCACCCTGACACCGAAGGGGCACTCGACCTATCGCCGTCTGGACAATCGGTCCGAACGGCTGGCCGAGGAGATCCTCCAAGCCTTGTCGGAGCGGCAGCGGGACCGTCTAACCGGCGCGCTGACCACCGCCGACCTGCTGGTCCGTGCCGCGACAGTCCAGCTACGCAGGGTCGATCCTCGATCGGCGCTGGCAACGCAGGCAGTAGACCAGTACTTCGCCGAGCTGAACCGTCGATTTCCCAACGGATTCGATGCCGCCGCCGCGCGTACCGCCGACACTGCGGCGGCGGACGATGGAGCTGCGGTCTTCGTCGTCGCAAGCAGCGACGGCCTGCCCGTTGGTTGCGGAGGCGTCCAACGAATCACCGCCACGACTGGCGAAATCAAACGCATGTGGGTCGATCCCGCGTGGCGGGGAGCCGGGCTCGGCTCCAGGCTGCTCCGCCACCTCGAAACCGAAGCCGTCCATCTCGGCTACAACACGACTCGGCTCGACACCAACGCCAGCCTCACCGATGCCATCGCCTTGTACGAACGAGCCGGCTACCGCCACATCGCCCGCTACAACGACAACCCATACGCTCAGGTATGGCTCGAGAAAAGGCTGACCATCGAGCCGGTATGAAAGCACGTGGATGGGTGGCGGAGTTGCTGCTATGGGAGACCGCATGACACCCGCCGCCGAGTCGATCGATTTCAGGCCCGTGGGGGCCGATCTTGTAGCGCGCCCGCTGGGCGTCCACTGGATCCACGGCTCGGTGTCGGCAAAGCACAACACAGACCCCGACATCCAGGTCCACTGGTACGACGAGCACACCGTGATCCTGCGACAGAACATGGCGATCAACTACGAGGCGCCGTTCATCTTCCTGCTGTTTGGCGGCGCCCGCGCGGCGCTGATCGACACCGGTGCCACGGCGTCCTCCGAGTACTTCCCGCTGCGCACCGTGGTCGACAACCTGGTGACGGAGTGGTTGGCGCGACATCCCCGTGCTGACTACCCGCTCCTTGTCCTGCACAGCCACTCGCACGGCGACCACGTCGCTGGCGATGGACAATTCGCGGACCGACCGCGTACGGCGGTCGTTGACGCGAGGCTCGCAACCGTCGCCCACTACCTGGGACTCACGGCCGACGTGGATCGACCAGCGCGCCTGGACTTGGGCGGTCGGACGCTGGACTGCATTGCCAGTCCTGGCCATAACGAGGCCGCGATCACTTTCTATGACGCGTACACAGGACTAATGCTGACGGGCGACACCGTCTACCCGGGCCGTCTGTATGTCGAGGACTGGCCTGCGTTCCGCGCAACCATTGACCGGCTGATCGCGTTCGCGGAGACCCACCCGGTGAGTCACGTGCTGGGCTGCCACATCGAGATGAGCACCACTCCTGGAGTGGACTACCCGATCCGGACCGTCTACCAGCCCGACGAGCCGCCGCTGGAGATGACAGTTGATCA
>DASVEX010000297.1:0-4845 GCA_036380335.1 Propionibacteriaceae bacterium | reverse complement strand
CATGGCGCGGCGGTAGTAGGCCACGAATAAGCCCACTCCCGCCTCATCACAGGCCGAAATCATCTCCTCGCACTCCAGCGCCGTGCGAGCCATCGGCTTCTCGACATAGACGGCTTTGCCTGCCCGCGCAATTCGGACTGCGTATTCCTTATGTGAGTCAGGTGGCGTTGCGACGTAAATGGCGTCGACGTCTGGATCGTTGATCAGTTCCTCAGCATCGTCGTACCAACGCGGGACGTCGTGTCGTCGAGCGTAGTCAGCGGCAAGATCGCCATGTCGGCGCATCACGGCAACCAGCTCGGATCGTTCAGCCTGCTGAAAGCCCGGCCCGCTCTTGCGTTCTGTCACGTCCCCGACGCCGATAATTCCCCACCGCACCCGCTCCACCCTCGACAGCGTAGTAAAACGCGGCGTTCCTGAGGATCCGGTCGGTTTGAGGGAGCGGGCAGCTGCGGCTCGAACTGATCTACCTCGGGCTCGCAGACCAGCCTCGGCATGAGTAGCGTCGCGGTCATGATGGAGCCGCTGCGGCGCGTTGTACTGACTGGGGCTGGCGGCCTGATTGGACGCGCGATCTTTCCGCTGCTGCCTGCTGACTGGGACGTGCTGCGCACTGACCTGGAAGCGAGCAACGACATTGCCGCGCTGGACGTGACCGACCCGGACGCCTGTCATCAGGTCTTTGGTGGTGCCGATGCCGTCGTTCACCTGGCCGCGGTTCCTGACCCCACCGCCTCCTGGGAACGATTGCTGCCGGCCAACGTGATGGGCGCCTACCACGTCGCTCAGGCCGCCGCAGATTGCGGCGTCCGTCGGCTCGTCCTGACCAGTAGCTTGCACGTGGTCTCCGCGGCGCCGGCCCACGTACAGGTGAGGACGAGTGACCCGCCGCGCCCGGCCAACCTCTACGGTGCGACCAAGGCATGGGCGGAAGCGCTGGGGGCGTGGGTGGCGGCCACGACGTCGACATCGGTGGTCGCTTTGCGTCTCGGGTACTTCGCCGCGCGCCGCCCCGACGCGGACACCGTGCCAGCTCACGAGGTGGCTGCTTGGTTGAGCCCGCGTGACGCCGCCGAGCTGGTGCGCGCGGCCGTCGAGACCGACGGCCTCGAGTTCATGGTGGCCAACGGCATCTCTGCTAACCGCTACCGCCGCGCAGATCTGCAGGACACGATGCGGCAACTGAGCTACCAACCGATTGACGACGCCTGGAGTATGGGGAGCTATGACGCGTAGCGAGCCCGTTTCCGACCAGTCCGACTTCGGAACGGATCCCGACGCATTCACCGCTTTCGAGGCGGCCGGCTGGGAACAGCAGGCGCCGACGTACGACGATGTGATGGGCAGGGTTACGAGTCGACTCGTTGGCCCCCTGCTGGATGCCGCTGGGGTGCAACCAGGCTCGCGAGTCCTCGATGTGGCGAGCGGGCCGGGGTACGCCGCCGCGGCAGCTGCCGGTTTAGGCGCATCCGTGGTCGGGGTTGATATGGCTCCGGCGATGGTCGAGCTGGCTCGTCGGCTGCATCCCACCGTGGAATTCCGGGTGGCTCCAGCCGAAGCGTTGCCGTTCGAGGACGATTCTTTCGATGCCGTTGTGAGCAATTTCGTGGCGCCGCATTTAAGTCGACCCGAGCGAGCCGTCTCCGAGCTGGTACGAGTTCTCCGTGGTGGCGGCAGGCTGGCACTCACCACGTGGGACACGGCTGACCGCATGCGCTTCCTCGGGGTGTTCCTCGACTCGTTCGCGGAGGCGGGCGCCACCCCGCCGCCTGACATTCCGGCCGGGCCGGCATTCTTCCAGTTCGCCGACGACGAGAAGTTCGCAAGGCTGCTGACGGGCAATGGCCTGAGCGGCGTCGAGGTCACTACGGTCGCGTTCGATCATCAGATCCAGTCCGCTGAAGAGCTCTGGCAGGCGATGCTGGGCGGAATGGTGCGGACCTCGGCGACCTTCCTGGGCCAACCTGAGCAGACCCGCGAGAAGATCCGCACGGCCTTCGACAGGCTGGTTCTCGACTATCGCCGGGGGGCTTGGCTCGAGGTGCCCATTTCGGTGAAGCTGGCCAGCGGAGTCAAGTCGGGATGACTGCAGAAACTGCTGGAAGATTGCAACCAGGAGGACCAAGTCATTGCAATCTGCCAGCAGTTACTCGTAGCACGCCACGATCGATACCGTGGACAGGCGGGCCGGGCGCCCGCTCGCCGGCTATCCCGAGACAGGAGCACGAACCATGAACAAGCGCACACTCGGCACGAATGGCCTGGAGGTGTCCGCGATCGGGCTGGGCTGCATGAGCATGACCGGGGGTTATAGCGACAAGCCGGATTGGCAGGAGATGGTTTCGCTGATCCGGAGCGCAGTGGACCGGGGTGTCACGTTCTTCGACACTGCCGAGATTTATGGTCCGTACGTCAACGAGGAACTCGTTGGTGAGGCGCTGGCTCCGTTTCGGGAGCAGGTGGTCATTGCCACCAAATTCGGTTGGGACATTGATCCGATTGAACGTAAGCCGAGGGGGCGGGTCACCAGCCGTCCGGAGGTGATCAAGCAGGTCGTGGACGGCTCGCTGCAGCGGCTCGGAGTCGAAACCCTCGATCTTTACTATCAGCACCGTGTCGACCCGGACGTACCGATTGAAGACGTTGCGGGCGCTGTCAAGGACCTCATCGAGGCGGGCAAGGTGCAGCATTTCGGTATGTCTGAGGCGGCCGCTCCGACGATTCGACGAGCGCATGCGGTGCAGCCGGTGACGGCTGTGCAGAGCGAATACTCGCTGTGGTGGCGGCGCCCGGAGGAAGAGGTACTGCCGGCGTGTGAAGAGTTGGGTATCGGGTTTGTGCCGTACAGCCCGCTCGGCAAAGGTTTCCTCACCGGCACGATCACGGCCTCGACCAGCTTCGATGCCGGCAACGACATTCGCAGCACCATTCCACGGTTTTCCCCGGAGGCGCTGCAGCACAACCAGGCCGTGGTGGATCTGCTGGCCAGCATCGCGCGGCGCAAGGGCGCGACGCCGGGCCAGATCGCCCTGGCCTGGCTGCTGGCTCAAAAGCCCTGGATCGTACCGATCCCCGGCACCCGCAAACCGCACCGACTTGAGGAGAACCTCGGCGCTGCAGACGTCGAGCTGACCGCCGACGAACTCGCTGAGATCGAGGACGCAGCAATCAAAATCCAGGTGGAAGGCGGCCGGTACAGCGAGGCTTCAGAACGGATGACCAACCTCTAGCCGTGTGAAAGTGGCGCCTGGCTGAGCGTACGGGCCCCATTAGGAGTGATGGGGCCCCTATTGCGAGGTTTGCTTACGGTCGCGCGCAACGGTCCCCGAACAGGACCGTCGCCACGCTGCCGAACGGTGGTCGACATAGCGAACGGACGTGCCGAAGCGGCGTTGGTTGTTGGTGATAGCCGGCCCACAGCGGCAGCGACCGCTGTTGTCGACCTGGTGGTAGTCGGGTTCCAGAGGTACGAGGTGTATCGAGGCGCCGCAGTCGAAGATGGCGAAGTCGGGCAGCACATCAACCGGACTCATTAAGGGCGAGCTCTGCCGGTGAATCAGGACCAAGGTGGTGACGAGCAGAGTGAGGGCAATGAATGTGAGCCACACCAGTATGAAACCCATCTGCTGCATGTGATCAGTCCTTTGTCTCCCCTGGGCGTGCACTCCTTCGTACGCGTGGCGCGGTTGTGTGGTCCGCGGCGACCAAGCCCACTGATGCAAGGCTGGCGATCTGATCGCCGCTCCCCGTGACAGCAACTAACCCGCGCCACGCGTTCTTTCGGGCCTTACCCGCAATATGGGTGAGCACGCAACTTGATGCGGTCTTCTTAAGCTGGTCTCAGGCGTAGCGCTCGGCAGGAAAGAATGCGGTGCGAGTGTCGGCAAATCGCGCGCCGCCGTGCTGAGCCAGGCTGGCGCGGAGCGTCGGCCTCAGCGAGCGGAGCGAGCAATGGACACTGTGAGCCGCTTTCCTCTGCGAACGACGACGAAGTAGGCGGACTCCACCCGCGATTGCACGAGCAGCGCCCAAAAAAGAAAGGCAACTCATGATCCTTCGACTCTGGCGTGGCTGGACCTCGACCGAGGCATCCTCAACCGCGTATCGGGAGCTGTTGACTGGGCAGATTGCGCCAGCGATTCTCGCGCGCGGTATCCCGGGGCTGCGCGACCTCACGGTCTGGCGCCGCGATCCGTCCGAGCTTGGTGGTCCGGGTGCCGAGATCCTGACCGCGATGACCTTCGACGACCGCGACGCGATCGCTACCTTCACCGGCGGCGACCCCACGCGTTCGGTCGTACCGGAGGAGGCCCGGCGGCTGCTGGCCCGTTTTGACGAGCACTCCCAGCACTACACCGACGTCGCCCGCTTCGCCTCGTAACAGCTGGCAGCTTCACAGGCGTTCATGACTCACTCAGCATGACTGTCTTCGTCTCATCGACCGAGTCAAACCTGCGTTGCCACGAGTCATGCGGCCAGAGGTAGTCGACGGTGCCGTCGTTCGGACGGTAGACCGCGGTGTACAAGGTGCCGAAGGCCCTTCCGTATTCAGTGCTGCGAAGCGGTGGACGTAAGAAAGCCGCGGTCAACCCGGCTGTGTCGGGGTCGGAGTCCAGCAACGACATCAGCAGCCGTTGCCGCTCGACGCTGCGTAACGAGAGGGCACGCTCGGGAAATTCAGGAACGGTGCCTCGATGGTTGGTAGCCGCCCGGGCCGAGGAGAACTCGGGTGCGGAGTCCGGTGCCACAAACGCGGTCAAGCTTTCACCCGAGGCGTCGACGACGGTGAGGTTGTAGCTCATATTGACCGGTACGCGGCGCAGCACCGAAGCCACATCGTGGATC
>DASVEX010000296.1:0-5701 GCA_036380335.1 Propionibacteriaceae bacterium | reverse complement strand
CAAATTCAAGCAGACTGGCGAGAAGCCAAAGGTCACGCCTGGCCTGGACTTCTATGACACCGGCGTGGCGCTCGTGACCGATAAGCCGGTCGAAGGTCTCCCGAGCATCACTGTCGCCGAGGGCGAGAAACTCTGCTGGGGGTAGGCCTTCGTTGAACGATCATGCGGCTGGCTCCGCCGCGCACCTTAAGGCTGGCTCAGCCAGCGAGGCGGAGCCAGCCCATCACGGAGGCGGCGACGGTCGCCTCCTCCCGAAAACCGCAGTATCTCCTACGGCAAGGAAGCCCACGTGACAACCTCAGTAGAACCACAGGCACCTGCGTCCGCGGCGGAACAGTTTGCGCTGCGGCAGCAGTCGCCGCTCCAGCGGATCCAGCACCTGCTGCATGCCCATCCCTCGCTCAGCCCGCTGATGGTGCTGATCGTGGCTTGCATCGCCTTCACCATCATCAACCCGCGGTTCGCCCAGCCCGCGACGATCTCCATCATCCTGCAGCAGACCGCGGTAGTCGCGGCCCTTGCCATCGGTCAAACCCTCATCATCTTGACCGCCGGCATCGACCTGGCGGTTGGCGCGACTGCCATCCTCGCAATGCTCGTGATGGCCAACCTGGCTGCTAACAACGGCGTGCCTGGAGGCCTTGCCCTGCTCATCGGCATCGCCGTCGGCACCGCCTGCGGATTCCTCAACGGCCTGCTCGTCACCCGGCTGAACCTGCCGCCCTTCATCGTGACACTCGGCACGCTGAGCATCTATACCGCGATCGCTCTGCTGTACTCCGGGGGGGCCAGCGTGGGTAAGAACAAGATGCCCGCCATCCTCAACCTGATGGGCACCCGATTCTCGATCGGGCCGTTCAGACTGACTATCGGCGTGGTGGTTGTGGCAGTGCTTGCTGCCGTCGTCGCCTTCGTGCTCAGTCAGACCAGCTGGGGCCGTCATCTGTACGCCGTCGGCGATGACATCGAGGCCGCCCGGCTGGTTGGCATCCAGGTCGACCGCGTGCTCCTCAGCGTCTACACCGTGGCGGGGCTGATCTACGGCTTCAGCGCCTGGGTGCTGATCGGCCGGGCCGGCACGGCCAGCCCGAACGCGATCGTCGGCGCCAACCTGGAGACCATCACAGCGGTCGTGATCGGCGGAACCAGCCTGTTCGGCGGTCGGGGCGGTATACCCGGCACCATCCTTGGAGCGCTGATCGTGTACGCGTTCAACATCGGGCTGGCCCTGGCCGGTGTGGATGACCAGCTGCGCGTGCTGGCGATTGGTGTCCTGATCATCGTCGCAGTGTCCATCGATCAGTGGATCAGAAAGGTAAAGGCATGACAACAACGCCTTCCACGAGCGATTTGTCGGAGGAAGAGAAAAGCAAGGTCGGGCTCGGTAACCCCCCGGTGCTCGCCGAGCCGTCCGAAACCGTGCTCTCAGGCCGTGGCCTGATCAAGACCTTCGGCAAGGTTGTCGGTCTCGACGGCGTGAACGTCGACCTGTTTCCGGGCGAGGTCCTTGCGGTCATCGGCGACAATGGAGCCGGCAAGTCGACGCTGATCAAGGCACTCACGGGAGCGTTGATTCCCGACTCCGGACAGGTCTATCTGGACGGGAACGAGGTTCACTTCAGGACCCCGCAGGACGCGCGGAGTTCCGGCATCGAGACCGTCTACCAGACATTGGCGGTGGCGCCGGCGCTGGACATCGCCGCCAACATGTTCCTTGGTCGGGAACGGCGCAGATCCGGTCCGTTGGGATCGATTCTTCGCATGCTCGACAAGAAGGGCATGAAGGAAGACGCGGGCAAGTCCATGGCGAACCTCGGCATCTCAACTGTGCAGAACATGGGACAGGCGGTGGAGACGCTGTCAGGCGGTCAGCGGCAAGCCGTGGCGGTCGCGAGAGCGGCGACCTTCGCCACCAAGTTCGTCGTACTCGACGAACCGACAGCGGCGTTGGGAGTGAAGGAAACCGGCCAGGTTCTCAACCTGATCCAGCAGATCAGGGAAAGAGGCCTGCCAGTGATCTTGATCAGTCACAACATGCCGAACGTGTTCGAGGTCTCCGACCGCATCCATATCGCAAGGCTTGGCGGATGCGCAGGAGTAATCACCCCGAAGTCCCACACGCCAACCGAGGCTGTGGCGATCATGACTGGAGCTACGACGCTGGCAAAGGGCTGAGCGCCTCGACCGGATGCACCTTCGCCAACCCCTCGGCCATCGGCCGGGGGGTTGCGCCTCTTCTCGGCCCGCCCAGCGGGCTAGCTGTCAGCGACGCCGCTGGTGTGGGCGATCTTGTCGTGCTCGGTAAGCGGGAAGCTGCTGATGCCACGCCAGGCCAGATTGCTCACCAGTTGCTTGGCTTCGTCGAGCGACACTGCGGACGTCCCGCCTGAGATCCAGTACCGGGCGCTGACCTGGGCGATCC
Source organism: Propionibacteriaceae bacterium (assembly GCA_036380335.1). Lineage (GTDB taxonomy): Bacteria > Actinomycetota > Actinomycetes > Propionibacteriales > Propionibacteriaceae > Microlunatus. The sequence goes on along the minus strand of DASVEX010000296.1, from coordinate 3,279 downwards.
CGACAAGGCAGACCGCGAGGAGCTTGGCTTGTTGGCGAGGCAGCGAGGTGTCTTCGGCAATGACCTCCGCGATGGCGTTAGAAATCTCGCTGTTCACCTGCGCGAGTCGCTGCTGCACGGCACCGTCACCAGTCAGATCGGATTCGAAGATGAAGCGAAACTCACCGCTGGTTGAGGAGACAAACTCATAGAACGCCGCGACCGTAGCGATCACCCGGTCTGCGTTCTCCTCGGTTGAGGCCAGGGCATCCTCGACCACCTCGACCAGCCGATCACAGCTTTGGTCGAGGAGGGCTAGATAGAGGTCGAGTTTGGACGGAAAGTGCTGATACAGCACGGGTTTGGATACGCCAGCCACGTCGGCAATGTCATCCATGGCCGCTGCGTGATAGCCCTTAGCGGCGAAGACTTCACTGGCCGCGTCGAGCAGTTGAATGCGTCGCTGGTCGCGTGGCAGGCGGGTCGGGCGGCTGCTTACCGCCTCCTTCTCCAGCTCTGTGGCCACGATTCACCCTAACCTTGCCGTGGTCCGCGTCGCGCCAGCGATGTTTGACTTAGACGTCGTCGATACGGCTGGGTCATGCCGTATCAGGCAGGGCTGGCGCGTCAGAGGTAAGCAGATCGGCCGCCAGATCCCCGTGATCGGAGACTCTGGCCAGCACGTCTTCCGGGCTGAATCGAAGGTCATCCGGCCCTCGTACGCTCCCGAGTTCCTCCCAGGTGACCGGCGTGGCGACGGCTGGACGTTCCCGGCCACGCATTGAGTACGGCGCGATCGTGTTGCGTGCCGCCAGATTCTGGTTGTAGTCCACATAGATCCTGCCGGCCCGTTGCTCGACGGACATGGTCGCGACGAAGAAGTCTGGCTGCGCCTTGTGCAGGGAGGCATTGAGCTGCTTCACGTAGGCCCATGCGCCCTTGCTGCGGGTCGGAGCGATGGCGGCGTACACCTGAATTCCTTTGCTGCCCGAGGTTTGAGCGATCGGGATCATGCCATCCTCGGCCAATCTGGCGGCCACGATCAGGGCCGCTCGTGAACTGTCCACGATGGTCATGCCGGCCCCAGGATCCAGATCGACCACGACTCGATCGGCCAACGGCTCGCCAGGACGCGGCTCGGGTTCGGGAAGGCTCACGATGTCGTTATCCGGGGTGGCGCTACTGACGGTCCACTGCGGAACATGCATCTCAAGAGCGGCGAGATTGGCCAGCCAGACAACTGCCGCCTCGTCGTCGGCGACAACGTAGTCGATGATCCCGTCACTAGTGCTGACGTTCACTCGGCGTACCCAGTCCGGCGTACCCATCGGCGCATTCTTCTCGTAGAAGGAGAACCGGTCGCGGCCGACCCCGTCCGGGAATCGCAGCCTGGTCATCACCCGGTCCCGAATGTAGGGAAGCATCACCGGAGCAATGCGCAAGTAGTAATCGATGACCTCGGCCTTGGTGAGACCGACGCTGGGATAGAGCACTTTGTCGAGGTTCGTCAGCGTCAAGGTGCGATTCCCCACCCGTGTCACGATGTCAGTCAAGGAGGACGACCCCCCTGAACCCCCGCGGCGTGCCGGAGCACGCCCAAGAGTCCGCTGCGGCTGCCATGGCCCTATCCCATCATCCGGAATAGCAGTTGGCGGACCCGCGTTACCTTCAAGATCGAGAAAGCCTGTTGCCGCGGTACCGTACCGCGTCCTTGAGCTGGAGGAGAACCGTGGCCTTGCCGCCGCTGGTCGAGCCCGCCGATGAGTTATCCATTGACGAGGTGCGCCGCTATAGCCGACATTTGATCATTCCCGATGTAGGGATGGCTGGTCAGAAGCGGCTGAAGAACGCGCGTGTGCTGGTGATCGGCGCCGGCGGTCTGGGAAGTCCGGCGCTGCTCTATCTTGCCGCCGCCGGCATTGGGACCCTCGGCATCGTCGACTTCGACACCGTCGACGAATCGAATCTGCAGCGCCAGATCATCCACGGCCAGTCCGACATCGGAAAGTCCAAGGCTGAGTCTGCGAAAGAGTCGATCGCTGAGACCAACCCATTGGTCAACGTCGTCGTGCATGACGTGCGGCTGGACAACGACAATGTCATGGAGCTGTTCAGCCAGTACGACTTGATCATCGACGGCACTGACAACTTCGCAACGCGGTACATGGTCAACGATGCCGCTGTGCTCCTGGGCAAGCCGTACGTGTGGGGCTCGATCTATCGCTTCGACGGCCAGGTCAGTGTCTTCTGGGCCGAGCACGGTCCCTGCTATCGCTGCCTTTACCCTGAACCTCCGCCGCCGGGCATGGTGCCGAGCTGCGCCGAGGGCGGTGTGCTCGGCGTGCTCTGTGCCTCGGTCGGGGCGACGCAGGTCACCGAGGCGATCAAGCTGCTCGCAGGGATCGGCGAACCGCTGATTGGCCGGCTACAGATTTATGACGCGTTGGAAATGAGCTGGCGGCAGCTGCGGGTCCGTAAGGATCCCCAATGCGCGGTCTGTGGAGAGAATCCGACCGTCACCGAGCTGATCGACTATGACGAGTTTTGTGGTGCAATCACCGATGAGGCGGCCGAGGCGGCCGCAGGCCACACCGTTGACGTCAAGCAACTGGCGCAGTGGCTTGCCGATCGGGAATCCGGGACCAAAGACTTCGTACTGATCGACGTACGCGAGCAAGTGGAGCGAGACATCAACGTCATCCCGGGATCCATCCTCATCCCCAAGGGCGACTTCCAGACCGGCGTTGCGTTGGGTGATCTGCCGCAGGACAAGCAGGTGGTCCTCTACTGCAAGACCGGCGTCCGCTCAGCGGAGGTGTTGGCGCTGGTGCATGGCGCTGGGCTTGCCGACGCGGTCCACGTCGGGGGCGGAGTCAGTGCTTGGGTCCGCCAGATCGACCCCTCCCAACCGGCGTACTGATTTCCACCCGCTCGAGCCGACGCGTGCGGTCAGCCGCGGGCCAGTACGGCGAGCTGTTCTGGACTGATCGGATGTACGAGCGGATCCGCGTGACGGTGCGCTAGCTCCCAGCCAGAGTCGATCCGACGGAAGACCCAAGTCACCCGAAGCGACCAGTCCTGTTCCGGGAGACCGCCGATCACTCCTTGCTGCCGTTCGACGGCGACGAGTACGACGAGGTCGCCGGAGGAGTAGGTCTCGACCAGCTCCAGCTTTGCGCTGCCGGACTGGAACATCCGCGCCATGGCGCTTCGGCTCTCGGGCGAGTCGTCGAATCCGCGTCGGGCGGGCCCGCCGGCCGGGTTCAGTAGCGTGTAGTCCTTTGCGTGATGAATGAACGC
>DASVEX010000295.1:0-28887 GCA_036380335.1 Propionibacteriaceae bacterium | reverse complement strand
ACTGACGCTCGAGAGCTACCTCACCGATATCGCCGAAGATCAAACTGAGGAAGAGTTCTGGGCCGATCTGGAGCAGCGCAGCGAGCAGGCTCTCAAGGCGCAGATCATCTTGGACAAGGTCGCAGACGAGCGCGCGATCGGTGTCGACCAGAACGATCTCACCCAGCACATTTTGCGCAAGGCGCAAGCCGATGGTGTTCCGCCGCAGCAGGTGGCCGATCACCTCCAGGAACACCCGCACCACATCGAGGAGTACATGCTCGAGATCCGGCGCGGTAAGGCGCTGGCCATGATCGTCGAGGCCGCAACCGTCACCGACTCCGACGGCTCGGTGGTGCCACTTGCAGACCTTCAGGAGGACGGCAGTTACGCCGAGCCCGAGGTGGAGCCTGAGCCAGCGGACGATCTCGACAGCGAGCCGACCGAGCAGCCTCTGGAGGATCAGACGCAGGGCTCCAGCGTCTGATCATCGGCTGCGCGGGGTGATCTTCACCCTTCTGCGCCCACAGCGAACACACCCGATTTCCGCGCGACTCCCAATACGCGCCGGGGTAGGTTTTCCAACGTGAACTCGACCCCACGATCTTCTCTTTTCAGTGCCGCCAATCAGCTTCGGGCAGCGGGATCCGATGCTTACAACGCCAGCGGCCGCAACGGCTTCGGGCTCGATGACAACGTCTATCAGTCCCTCCTGCAGAACCGCATCATCTTCCTTGGCTCTGAGGTCAAGGATGAGAACGCCAACGCCATCTGCGCGCAAATGCTCTTGCTGAACGCTGAGGATCCGCAAAAGGACATCTATCTCTACATCAACTCACCCGGCGGCTCGGTCGACTCCGGAATGGCGATCTACGACACCATGAAGTGGATCTCCAACGACGTCGCGACCGTTGCCATCGGATTGGCTGCATCAATGGGTCAGTTCCTGCTGTGCGCGGGTGAGAAGGGCAAGCGGTACGCCCTGCCGCACAGCCGGATCATGATGCACCAGCCATCCGGCGGGTTGGGCGGCACGGCAAGCGACATCAGAATCCAGGCCGAGCAGTCGTTGCACATCAAGTCGACGATGCAGAAGCTGATTGCCGAGCACACCGGTCAGACGCTCGAGCAGATCGAGGCTGACTCCGACCGGGACCGGTGGTTCACCGCCGAGCAGGCGCTGACATACGGCTTCATCGACCACGTCTACGAGGCCGCGGCTCAGATCCCATCGCCCCAGGCGCCGAACCAGTGAAGGAACGAATCAACATGATCAACAGCTTTGGCTCGCCCGGGGCCGAGGGCCAGCCCTTCTCTCCCACGATGGATTACTACATCCCCCAGTGGGAGGAGCGTACGTCGTACGGCATGCGCCGTATCGACCCCTACACCAAGCTCTTCGAGGACCGGATCATCTTCCTCGGCACCCCGATTTCGGACGATATCGCCAATGCCGTGATGGCACAGCTGCTCTGCTTACAACAGATGGATGCTGAGCGCGACATCGAGATCTATATCAACTCACCCGGTGGCTCCTTCACCGCCCTTACGGCGATCTACGACACGATGCGCTACATCAAGCCAGACGTCCGTACGGTGTGTTTGGGGCAGGCGGCATCAGCCGCGGCAGTGATCTTGGCGGCAGGCACCAAGGGCAAGCGACTCGCCCTGCCCAACAGCCGCATCCTGATCCATCAGCCGGCCACCGAAGGCGGCTATGGGCAGTCCTCCGACATCGAGATCCAGGCCAGGGAAATCCTGCGAATTCGTTCACTGATGGAGCAGATGTTGGCTGAGGACACCGGCAAGACGATGGAAGAGGTCAGTCGAGATATCGAGCGGGACAAGTACCTGACGGCGGAGCAGGCCCTTGAGTACGGCATCATCGACGAGGTCTTGACCTCGCTCAAGGCCGTTCCGGTCTAGTGGCATTCCTCCACCTGACCGGTGGATCAAATGTCCTCCACTTCATGGAACGGTCAGGCTAGGGTGGGACGAGCCACACGATCGGGCGCCAGCCAAGCGATCGGGCACAGATAGGAGGCGGTGTGGCGCGCATCGGAGAAAGCGGCGACTTGCTGAAGTGTTCTTTCTGCGGGAAGAGCCAGAAGCAGGTCAAGAAGCTGATCGCTGGTCCCGGCGTCTACATCTGTGACGAGTGCATAGATCTGTGCAACGAGATCATCGAGGAAGAATTCTCCGAGGGCGGCGAGGTCGGCCTGCTCGATGAGCTGCCCAAGCCACATCAGATCCGCCAGTTTCTCGACAGCTACGTGATCGGCCAGACCAATGCGAAGAAAGCTCTGGCCGTCGCTGTCTATAACCACTACAAGCGAGTGCAGGCGCAAGCGGCCAATCCTGCCCGCCGTACTGAGGATGACGGCGTTGAGCTGGCGAAGTCCAACATCTTGCTGATCGGCCCTACGGGATGCGGCAAGACCTATCTCGCCCAGACACTGGCGAAGATGCTCAATGTGCCGTTCGCGATCGCGGACGCAACAGCGTTGACCGAGGCCGGCTACGTCGGCGAAGACGTCGAGAACATCCTGCTCAAGCTGATCCAGGCGGCCGACTTCGACGTCAAGAAGGCCGAGACCGGCATCATCTACATCGACGAAGTCGACAAGATCGCCCGGAAGAGTGAGAACCCCTCCATCACCCGCGATGTCTCCGGCGAGGGCGTCCAGCAGGCGCTGCTGAAGATCTTGGAGGGCACCTCAGCATCGGTGCCGCCGCAGGGTGGGCGTAAGCATCCGCATCAGGACTTCATCCAGATCGACACGACCAACGTGTTGTTCATCGTAGGCGGCGCATTTGCCGGACTTGATCACATCGTCGCCCACCGCATTGGTAAGCGCCCGCTCGGCTTCAACAATGACATCGCGACTCGGCGACCCGACTCCGACGATCCCTTCCACGACGTACGGCCCGAAGACCTGGTGAAGTTCGGCTTGATCCCGGAGTTCATCGGACGCTTGCCGATGATCTCCTCGGTCAGCCCGCTCGACCGCGACTCGCTCATTCGTATCCTGATCGAACCGCGTAACGCGTTGGTCAAGCAGTTCCGCAAGCTCTTCGAGCTCGACGGGGTTGAGCTGGAGTTCACGCCTGACGCCGTCGAAGCAATTGCCGATCTTGCACTGCTACGGGGCACCGGCGCCCGCGGCCTCCGGGCAATCCTCGAAGAGGTGCTGCTCAACGTCATGTACGACGTTCCGAGTCGCGATGACATCGCCCAGGTGATCATCACCGCCGAGGTTGTCCGAGACTCGGTGCTTCCAACACTGGTGCCGCGCGAGAAGCTCGCCAAACGCGAACGCCGCGAGAAGAGCGCCTGAGCAAGCTCGGCCCGCGCCGGCCCTATACGCAACCGGTCACATACAACCCGGATTGTTGCCGTCCCTGTGTTGCAGCTGACCAGTTTCGGCCATGGCTCGCCGCCACTGTCGATAGGCGCGAGCCCGACCGGCCCGTCCCAGGAGCGAATGGTCGAGCAGGCTCTGCCAGGCAGCGAGCCGACGCGGACTCCAGGTCCGTCCGAGCAGGCGGTCAACATCGGCGATGATTGCGGCGGCGTCTCGCCGCAGGTGCTTAGAGGTGTAACCGTGCCGTTCCCAATCCCCGGCGATCAGGGCGCGGTCCCGTTCTAGGTCGTGCTCGTGGACATCAGCATCGCGGTGCCCGGCGCCGTCGTACTCGTGGATCCGCCGAGTCCCGTCGATCCGCAGGTCGACCCTGGCGACAAAGCGGCCACGCTCGTCGAAGATTTCCTGTTGCGGAGTCACTGAAATCTCAGCCGCCTGGTGCAGCACTCGCATGATCGACTCCCAAGCGGACTCGCTCCGTGCATCCAGCATCGGAATGATCCGTCGCAGTAGAGGTGCGCCGCGTCGCCGCTGCCGAGCTGTGATCTGGAGGTCAGTAAGGGTGCAATGTCGAAGCCGCAGTGCCGAGTCGCCGAGGATGACCAGATCGAGCACACCGAGGTCGCGCGCCGCAGCCAAGATCGTCTCGGCCGCCGTGGTGAGTCGCAGCCCATTTACGAGGTTCATCGGGAACGGCTGCGTGTGGCGACAGACCAGCAGCCCGGGCCGCCGCGGACGCGGATCGGCGTTGAGCATCGCAGCGAAACGGGGTGGGCGATGGTGGCGGGCAGCCACCAGCCCCGAAGCCGAGCGGCCGTCAGGTGCGAGAAAGCAGCGGTTCGCGGCAGCACCAGCTGCCATGCCGCCAGTTCCTCGAGCTGAGTACGGCTTAATGCCGGGGCGTACACCCCATGCGTGATGCGTTCCCACTCCCGGCCCCGCAGCCATCCCCGTGCGGGAGAGCGCGGCGTATCTTGCAGTGTCACGCCGGAAGCATCCGGACGCGGCCTCGAATCGTCCGATCTGCCCACGCATCTGTGGACAGGCCGCGGTACCCGTCGGCTGCTGTGGAAAACCGGTCACTCCTCGCCGGTTCCTACCGGAAGCTGGTCACCTCCACCGGTGTCCCATCGAAAACCGGTCGTTTGCTATCGGAAACTAGTCACCCACCACCTCAAATGGGCGCGCGACGGGTTGGGAGTGACCGGTTGCGTCACGTCGGCCAGTCGCGTCACAGATGAGGTTGCTAGCTACGCGAGGGTCACGTCGACTGAGATCGGACCATCGGCCTCAACCCAATTGATTCCACCGGTAATCCGGCCGACCGCGCGCAAATCGGCCTCGACCGCCCGCAGATTGGCGAGCGACTCGGGCGAGCCGTAGAACTTGGCGAGGCTGATTTCGGTCTTCATCGAGACGCTGGCCTGAGACTTGGCGCCGCGGATCTGAATCAAGGCTGCGGACACATCGCTGAGCACTGCCGCATCACCACTAACCGCAACCTCCTCAACCACCGGCCAGGGGGCGCGGTGGATCGAGCCGACCTTCCACCACGACCACACCTCCTCCGTGACGTAGGGCATGATCGGGGCGAAAAGTCGCAGTACCACATCTAATGCGACTGTCAATGTGGCGCGGGCCGAGACAGCTCGCGGGTCGTCGGCCGGGCCGTACGCCCGTTCCTTGACCAGTTCCAGGTAGTCGTCGCAGAACTGCCAGAAGAACTGCTCAGTGCTTTCCAAACCGCTGGTGTAGTCGTACGCCTCGAACGACCTGGTCGCCTCGTCGATCAACCCCGTGAGATGGGCGAGCAGCGAGAGGTCGGCCGGTTCGGTGATCGACGCTATGTCGGTGACGGCACCCGCCCCCAGCACGAACTTGCTGGCATTGAGCACTTTCAGGGCCAGCCGGCGCCCCACCTTCATTTCCCGTTGATCAAACGGCGAATCCAGTCCTGGCCGGATCTTGGCGGCCCGCCACCGTACGGCGTCCGAGCCGTACTGTTCCAGCACGTCCGTCGGCACCACCGTGTTGCCTTTGGACTTGCTCATCTTCTTGCGATCGGGGTCCATCACAAAGCCGCTGATCATGGAACGCAGCCACGGCAGCGAGTGGTTCTCGAAATGCGCACGAACCACCCGGGAGAACAGCCAGGTACGAATGATCTCGTGCGCGTGGGTGTTCAGGTCCATCGGAAATGTGACCGCGAACAAATCCGGGTCACGATCCCATCCGCACGCGATTTGCGGGGTGAGCGATGACGTTGCCCAGGTGTCCATGACGTCCGGATCGGCAATGAAGCCGCCCGGCGTGCCACGTTCGGATTCGCTGAACCCTGGTGGTAACTCTGAACTCGGATCTACCGGCAGATGGTTTTCGTCGGCCAGAATCGGGTGGTCGTAGTCCGGATCGCCAGCCGCATCGAGGGTGTACCAGATGGGGAACGGCACACCGAAGAACCTCTGCCGCGAGATGAGCCAGTCACCATTGAGGCCGCTCACCCAGTTGTCATATCGGTACTTCATGTGCGGCGGAATCCATCCCAGCTCTTCGCCGCGTTGCAGCATCACGCGCTTCAGGTCTTCGTCACGCCCACCATTGCGGATGTACCACTGGCGGGTGGACACGATCTCCAGTGGCTTGTCGCCCCTCTCGTAAAAGTTCGCCTTTCGCAGCGTAGGCGTTGGCTCCCCATCAAGATCACCGGAAGCGCGCAGCGCAGTCGCCACGGACTCCCGCGCACCAAAGATCGTCTTTCCCGCAATCGCCTCCCAGGCATCGGAGTTCTTGATCCACTCCGGCTCGTCTCCGACGATCCGACCGTCACGACCGATGATCACCCGGGTCGGCAGCTGTAGCTCGCGCCACCAGTTGACATCGGTGAGATCACCAAAGGTGCAGCACATGGCGATTCCGGTGCCCTTGTCTGGCTCGGCAGCGGGGTGCGCAACGACCGGCAACTCCACCCCATAGAGCGGGCTGGTCACGGTCGTGCCAAACAGCGGCTGGTAGCGCTCATCGTCAGGGTGGGCGATCAGGGCCACACAGGCAGCAATGAGTTCAGGTCGGGTGGTCTCGACATACACCGGACCGTCGGAGCCATGGAACCCAACCCGGTGATAAGCGCCCGGGTAGTCGCGATCCTCGAGCTCGGCCTGGGCGACCGCTGTCTGGAAGGTCACATCCCACAGAGTCGGAGCCTCAGACAGATAGGCCTCATCTCGCGCCACATTGCGAAGAAATGCCCGCTGCGCGACCATGATCGACTCGTCGCCGATGGTGGTGTAGAGACTTGACCAGTCCACGCTCAATCCCACTCGGCGCCACAGGTCCTCGAACGCCTTCTCATCCACATGGGTCAACTCGTGGCAGAGCTCGACGAAGTTGCGCCGGGAGATCCGTAGCTCATGCTTCGGGTCGGGCTTCTCGGGCGGTGCGAAGTGCGGGTCGTACGGCACACTCGGGTCGCAGCGAACACCGTAGAAGTTCTGGACGCGGCGCTCGGTCGGCAGACCGTTGTCATCCCACCCGATCGGATAGAAGACCTGCTTGCCACGCATCCGCTGATAGCGGGCAATCAGATCGGTGTGGGTGTAGGAGAAGACGTGGCCGACGTGTAACGAGCCGGACACCGTGGGCGGGGGAGTGTCGATGCTGTACACCTCGGCCCGGGTCGCAGGCCGGACGAACGCGTAGGTGTCGTCAGCTTTCCAGCGTGCGATCCACTTCTCCTCCAGACCCTCCAGCGCCGGCTTCTCCGGTACCCCTGCGCCGGCTGGGGTCGACGCGTCGGTTCGGGGCTCAGCTGAAATGGTCACGATCGCGATCTTAGAGAAGAGAGCAACCGGCTACACGCAAGTTTCGTTCCGCGGCTGCCTCAAGCCAAGAAGCTCGCTGTGCTTTGCCAACGAGCGCCGACACTAGACTTTGGGCGTCATGGCTGCCGAACTAACTCATGCCGAAACCGTCGCCGCGCTTACCAGTCGCTGGCCAGAACATCGTGTCGCGCCCAGCCTGGGGAGGATCAGGGCGCTGACCGAACTCCTGGGCGACCCCCAGCGGGTGTATCCCGTCATTCATCTGACCGGGACGAACGGCAAGGGCAGCACCGCTGCGATGATCGAATCGCTGCTGCGGGCCGATGGTCTGCGTACCGGCCGTTTCACCAGTCCACACGTGATGAGTGTGACGGAGCGGATCACGATCGACGGCGAGTCGATCACCGACGAGCGCTTCGACGAGGTGTGGCGTGAGATCGAGCCGTACGTCGCGCTCGTTGATCAACGCGAGATCGACGGCGTCCAGATGACCTTCTTCGAGATCATCACCGCGATGGCGTATGCCGCGTTCGCCGATGCACCCGTGGATGTCGCGGTCGTCGAGGTCGGCTTGGGCGGTGCCTGGGATGCCACGAACGTGGCCGATGCCGGTGTCGCGGTGGTCACCCCGATTGATCTTGATCACACCCACCTGCTGGGCCGTACTATCGCCGAGATCACCCGAGAGAAAGCCGGCATCATCAAGCCTGGCGCGCACGCCATCCTTGCTGGGCAGAGCATCGAAGCTGCGGAGGTTTTGCTTGCCCGATGCGCCGAGGTCGGCGCCTTGCCGCAGCGGGAGGGCGTCGACTTCGGCGTCATCGACCGCAAGCTCGCGGTGGCCGGTCAGGTCCTCCGGCTCACCGCTGCTGATGGTCCCATCGACGACATCTTTCTGCCTCTCTACGGGCCGCATCAGGCTGCCAATGCCGCGCAGGCGCTCGCCGCGGCGGAGGCGTTTCTCGGACTGAAGGCCTTGCACCCTGATGTGGTCCGCGAAGGGTTCGCCCGAGTGCACTTTCCGGGACGGCTGGAAGTCATCCGCCGCTCGCCAGCGGTAGTCCTCGACGCCGCCCATAACCCGCATGGCGCTCGGGCAGCTGCGGCGGGCATCACCGAAGCCTTCGCCTTCAGCCCACTCATCGGCGTCATTGCGGTGATGGCCGACAAGGATGCCCGCGGCATCCTCGAAGTCTTCGAAGAGATCATGAATCAGGTGGTCATCTCCCAGGTCGCCTCAACGTCGCGCGGCATGCCGGCCACGGCGCTCGGCGCACTCGCTGAAGAGATCTTCGGCTCCCCACGCGTCATCGTCGTCCCGCGACTCGACGACGCGATCGATCGCGCGGTCGAGCTCGCGGAGGTGGACGGCATCGGCTCGCCCGGGGTGCTGATCACCGGATCCGTGGTCGCGGTGGGCGAGGCTCGTACGCTGCTCGTCGGCAACGAACCAGTGTTGGTGCCGTCAGCTAGCGAAGATCTCGATCGCGGCTGGGACGTTGGCTACTCCGAAGACGGGCACGAGACCAACCGGGACTGGCAATGATCACCCTTAGTCCCGGCAACCCCATGCGGGTGGTGCTGATGACGGTCTTGATCTTCGAGGTGATCGTCTATGGTCTCGCCGTTCCGGTGATGATCTTCATCTCCGACGTGCCTGGTGCTGCTGCCGGCGGCTTCGGAGGTGGCACCGCGGTGCTGGCCTTGGTGGCAGCCGGGATGCTGCGGAGTCAGGTTGGCTACGTTCTCGGCTGGCTGACCCAGTTCGCTGGCTTGGCACTGGGTTTGTTGACTCCGACAATGTTCATCGTGGGGGTTCTGTTCGCGGCCTTGTGGGTACTGGCGTTCGTGCTCGGCAAGCGGCTCGATTCACGCATGGAGACTTCGCCGGAGGGCGGAGACATCGCCTAGTGTGCTGGCATGTCCTACGTCGCGCCGCCAGTGCCAACCCAGCGTTCATTCGTGTTGATCAAGCCAGACGCGGTGCGCCGAGGTCTCGCTGGAGCCATCATCAGCCGCTTTGAATCCAAGGGCCTGGCGATCGTAGCGATGGAGCTCCGTCAGATGACCGGCGAACTGGCCGATCAGCACTACGCCGAACACGTCGAGCGGCCGTTCTATCCGCCGCTCCGGCTGTTCGTCACGTCGGGTCCTTCCGTGGCGATGGTGATCGAAGGTGACGAGGCCATCGATGTCGTACGCACGATCAATGGAGCCACCGACGGTCGCAAGGCCGCACCCGGAACGATCCGCGGTGACTTTGCGCTATCCAACCGGGAAAACCTCGTGCACGGCTCCGACTCGGCTGAGTCGGCGAAGCGGGAGATCGCACTCTGGTTCCCCGACCTGGCCTGACCCTTAGGCTGGGTTGGTCATGACGACGATCGCGACCGGCCCAGCCTCGGTATTTCCTCGCCTCGAGCCGCTGCTGCCGCGCGTCAGCAAGCCCATCCAGTACGTGGGTGGCGAGCTGAACAGCGTGACGAAGGAATGGGATGCGGCGGAGGTCCGCTGGTGCCTGAGCTATCCGGACGCGTACGAGGTGGGTTTGCCCAATCAGGGCGTCGCGATCTTGTACGAGGTCCTCAACGAGCAGGACTGGATCCTTGCTGAGCGAACGTACGCGGTCTGGCCCGACATGGAAGCGCTGATGCGCGAGTACCACGTGCCGCAGTTCACGCTGGACTCCCATCGTCCGGTCGGAGAGTTCGACGTCTTTGGCCTCAGCTTTGCCACCGAGCTCGGCTACACGAACATGCTCACGGCGTTGGACTTGGCCGGAATCCCCATCCATTCCCGTGATCGCCGCGAGTGCGACCCCATCGTGCTGGCCGGTGGGCATGCGGCATTCAACCCGGAACCGATCGCCGACTTCCTCGACGCTGTTGTGTTGGGCGACGGCGAGGAAATCGCCTTGACGATTTCTGCTGCGATTCGGCAATGGAAAATTGAGGACCGAGCAGGCGGCCGGGACGGCCTGTTGTTGCGGCTGGCGACCGGCGGTGGAGTGTATGTGCCGAAGTTCTACGACGTCGACTATCTGACTGACGGCCGGATCCGCCGGGTAGCCCCAAACCGGCCCGGCGTACCCTTCCGCGTTTCCAAGCACACGTTGATGGACCTCGACGCCTGGCCGTACCCAAAGAAGCCTCTGGTGCCCCTCGCGGAGACGGTGCACGAGCGGTACGCCGTGGAGATCTTCCGCGGCTGCACGCGCGGCTGCCGGTTCTGCCAGGCGGGCATGATCACGCGCCCCGTCCGGGAACGCAGCATCGACACCATCGGTGCGATGGTGCAGCAGGGGATCGAGGCAACCGGGCTGGAGGAAGTCGGACTGCTGAGCCTGTCCAGCAGTGATCATTCCGAGATTGCGGACATCACGAGCCAGCTGGCTGATCGCTACGAGGGCTCTAATGTTTCGCTGTCACTGCCGAGCACGCGGGTGGATGCGTTCAATATTGATCTTGCTAATGAGCTCTCACGCAATGGTCGCCGCTCCGGTCTGACCTTCGCGCCGGAAGGCGCCACCGAACGGATGCGCAAGGTGATCAACAAGATGGTCACTGAGGACGATCTGATCAGCACGGTTGCGGCGGCGTACTCGCACGGCTGGCGCCAGGTGAAGTTGTATTTCATGTGCGGGTTGCCGACCGAAACCGACGAGGACGTGGTGGCGATCGCGAAGCTGGCCAAACGCGTGATCGCCACCGGCCGTGAGGTCAGTGGCCGGCGAGACATCCGCTGCACAGTGAGCATCGGTGGGTTTGTGCCCAAGCCGCACACCCCGTTCCAGTGGGCGGCGCAATGTGATCATGAAATCGTTGACTCTCGGCTGGCCAAGCTGCGTGATGCCATCCGGGGTGATCGGCAATACAGCCGGGCCATTGGTTTCCGCTACCACGACGGCAAGCCGAGCGCGATCGAGGGATTGCTCAGTCGCGGTGATCGTCGTGTCGGGGCGATCATCGAGGCTGTCTGGCGGGATGGTGGCCGGTTCGACGGCTGGAGCGAGCACTTCTCCTACGAGCGCTGGGCAGCCGCTGCGGAGCGGTGTTTGGCCGCTAGCGGTGTTGATCTTGACTGGTACACCACTCGGGAGCGCGAGTACGCCGAGGTGCTGCCCTGGGATCACCTGGACGCTGGTCTTGACCGCGAGTGGCTGTGGGAGGACTGGCAGGACGCTCTCGACGAGGTAGAAGTTGATGACTGCCGATGGACACCGTGCTTCGAGTGCGGGGTGTGTCCCCAGCTGGACACCAACATCCAAATTGGCCCGACGGGTCGGAGGCTCCTGCCATTGACGCCGGTAAACGACTCGGCGCGCTGAGGCGTCCGCCTATCCAAGTTGGCGATGACTAGGCTCAAGCGCATGGCGCCGAGCTCACGCACTCAGCCGGAGCAGCACGCGCCGCCGGTGCAGTGGCTCCGAGTCAGGTACGCCAAACGAGGCCGCGCCCGTTTCACCAGCCACCGAGACTTCGGGCGCGCATTCGAACGCGCGCTGCGCCGGGCCGGGGTCCCGATGGCGTACTCGTCCGGGTTCTCGCCGCATCCACGAATCTCGTACCCGAACGCGGCGCCCACCGGGGCAGCGAGCGAAGCGGAGTACCTCGAGATCGGACTCGCCGCTGCCTGCGATCCGGACAAGGTGAAAGATGCGCTCGACGCCGCCCTGCCGCCCGGCCTCGACGTGCTCGACGTGGTCGCGGCGCCGCCTGGGGCACTGGCCGGCGAGCTGACCGGGTCCCATTGGCAAGTGGAGCTGCCAGGACTTTCCGCGGCCGCGCTCAGCGTGGCAGTCGAGGCGTTCTTGACCAGCGACAACGTGCCGGTGCAACGGATGACCAAGACCGGGCTGCGGGAATTCGACGCTCGCGCGGCGGTGATCGCTCTCGACGTTGCGGATGCTCGACTGTCGATGACCCTGGTGCATCAGACACCCCTGGTACGGCCGGACGACATTTTGACCGGCCTGCGGGTCGCGAGTCCGGATTTCACGCCGCTCGAGCCGCCGATTCTGACCCGTCTTTCCCAAGGCCGTCTTGACCTCGATTCGGGAATCATCATCGAGCCCGGTCGGTAGGTAGAGCTGCTCACACGGGAACTTAGGTGAGCTGTGTGATACTAGAGACGGCTTCGACGCCTGGTGCGTCGAGTCTCGATGGCAATAGAGCGCGGCGTGACAGGTCGCGACAGCAGGTGGACGTTGATCTTCCACCGCGACGAGCAGGCTCCGAGTGGACGGAGCCATCGCTTGACCGCGGGAGGGTCGGATTCACCACATCGGTTTCGCAAGCTTCCGCGGCCCGGCCGAGCGCCGGTGCAAGCGAACGAGAAAGTGCGCAATATGCGCCATAGAGGAGTTTGATGCTCGAACCCAACGAGCCCACGCATACCCAAAACATCATTGAAGAGCAGGACGTTCAGCCCACTCCGCGACGCCGACGGGCAGCCAGTCGAGCAGCTGGTCCGCCATCGTCGGCCCAAGATGCACCCACGATCGAACACGCGCGGGAGTCAGATGCGGCGCCAGCGGCCGACAAGCCCGCTAAGAAGACGGCCGCTAAACGCGCCGCCAAGAAGGCGACTACCGAGCCGTCGGGCGGGGGTGACGCGCCAGCCAAGACGACCCGAAAGCGCGCCGCCAAGAAGGTTGCTGCAGAGCCGGCCGGCGCTCCCGTGACGGCCGAATCCCAGACCGGCCCAGCCCAGACCGGCCCAGCCCGGACCAGCCCAGCCGAGCCGATGTCAGCGGAGTCCGAGGCCCCGGCGCCAGCACCTGAGATCGTGCCGCCCTCTGTCACAGACGCTGTCGCAGACGCGGCTGATGTCGTTTCCGACGAGCAACAGCCCGGATCGGAGGCCTCGCCAGAGGCCAGCCCGCCCGAATCAGCCGACGAGGCTGCAGCTGACGGCGACGCAGGGGAGGGTCGCCGCAGGCGTAGACGCCGCGGGGGTCGTCGCCGGCGGCGTACCGGAGGCGACGAGGCCGAGGCGACCGAAGGTACGTCCACCGAGGCTTCCGCGACCGAGTCGAGTCAGCCTGACGAGGAAGAATCAGCACAAGGCGACGGCGCGGAGACCAACGGTGAGGGTTCGCGACGCCGGCGTCGGCGCCGGCGCCGACGCGGTGAGGAGGCCAGCACAGCTCCCGACGACCCTACGGACACCGTTCTCCGAGTACGCGAACCACGGGCAGCCAACACCGAAGTCGTCGGCATCGATGGGTCGACCCGCATGGAGGCTAAGCGACAGCGACGGCGCGAAGGTCGCGAAGCAGGCCGGCGGCGTACGCCGGTGCTGAGTGAGGCAGAGTTCCTCGCCCGGCGCGAATCCGTGGTACGCAAAATGATCATCAGGCAGCGGGAAAATCTTGCCCAGATCGCCGTACTGGAGGACGACATCCTGGTCGAGCACTACGTCGACCGAGCCTCCGCCGCCTCCTTGATCGGCAACGTCTACCTCGGTCGGGTCCAGAACGTGCTTCCCTCGATGGAAGCGGCTTTCGTGGACATCGGCAGAGGTCGCAATGGCGTGATCTACGCCGGCGAGATCGATTGGGACTACTTCGGCGCGGAAGGCCAGAATCGCAAGGTCGAGAAGGTTCTCAAGTCTGGCCAGACGATCTTGGTTCAGGTCACCAAGGACCCCGTCGGCGCCAAGGGTGCACGCCTGACCAATCACGTCTCCATCCCGGGCCGCTACATCGTGTACGCGCCGGGTGGCCACCTGTCCGGCATCTCCCGGAAACTGCCGGAGAGTGAACGCCGGCGGCTCAAGGACATCCTCTCTGATCTGGTTGGGGAGGCTGCAAGCGTGATCGTGCGGACAGCGGCCGAGGGTGCCAGCGAGGAGGAGTTGGTCCGCGATGTGAACCGGCTTACGGCGCAGTGGCAGGACATCGAGCGCAAAGTCGCCACAGGTAATGCGCCGCAACTGCTCTACGCCGAACCCGATCTCACGGTACGCATCGTGCGGGACCTCTTCACCGAAGACTTCTCAGAGTTGATCATCTCCGGCAACGGTGGACTCACCGACGCATACGACTCGGTTGAGGCTTACGTCTCTCACGTCGCGCCGCACCTGAAGGATCGGCTGCGCCGCTGGGAGAGTGATCAGGATATTTTCGCCGAGTACCGCCTCGATGAACAGATTGCGAAAGCCCTTGAACGGAAGGTCTTCCTGCCGTCGGGCGGATCATTGATCATCGACCGCACTGAGGCCATGACAGTGATCGATGTGAACACCGGAAAGTTCACCGGTAGCGGCGGCAATCTGGAGTCCACCGTCACCAGCAACAACCTGGAAGCGGCCGAGGAGATCGTTAGGCAGCTGCGGCTCCGCGACATCGGCGGCATCATCGTGATCGACTTCATCGACATGGTGCTACCTAGCAACCGCGAGCTGCTGCTGCGCCGCTTGGTGGAATGTCTGGGACGAGACCGGACGCGGCACCAGGTCGCCGAGATCACCAGCCTTGGGCTGGTGCAAATGACGCGTAAGCGAATCGGCACTGGCCTACTGGAGGCGTTCACGACAGAGTGTCCGCAGTGCCACGGTCGCGGCTATGAATTGCACGACATGCCCGTCGAGTCACAGAAGCAAGCCGACGGCGGAGCGCGAGAATCCCGTCCCCGTGAGCGTCGCTCCAATGCCCAAACCAGCCCTGAGAAGACGGCAGCGAGCGAGACCGCGACCCTCACCACGGAAGCGGCCGCCGCCGAGGCCACGCCTGAAGAACGCCCCGCGGCCCGCACGCGGCGGGGTGGTCGCAGCCGCCGTGACACTGCAAGTAAGGACGAGAATGCGGCCAAGCCGCAGGACGAGCCGGTGGGGGTCAGCTAATCATCGGCGCTGCTACATCCGAGCCCGAACCGCTCGTCGTCGCCATCATCGGGGCGGGGCCCTCCGGCATCTACGCCGCCGAGGCCCTGAGCCAGCAGACCGATGTCGCTGTCGAGATCGCTGTCATCGACCGTCTTCCGGTGCCATTCGGCCTAGTCCGCTACGGCGTAGCACCGGACCATCACTCCATTCGCTCGATTCGCAACACGCTGGAGCGCACCTTGGAGAAGTCATGTGTGCGCTTCTACGGCGACGTGACCATCGGTGCAGACATCAGCATTGACGAGCTGCGCGAGTCCGTCGATGCCGTGATCTACGCGTACGGGGCGGGTACGGACAAGCGGCTGGGGATTCCCGGTGAAGAGCTTAAGGGGAGCATCGCGGCGGCCGAGCTAGTGGCCTGGTACTGCGGCAATCCCGATGTCCACCCCGACACCGACCAACCTGTCGGTGATCGTCTCATGGCAGCTGACATCCACGAGTTGATCACTAGTGCCCGGCACGCCGTCGTGGTCGGCGTCGGAAACGTCGCCCTCGACGTGGCACGCGTCCTGATCAAGTCAGTTGATCAGCTGAGTGATACCGACATGGCCGACGAGGTGCTGGAATGCTTTTCTCGTAACACCGTCACAGACGTTCACATGCTCGGTCGCCGCGGGCCGGCGTACACCGCATTCACGACGAAAGAGCTTCGTGAGCTTGGCCAGATCGCCGATGTCGACGTGATCGTCGACGCTGCTGATCTCGAACTGGATCCCTCCAGCCAGGCAGTCGTGGAGCAGAACAAGGTCGCGGCGCGCAACCTCGTCGTACTGCAGGAATGGGCTGCGCGACCGCTCAGTGGTGCTTCGAAGCGCATCATATTTCACTTCTGGAGCCGGCCAACCATGATCATCGGTGATGATCAGGTGACCGCTGTGGAGATCGAACGGACCATGATCGATTCCAACGGCTACGTGGTTGGCCGCGGCGGCGGTGCAACGCTGCCCGCCGATCTTGTTGTGCGCTCCGTCGGATATCGCGGACTGCCGTTGACCGACATCCCCTTCGACGACAGCACTGGACGCGTTCCGCACGCGGAAGGGCGCGTGATCCGCGACGGTGAATTCTCACCGGACGAGTACGTCACAGGCTGGATCAAGCGTGGCCCGACCGGCGTGATCGGCACCAACAAGTCCGATGCGGTGGAAACGGTGACGTCATTGCTGGCCGATGTCCGCGATGGCGCGGTGAAACCGCACGGTCGATCGGGAGATCTGGATCGGTTACTTGCGCAGCGCGGAATTCGTCCACTTGGGATGCCTGCCTGGCATCGGATCGATGCGGCGGAGCTCAAGCTGGGGGCCAGCCATGGGCGGCTCCGCACCACACTTGCGCACCGCCGGGAGCTGCTTGAAGCCGCAGAGAAGGATGCCTGATCATGGGATTCGGTGGACCCAGCAACGGTGTGTGGTGTGATGATGCGAGTCCAGGGATGGTGGCACGACTGGCCCGCCTGGGATTCGACTGGGTATGCCTCGACGCTCAACACGGCGGGTATTCCCGCAGCGAGATCATCGACGCGGCTCGCAGCTTCCCGGCAGGGGCTGCCGAGCTTGTCGTACGGGTCTCCTCGTGCGATTTTGCTGCCATCGGTGCGGCGCTCGACGCGGGCGCCGGTGCGGTGATCGTTCCGCAAATCGAGTCCGCTGCCGAAGCCAGGCTTGCCGTCGCCGCGACCTTCTATCCGCCGGTCGGGGAACGGAGCTGGGGCCAGTTCGGCCGCATCTGGGGTGCTGCAGCGCTAACGGCCGAGGAGGCCAACAGCAGTACAACGTGCGCCGTGATGATCGAGTCGGCCGCCGCCCTGGCATCGGTTGACGAGATCGCCGCGGTCGACGGCGTTGATCAGCTGTTCGTCGGGCCGTACGATCTCTCACTGACCTTGGGTACGACGGTGCCGGCGCTGCTCGATGACGACTCCGAGGCCAGCCCTCTGTCACGAATCGTCCAGGCAGCAACGGCGCATGGCCGCACCGTGGGCGGCTTCGCCGGAACTCCCCAGCTTGCCGAGCGCTTTCGGGAACGCGGCATCTCATGCGTCGCGGTGGCAAGCGACCTGTGGATCACCGCGGAGGGCGCTCGCGCAGCCCTGCGTTAGCAAGCGAGAGGTTCACCCGGGATAGCCAGAAGCCGACCACTGCGATCCAAACAAACAACACCGACACGAAGACTCGCTGCACAAGACCGTTCCACGCTGGGGCAGGTTCGATCACGTAGAGGACGAGCAGGGCAAACCCGAGCACACCGGTGACGATGCAGTATGTCCGCAGCGGACGCCAGCGGTCATCTCGTCCGAACGCGCGGGCAAGGACCAGGGTTGCGGCGATCAGTGCAAGGAAGATGATCAAGCTGACGTTGTCGTGAATCTGATGATGTAAGGACACCTCCCCGGCGTCGACGCGAGCAGCGCAGGCCTGCAGTTCTGTGCTGCAATCGTTGCGCGCCAACCCGACCACCGCGAGACCAATACCCGCGATCGTGAGGAGGACCGACCCGATCACTGCAGATGGGTACTTCAGAGTGCTAGCCAATCCTGCGGCCAGGGCGATGGTTCCGACGCCGAGCAGCACAAAGCCCGTGATCATGATCCACGCGTGCTGTGCGTCCAACGCCGCCAGCGCGCTGATATCTTCCTGCCGGAAGCTGTACTCATCTTGGACAAGGCCGCCGATGAGCCAGGCGATCGTAAAAGCGATTGGACCGGATACCGCCACTCGACCTAGCCACACGCTGCGGCTGGTCCTCATGTCTGAAACCTAATGCCCGACGCGCCAAGCGCTTCTCTCCGATGCCACAGCGTCAACCGTGTCGATTTGGAACAGTCCGCAGGTTTGACCCGACTGGGAGCGCCCGCGTACTCTGGACCCTCGGTGCTCACGCTCGGGCGTGCGCTGATGTGTGCCCTCAAATCCCTTGTGTTGCACACCAATTAACCTAAGAGCTAGAGAGAGCAGGCCAGGCGTGTACGCGATCGTGCGAAGTGGCGGCCGCCAGCACAAAGTCGCCGTCGGCGACGTTCTTGAAGTCGACCGGTTTGACGGTGCGGTCGGATCCACAGTGAGCATGACCCCGCTGCTGCTGGTCGATGGCGACGCCGTGACTTCAGATACATCGGCGCTCGGCTCGGCATCGGTGACAGCCGAAGTTGTTGCAGAAACAAAAGGTCCCAAGATTCGCATTCTGAAGTTCAAGAACAAGACTGGTTACCGCAGACGCCAAGGCCACCGACAGCGGTATACCAAGATCAAAGTCACAGACATCAAGAGCTGAGGCGACGATATGGCACACAAGAAGGGCGCATCCTCGACGCGCAACGGTCGGGACTCGAATGCTCAGCGGTTGGGCGTCAAGCGGTTCGGCGGCCAGCTGGTGAACGCCGGCGAGATCATTGTCAGGCAGCGCGGCACCCACTTCCACCCCGGCGACGGGGTCGGCCGCGGTGGCGACGACACGTTGTTCGCCCTGGTCGCAGGGCATGTTGAGTTCGGCAGGCGGCGCGGCCGCCGGGTTGTGAATGTGACGCCGAGTGCGTCTGACACTGCATCCAATTTTTCAGGGCCAGCCGAGGCCACCTCGGCGAAGTAAAGCCCAGCACACAAACGCCGAAAGGGTGGTCCAAGCATCTGGGCCGCCCTTTGCGCGTTTGTCGATCATCGAGAGGAGGCTCCGTCGTGGCGATCCCTACATTTGTGGATCAGGTCACCTTGCACGTGTACGGCGGCCACGGCGGCAACGGCTGCGCCTCCATCCATCGTGAAAAGTTCAAGCCTCTCGGCGGTCCCGACGGCGGTAACGGCGGCGATGGCGGCTCGGTGATTCTTCGCATCGATCACGGACTGACCACTCTGGTTAGCTACCATCGGCAGGCTCATTGGCGTGCGACCAGCGGCCAGCCGGGCCGGGGCGACCATCAAAACGGCGCCCGAGGGGACGATGTCATCCTCTTGGTACCCAACGGCACGGTGGTCATCGATGCCGAAACCGGTACCCAGATCGCGGACTTGACGGCTGATCAGACCGAGCTTGTCATCGCACAAGGAGGTCGCGGCGGTCTTGGCAACGCCGCCCTTGCCTCGCCAGCTCGGAAGGCGCCGGGATTCGCCTTGCTGGGTGAGCAGGGTGGAACCCGCACGATCACCTTGGAGTTGAAGGTCGTCGCCGATATCGGGTTGGTGGGTCTGCCGAGCGCTGGAAAGTCTTCGCTGGTTGCGGCCATCTCCCGTGCTCGGCCCAAGATCGCCGACTATCCCTTCACCACGCTTGTTCCCAACCTGGGAGTCGTCGTCGCCGGCGACATCAGCTTCACCGTTGCCGACGTCCCGGGACTCATCGCCGGAGCGAGTGAGGGGCGGGGGCTCGGCTTCGACTTCTTGCGCCACATCGAACGGTGCGCCGCGATAGTCCATGTGATCGACTGCGCCACCTATGAGCCGGGCCGGGATCCGATTACCGATCTTGATGTCATCGAGGCGGAGCTCAAAGCCCACGGCGGCTTGGAAGATCGGCCGCGGCTCGTCGCACTGAACAAGATCGATATTCCAGACGCGCAGCAGGTTGCGGATTTTGCTACTGGTGAGTTGCGCGATCGTGGCCTTCAGGTGTTCCCGATCTCCACCAGAAGCGGCCGGGGTCTGCACGAGCTGATCTACGCCATGGCCCGCCTGATCGCGGTGCGCCGGGCAGCTGAGCCGCCGCCTCCTCCGGCACGGATCATCATCCGGCCCAAGCCAATCGATGATCAGTCTGGGTTCACGGTTGAGAGGGAAGGTGAGCTTTGGCGGGTACGCGGTACCAAGCCGGAGCGGTGGGTGCGCCAGACCGACTTCGCCAACGCCGAGGCGGTCGGCTACCTTGCGGACCGCTTGCATCGGATCGGGATCGAAGATCGACTGCTGGAGCTGGGTGCGCAGCCTGGCGATGGTGTCGCGATCGGCGGTGAGCACGCGGTGATCTTCGACTTCGCGCCGCAGATTGACATCGGCGCGGAAATCCTCAGTTCTCGAGGCCATGATCAGCGCTTGACCGAGGAAAGACCTGCTATACAACGGCGGCGCGAGAAGGATCGGGAGTATCACGCACCGGAGCAGCAGGACGAGGTCGAGAGTGATCGCCCTGCGACTACCTCAGGGGAGATCAGAGCGGACTCCGGCAGCGACGATGCGTGACGATCTGGCAGACGCCCGCCGCGTGGTGATCAAGGTCGGCTCCTCGTCGCTGACGACTGCCGACGGCGGGATTGACCCACAGCGGATCGAGCAGCTGGTCGGCGTACTGGCGCAGGCCCGGCTGGCGAGTCGAGAGATTGTGCTCGTCTCATCCGGTGCGATTGCAGCGGGCCTGTCGCCCTTGGGGCTCAAGTTCCGGCCCCGCGATCTGGCAACTCAGCAGGCTGCTGCATCGGTCGGTCAAGGCCTATTGATGGGTCACTACACGCAGCTGTTCGGCGCGTACGGGCTTGGCGTTGGCCAGGTACTGCTCACGGCCGACGATGTCACTCGCCACTCGCACTATCGCAACGCCTATCGGACCTTCGGTCGGCTGCTCGAGCTCGGCGTCGTTCCGATCGTCAATGAAAACGACACAGTCGCGACACACGAGATCAGATTCGGTGACAACGATCGACTGGCCGCATTGGTGGCGCATCTGGTCCACGCAAACGCCCTGGTGCTGCTCAGCGACGTCGCAGCGCTCTACACCACCAACCCGGCGAAGCCGGATGCCCGCAAGATCACCGACGTATGGGGCGAAGCTGATCTTGTCGGCATAGACGTCGCCGCGCACGGCACCGCGATCGGCACCGGGGGCATGGTGACCAAGATCGATGCAGCACGAATAGCAACGTCGGCCGGTATTCCGGTGGTACTGACGACCGCCGAGCAAGCTGAGGCGGCCCTTGCCGGTCACGACGTGGGCACGTTTTTCCATCCCACGGGTCGACGGCGTCCTACCAGACTGCTGTGGCTGCGGCACGCGAGCGATACTCGTGGCACGCTCGTTCTCGATGCAGGAGCAGTACGCGCGCTCACCCAGCGCAACGCCTCGCTGCTCCCAGCCGGCGTTACGGACGTGCGCGGCCAGTTTTCCTCGGGCGAGCCGGTGGAGCTGGTCGGGCCGGATGGATCGGTCGTCGCGCGTGGCCTGGTCAACTACGACTCAGACGAGCTGCCAGCCCTTCTCGGCCGCAGCACCCGCGATCTTGCTGCTGAGCTCGGTGCCGGCTATGACCGCACCGTCGTGCACCGAGACGCCCTCGTCGTCATTGAGAACGCCGACAGCAAGACCTGACGCCCAGCAGCGAGCAGCTCTCAAGGAAGGGGGCAGGATGGTTGCATCATGACGACGCTCTACTTTGATCAGTTCGACAGCCAGGTTGGTGTGATTGGCGTGCTTGCCGGGCCCGCCGGCGTACGCGAGGTTGGCTGGCGCCTGAACCCGCGAGGTGCATCCACCGAACCCGACGAGATGGTTCAGCGAGCACTCGGACAACTGCGGGAGTACTTCGCCGGGCAGCGGCGTGAATTTGCGCTGCCTCTCGACCTGCCGGCGATGGAGCCAGTCACCGAGGCGGTGCTGCGCGCGCTCAGTACGGTCGGCTATGGGAAAACGATCACCTACGGCGAGCTGGCCGAACTGAGCGGCACCGGGGTACCGGCCCGTGCGATCGGAGAGATCATGGCGGCCAACCCGGTGCCCATCATCATTCCGTGTCATCGCGTCGTGGCAAGCGATGGACTGGGCGGATATTCAGGCGGCGAGCCCGGTCGTCAGCTGGAAACCAAGCGGTGGCTGCTCGAGAACGAAGGCGCTCTGCCACCGGCACTCGTCTAATCATCTGCCTCGGAAAGCACGGCTAGATTGATCAGATGGCGACTGCGGCGTCAAGCACCGGCTGCTGCATCGTCGGCGGCGGGCCGGCTGGCCTCATGCTTGGCCTCATCCTGGCTCGGGCTGGCGTACGGACGACTGTCCTGGAGAAGCATGCCGACTTCCTGCGCGACTTCCGCGGCGACACCGTACACGCGTCGACGCTCACTCTGCTGGACGAACTAGGACTGGGGGAGTCCTTCGCTGAGCTTCCGCCTCGCTGGATAGAGCAGCTGACCGTTCAGCTGGACTCAGGCACGTATGGCGTTGCCGATCTGAGCCGACTTCCGGGTCGACATCAGCACATCGCTTTGGTGCCGCAGTGGGACTTACTCAACGTGATCGCCGACGCCAGCCGCCAGGAACCCAGCTACGAGCTGATCATGGAGGCGGCTGTGACTGGCCTGCTCTGGGACGAGTCGCGGGTAATCGGCGTGACCTATCGGAAGGATGGTGCGGAGCACCGACTGGGCGCTGATCTTGTTGTCGGGTGTGACGGGCGATCATCCGTGGTACGCGAGCGGGCCGGGCTGAGGTCACGGACATTCGGAGTCCCCATGGATGTGTTGTGGTTCCGACTACCTCGCGTCGAAACAGATCCCGTGGGAGTCGTAGGGCGCGTCTCGCGATCGAATTTGCTGATCATGATCGATCGCGGCGACTACTTCCAGATCGGCTTTGTGATCAGGAAGGGCTCGGTCGCCGCGCTCCATGATCAAAGCATCGAGGCTTTTCGTCACCGGCTGCGTGACATCGTGCCCTGGCTGGGAGGCCGCGTAGAGCGCCTTCAATCGTTCGACGAGATCAGACTTCTCACTGTGGAGCTGAGTCGGCTGCCGCGCTGGTATCGCGATGGACTGCTCTGCATCGGCGATGCCGCCCACGCGATGTCACCCGTCGGTGGTGTGGGCATCAATCTCGCCGTCCAGGACGCCGTAGCGACGGGTCGGATTCTTGCCGAACCCCTGCGACACGGGGCCGTGGCCATCAGCAGGAGGCTCCGCAAGATCCAACGCCGGCGGTGGGCTCCCACGGCACTGACTCAGACCTTCCAGCGGGTCGCGCATCGGTTCGTCGTCGCGACCCGCATTGCCGACGAAGAAGCCGTGTCACGGCCAACGACGGCCCCTCTCCCGCTCCGAGTGCTGCAGCGGTTTCCTGTACTCCAGACGGTTCCGGGCTACTTCGTGGCTATCGGTCTGCTGCCGGAGCATGCGCCGGATTTCGCTCGAGCGAGAGCCACTGCCAAGCGGTAAGCACCCACGCTGTCAGGTTGGGGCAGCGAGTCCACGCACGTGGTCGGTGATCGTTTGATGCCAGATCCGATCGCATTCGCGAGGTGTTCCCAACACCCCCCGTAGTTCCAAGGACGTGAGGCCATGGACGATCGCCCACAGTCCTTGGAACACGTCATGATCATTGACAGGCCGGCGCAGCTGGCCGGCACGGATTGCGCGGCGTACGGTGTCCTCCACGCGACCCACGGTGCGTTGGATTTGTGGCGGGTATTCCCTGGCCGCTGCCGGATCGGCAACAGCGGTCGGTGTGTACAGCTTCTCGTAGAGGTCGGCCTGCTCACGCGCGCCGGCTCGAAAAGCCAGTGCCAGAGGCAATAGCTCGCTGATCGGGTTGTCTGTGACGGGGACGGCCTCGTGGTGCCGCAGCATTGCAGCGGAGCTCCGGTTGCAGAGCTCGGCGACGACTTCCGGGAGTCCACTGAAGAGGCTATAGATCGCACGTGTGGTCACTCCGGCTTCAGCCGCGAGCCGACGCACCGTGAGCGCCTCGGTGCCGCCGCGCCGAATGATTGCACTCGCGACCTGCAGCAGGTGCTCCCGTGTTTCGTCATTGTGCTCGCGCGGTCGGCCCATGCTAGACAGAGTATCGCAACAGTGTTACGTTACAGCGATACGAAACGTTGGGGTGTTGGCCTTCTCGACCCGCTGCGGAGTTGATCATGAGCGTTGACGTCATAGTTGTCGGAGCGCGTGTCGCAGGCGCTGCGACCGGAATGCTGCTGGCCCGTGCCGGGCTGCGCGTGCTGGTTGTGGACCACGCACACTTCCCCAGCGACACGCTGTCCACTCATCAGATTCAGGTGCCCGGGGTCGCCCGGCTGGCGCGGTTCGGACTGCTGCAGCGGTTGCTGGACGTGGGCACGCCACCCACCCCGCACGTGCGTTTCCAGGCTGGAGGCGCTGTAGTGGAGGGGGAGTTTCCGGCGTACCAGGGCGTCAACATGATGATCAGTCCGCGTCGCACTGTTCTGGACGCTCTGCTCGTCGACGCAGCCCGTGCCGCCGGCGCCGAGGTACACGAGGGATGCTCCCTGGTGAATCTGGTCAAAGACCGCGATCGGGTAAGCGGAGTTCAGGTGCAGGACCGAGGCAACGGCCGGGTGCGTACGGAGTCTGCGGCGCTCGTCATCGGAGCCGACGGAAAGCACTCGAAGGTCGCTCAGCTGGCTGGCACGGCTGAGCGTCGCCGGGTTGCTGCAAGGACCTTCGCCTTCTACGCGTACTGGGATGGCCTGCCGGTCAAGGGTGGAGAAATCTACTCCGGCATCGGATTCGCAGCCAGCGCTTGGCCGACCAACGACGGTCTCACGATGACATATGTTGCCGGGCCGATCGCGAACTTCGAGGCAATCCGCCGGGATCCGACGGCTCACCTGATCGCCGCTCTCGACAAGGCCGGCAGCCTGGGTGAACGCGCGCGTGGCGCCGTACAGGTAGGGCGGACGAGAGGGACCAGTGATCTTCCCAACCTGGTACGCGCTGGCCACGGCCCAGGATGGGCGTTGGCCGGCGACGCTGGACTGGTGATGGATCCGATCACTGGCCTCGGCATAGGTCATGCCTTGCGCGACGCCGAATTGCTCTCGGCTGCCGTCCTCAGCGGGCTCGGTGGCACGCGTAACCTCTCCGGGGCCTTGACCCGCTATGAGAAGCAACGCAATCTCGAAACCAAGCCCGCCTTCAACTGGACTCTGGACGTGGCGGCCTTGCGCGGCGTCAATGAGATCGAGGAGGAGCTGTTCAGAACCATCGGCGCGGACGAAGCGGAGACATCACAGTTCTTCGGCATGCTCACCGGGGTCGTTCCGATGCGGTCGTTCTTCAGCCCTGCGCACCTGATTCGGCTGATCGGGGTAAAGGATTTTCTACGGCTCGCACGCACTCGTTCGCGTTGAGCGGCGCGGGACTCGCCGGTTAGACGGCGGGCGTCGGCGAGTTAGATTTGTCCGGTGACTGTTCAGGAACAGGCTCAGAAGGCACGAGCCGCCGCGCTGACGTTGAGCAGCGCGACGAGGGCCACCAAGGACGCGGCGCTGCTGGCGATGGCCGACGCGTTGGCGAAGGCCGAGACTGCAATCTTGGAGGCCAATGAGCACGATGTGTCGCGCGCCGAGGCGAACGGCACCAGCACGGCGTTGATCGACCGGCTTCGACTCAGCCCGGATCGGATTGCGGGCATGGTCGAGGGTCTGCGCGAGCTGGCTGCGCTGCCCGATCCGGTGGGCGATGTGGTACGCGGCTGGAGCAACGCCAATGGCGTACAGGTCCGTCAGGTTCGGGTGCCGTTTGGTGTCGTGGGAATCATCTATGAGGCCCGTCCGAATGTCACCGCAGACGCCGGCGGCATCTGTCTGAAATCTGGCAATGCCGCACTGCTGCGCGGCTCTTCCTCGGCTGCCGAATCAAATGCCGCGATCGTCGAAGCACTGCAGGCCGGGCTCGTCGATGCCGGTCTGCCCGCAGACGCCATCCAGCTCGTGCCCGGCCCGCGTGAGGTTACGGGTGAGCTGATGGCTGCCCGCGGATTGGTAGATGTGTTGATTCCGCGCGGCGGTGCTGGGCTGATCGACACGGTGGTGCGCAACAGCCAGGTGCCGGTCATCGAGACCGGAGTCGGCAACTGTCACATCTTTGTCGACGCCGATGCCGACGAGCAGATGGCGATCGACGTCGTGATCAATGCCAAGACCCAGCGGCCTTCGGTGTGCAATGCCGCGGAGACGCTCCTGGTGCATGCCGACATTGCCGACTCGTTCCTGCCGAAGATCTTGGACGCGCTGGCCGAGCATGATGTCACCGTGCATGGCGATCCACGGGTGGCGGCGTACGGGGAGATCATCCCGGCAGCGGAGCGCGACTTCGCCGAGGAGTATCTGTCGCTGGACATCGCTATCGCGATCATGGATTCGCTGGACGATGCGCTACAGCACATCCGCAGGTATAGCACCGGCCACTCCGAAACGATCATCACCGAATCGCAGCGCTCGGCGGCTCGATTCACCGCTGAAGTCGATGCCGCAGCCGTACTCGTGAACGCATCGAGCCGCTTCGTCGATGGCGGTGAGTTTGGTTTCGGAGCGGAGATCGGGATTTCCACTCAGAAACTGCACGCCCGCGGGCCGATGGGCCTGCCGGAGATGACGTCGACCAAATACGTGATCATCGGGTCGGGCCAAATTCGCGAGTAGCAGGAAGCTCACGGCGCAGAGGTTGCGGGGTTGCGACCCTTCTCGATGATCACGAGATCGGGGTAGCAGTGCACTGCGACGACGTGGGAATCGGTATAGCAGCGCGGCCGATGATCACCAAACTCACCATAGTTGAGGCCATCAAGAAGATCTTTGATCATGCCCATGGCGGTAGCCCGGGCCATGAGGTCGACGCTTCCGCCAAGCTTCGGCCAATACGAGGTCCTGGTGTCCTCGATCGCGTAATAGCCACCGTCAGCCAAGAGCGGGAACAAGATCGCGAAGGTGGCCCTGGTGTGCTCGGGGCGATGGCTGCCGCTGTCGATGATGATCTTCAGATGATGATGTTTCCGGGCGATGCTGCGCAACAGATCTGCGTCGACTTGGCTGCCCTGGTAGGTGCTGATGCGCTTCTCGTTGACAAAGGATTTGTCGTCAAGGTCCACGCCGACGACTTGAGCCTTGGGGAAGAAGTGTTTCCACATGCGCAGTGCTGAACCGCCCGCGCCGTCCCGAACCTCTCCCCCGATGCCGATCTGCAGCAAGGTGAAGCTGGTACCTCGTTGCTGGTTGAAATGCCGCTGGTAATGAGCCGTATAGCGGCGGCTGCCGGCTGGGCGGCTCTCATAACGAGTCGCCAGGCTTCCCAGACTGGGCCGCAACCGCGGAGTGACGCGCTGCGGGTCGATTTCTCGCAATTTGGCCCAGGTCTCCTCGCTCACTCGAGGCTTCACCACGCGTACCGCTGTACGCCGGAATGGTTTCAGCATCGCAGGGGAGCTCCTTCGTGGGCCAGGCCTGCCGCAAAATCTAGTGTCGCAACCCTCGACGGCCCAAGTAGGGGATCGGGCACACAGTTTCCGGGCACCCATCAGATGCCCGGAGCCGCTACGCTGCGGGTATGACCCTGGGACTGACGCTTCTCCAGACGGAGGTCACCCGCGAACTCCCAATTCCTGCATGGGCTTTTGGCCTGCTCGCGTTTAGCATGCTCACGATCCTGCTGCTGATCACCTGGTCGATCGGCAGGGGTCGCCCGCACAGCTAGGCGTGACTTCGTCACCTCGCGCCACAGGCCTGGCCCGGCAGCGCGGCTTCGACCCGCAGCAGCGTTATCGGCTTGGTGTGATGGGTGGCACCTTCGATCCAATCCACCACGGCCACCTGGTTGCCGCGAGTGAGGTGGCTAGTCGCTTTGGTCTTGACGAGGTTGTTTTCGTTCCGACCGGTCAGCCATGGCAGAAGACTCATCGTCAGGTCTCATCCGGCGAAGATCGTTATCTGATGACCGTCATTGCCACCGCGTCCAACCCCAGGTTCACGGTCAGCCGCGTCGACATCGACCGACCAGGGCCGACCTATACCGCGGACACGCTCCGCGACCTGCGCGCCGAGCGGGGCCAAGACCTGGATTTGTACTTCATTACCGGCGCCGATGCATTGACTCAGATTCTCACCTGGCACGACGTCGACTCCATTTTTGATCTTGCTCATTTCGTTGGCTGTACGCGGCCGGGAGTTGATCTTGACTCGCCGGTGATCGCTCAGCTGCCGCAGGACAAGATCACGTTGATGGAGGTGCCGGCACTCGCGATCTCCTCCACGGCCTGCCGCCTGCGAGTGCAACGTCACCAGCCGATCTGGTATCTGGTGCCGGACGGCATCGTGCAATACATCGCCAAGCGCGGCCTCTATCAGAGCTGACTGGAACCGCAGTCGAGGTCGGTCAGCTGACGAGGGCGGGCGATGGGTTGGCCGCGGCGTGCCAGATTGTCTGGGCGTATTCGGAGTTCCCAAGGGGATGGCTGCCGGTGGCGTTGACGAGGTAGATGCGTTTGTGGGGTGATCGCCACAGCCAGGTGCCGGGTTCGGGTTGTCGGACGTGCCAGCGGCCGTGGGTTTTCACATTGTGATGCCGCCGTACGTATGGTCCGAGGTTGCCGATTCGGGTTTGGCCGGCCGGCCCGCCGCGGTCGGGGCTGAGGTAGGGGATGGTGTGGTCGATGTCGACGGAACGGCTTACTACAGCGGCGTAGGGGAACACGTCGGCGGGGTAGCGGAGCAGCAGTTGTTCGCGCAGGCTGGCCGGGATTTCATAGCTGTCGAGGGGGATGTGTCCGGCGGGGAGGTCGATCACCGGTGTGAGCCTGATGCTGCAGTTTTCTCCGAGCACGGTGGAGAGCTGGCCCAGCATCACGGGACCGACATTTTCGATCCGGCAGATACCGGTGCCGGCGGTGAGCGCTTCGGCAGCCACATGCACATAGATGATGACGCGGGGACGCGCCCGCACGGGGTCGAACGGCGGCGGGGTGATATCGAGCGAGCGATGATCGTGCTCGGTCTTGCCGGTTGCTGTCAGCGTGTGCGTTGAATGCGGCGTGTCGGCCGGCTGGTCTGGATCGTGAGGATGGCCGGGTTCATCGATGCTGATCTCCTCGCTGGCTGGTTCTGTTTCGGCTTCGTCGGGTTCGCCTGGTCCGTCCCC
>DASVEX010000294.1:0-8886 GCA_036380335.1 Propionibacteriaceae bacterium | reverse complement strand
CGATCAAGGAATCATCCTGCTGAAGCTGGTCGAGCTGCTCAGACTCATCGGGGATCTCGTTCGGGTAGTCGCTCATGCCGCCAGCCTGCCATGTGCTGGATGTCTCGCTGGCGGTTGGCATGCGCTTCGAGCGTCGGGCATGCACGAGAAGCGCCTAGAATCGCGCTTCGAGCGTCGGCATGCGCGAGAAGCGCTCAAGAACCAGCCCCGTAGGATCGCTGCGCGTGACCACCCTGTCTGCAACCCAGCCGCGGGAGGCGCGCGCTTCTGCGTCGTTTGCTACTGCGCCAAGCGGCATCTACGCCGTCATCGTGGCGGTCTTCTGTGGCCTGCTGCTGATCTCCAATATCGCCGCGACCAAGACGATCACCGTCGTCGATGGGCTGCCCGCGTTCGTCGGTGGCGGGATCTTCACCGACGGGGGTGCCTTTCTTTTCCCGCTGACCTACATCGTCGGCGACGTGTTGGCCGAGGTCTACGGGCTGCGCCAGGCGAAGCGGGCGATCTGGGTTGGCTTCGCGCTGGGCGCGCTCGCGGCTGTCACCTTCCTTGCTGTGGGTGCCGCGCCACCAGGACCTGGGTATGAGAACCAGGAAGCGTTTGTCGCGGTGCTCGGGTTCGTGCCGCGGATCGTGATCGCCAGTCTCGCCGGCTATCTCGCCGGCCAGATGCTCAACGCGTACGTGGTGGTCAAGATCAAGGAGCGGACGAAGGAGCGCCATCTCTGGGCGCGGCTCATCGGCTCGACGGTGGTCGGCGAGTTCGCCGACACCGCCTTGTTCTGCTTCATTGCCTTTGTCGGTGTCTTCCCGACGTGGGGCGGATTGATCAGCTATGCCGTCGCAGGCTACGTCTACAAGGTGATGGTGGAAGTGATCATGCTGCCGGTCACCTACGCGGTGATCAGAGCGATCAAGAAGCGCGAGCCGGGTTACGCCGCGGTCCCGGCTCAAGGTGATTCGCCGGTGCATCAGATGCGGTTGGTCGTCGCCGTCGACGACTACGACAGCGCGGTGCGCTTCTATCGTGATGAGCTGGGACTCGTCGCGGAAGAAAACTATGACGGTGCGAACGGGGCGCAGGTAATGATCTTGGGCGCGGGTCGTGCGACGCTCGAACTCTCGAACCAGCCGCAGATCGAGCTGATCGACACTGTGGAGGTTGGTCGGACCGGGGTGAGCGGAAAGTATCGGCTGGCTTTCGAGGTTGACGACTCTGCACGCGTCACGAGGAGGCTGACTGCCGCCGGCGCTGATCTCATCGCGCCCCCTACCGTCACACCGTGGCACTCGCTCAACGCTCGGCTGCAAGGTCCGGCCGGCGTACAACTCACGATTTTCACCGAGCTCGGTGCAGCTGAATCAAGGAGTGATCATGACAACATCGACTCGGCTTAGCGGCTTCAGCCCGGCGGCAACCGAGTTCTTCGAGGATCTGGAGGATCAGAACACCAGGGAGTTCTGGCTGGCCCACAAGGATGTATTCGACCGCGAGATACGCGATCCGATGGCTGCGCTGCTGGATTCGCTGCCCGAGGAATATCAGCCATTCAAAGTCTTTCGGATGAATCGAGACGTCCGATTCTCAGCCGACAAATCACCGTACAAGGTCATGCACGGCGCCGCTCACGGCGCCCCGGGGGCCGTCTACTATCTGCATCTCGACGCCTCGGGGCTCATGGTGGCCTGCGGGAACTACATGATGCAGCCAGAAGAGCTCGAGCGCTATCGACAAGCTGTCGCCGACGATGCCAGCGGCGAAAAGCTCTCCGAGATCCTCGCCGCACTACGGCGGCGCCGCTCGATGCAGCTGGGTCCGGGTGGGCCCGAGCCGCTGAAGACCGTGCCACGTGGCTACCCCCGAGATCATCCTCGAGCCGACCTGCTGCGTCAGAAAGGGCTCATTGCGACGCGCACGCGCTCCGGATCCGAGCTGCAGAACGGGCCACGGCTCCGGACCTTCGTTGTGGAGACCTTTGAGATGTGTTCCGATCTCACTGACTGGCTCGGCCGGTGCGTCGGCGCTATGCCCCCGAGCTGAGTCAGCCATGGACAAGTTGTGATCTTGTTGCAGCTAGCCCGACCGCCAGAAAGGAGACCATGATGGCCATCGGGACCTTCGTCGACTTGCCCGTCCAAGATCTAGCAGAGGCTAGAGAATTCCTTTACCAAGATCGGCTTCTCGTTCAACGAAGGGTTCCGACAAGAACACCGCATGCATGATCATCAGCGATGATGCATCCGCCATCCGTCTGGCGTTTCTCCACACAAAGCCATGAACGCAAGCCGAAGAGTCGGATTCAGCTTCCGTTCGTGCCCTTGTGCGGAGAAATGCGACGCCAGAATCATCAGCAGCTTGTCGATTCCATGCTGCATCGGATGTTCACGCTGTACATGGCATGCATGCCGTGCACAGCGTGAACGTTCGGGCACAACTCGCAGCTGATCAACTTATCCGGCCGGGGACCCGATCGATTGCCGACTCGGGCGCCGTACGCCAGGACCTGCGATCGAAGATCAACAGGGCGACAACGAGCAGAGCCCAGGCAATCAGCCAGGTCCACTCTTCGCGGTCGGCGTTCGGTCCGGCCGGCCATAGGGCCTGGGTGTTCACGCAGCCCTCGGTCACATGGGCGATCAACGGCAGCAGCACGCTGCCGCCGGTCCGGTTGAACAACCAGGCGTACCAGAAGGTGACGACCACGGTCGATGCTATGTCCGGCAGTGCGAGGTCGAACTGCGGCATGAAGACCAGAGGCAAGTGCCAGCCGGTGATCAGTACTCCGAGCAGTGCCGCTGACGCGAAGGGAGACCACTTCGATTGCAGTCGTGGCTGCGCAAAGCCACGCCAGGCTGGCTCTTCTCCCAACGGCCCATCGGTGAAATTGACCATTCGCAGGCCGAACAGCAACAGCACTGCGTACCACGGCTGGAACTGGGCTCCGGAGGGTGCAGGTGCGCCGGCCGCCATGTTCAAACCGATCGCCACCGCGTGGACCAGTAGGGGCAGACCGATGGCAGCCGCGTACCAGATCCAGTTCACGCGCCATTGAATGAGGCGCCGACCGATCCGAGCCAGCCCCGGCAAGCCCTCAGCGATGAGGACAACGACAATCGCCGACACGATGGGTGCGTAAGCTCCGAAGGTCCCGAGCGGCAGCGTTGACCAGGCGATCAGGTAGGTGAGAGCGAAGAAGACCACCAGCTCACGACGACGCACGAGGGCGCGAAACCCGTTCGTAGGAGTCGTCGCTGAGCTTCCGGTTGTATCGGTGGCCTGGCCTGCCGGCGTTACCGCCGCCCCTCCTGAAACCGGATCGTTCGGCTCGTTTTGCACTATGCGTGTCTTCATGTCAGCTCCTCGTGATCGCTACCCTTCACAAACTTCCACGGCTGACGACACGGCGACATGCAGCGAACCGGTGATCCGGGGGTCGGTTTTCTGGTGAATCTGCAGCCACGGTCCTGTCATTTGTGCGGCGTACGGCACTATCGTGAAACGGCGACGAGAGGTTCTAATGGCTGCAGCCCTCCCGCTGTTTTCCGAACGGCACAGAGCGGCACCCAAACCAGCCCTGCTGTGGATCCTGGGATTGGCAGGGGTGGCATCCTGCGCCGTTACGGCTGGTCTGGCCTCGGTGAACGAGGAGCTCTATCAGCCGGCACTCCGGGTGCTGCTGGTCAGCTGGATTACGCTCCCCTTCGTCTTCGCCGGAATCGTGGCCTGGCGGAGACGGCCAGACAGTGCCTTCGGGCCATTGATGATCTTGGCGGGATTCACCACTCAGCTCTCCATCCTGCAGTGGACGAACCAGCCCGTACTCAACACGATCGGCCAGCTATGCGACCTGCTGGTCGCAGCAATCTGGCTGCATGTTTTCCTCGCCTACCCCACCGGCCGACTCACTGGGCGAGCCGAGCGAGTGGTGGTGATCATCGGATACGTCGCGGCGGTAGGCCTGCAGGTCGTGATCTTGATGCTGGGCGGGTTCAACGATCGTCACCTGCTGACGGTCGTCAGCCGGCCAGCTGCGGCGGAAGTCGTGCAGAACGTGCAGCTGCTTACGCTCAGCGCGCTCGCCCTGATAGGCGTGGTCTTGCTCTGGCGTCGCTGGAGGGCATTACCACGCTGGCAGCGCCGTCGTCCGGCTCAGATCATGATCAACTGCTTCAGCCTGTCGCTGGTCATGCTTGCCGCCCTTCTGATTGCCGGGGCGTTCCAGCTCCCAGGTTTCGAGATTCTCCGGTTGGCAACCTTTGCAACGGCCGGGTTGGCGCCGCTGGCCTTTCTTGCTGGACTGCTAGATGCTCGCCTCGCCAAGGCTGGTGTTAGTGAACTGCTGGTGCAGCTACGCGCCAGTCCAGCACCAGATCTCCAGGAGTTACTGGCCCGGGCGCTGCGCGACCCGACCTTGTCCTTGATCTACTGGCTTCCCCAGTACGGGAGCTGGGCCGATCAGAACGGCAATCCGACGACGCTTCCCGAGCCGGACAGCGGACGCCGGGTTACCGTCGTTGAACAGCACGGCGAGCAGATTGCGGCACTGGTGTACGACGCCATGCTGGGCGATGAGCCCGAGCTGGTGGAGGCTGTCAGCGCAGCCGCAGGCATCGCGTTGGAGAATGGCCGACTCGAAGCGGAGCTTCGGGCCCGGCTACAGGAACTGCACGGCTCACGTACCCGGGTTGTCGAAGCCGAACAAAATGAGCGGCGCCGCCTGGAACGAGACCTGCATGACGGTGCGCAACAGCGTTTGGTAGCTCTGGCCCTCGAACTCGGCCTGCTTGCCGAGCAGACAGGCAGCGACCCCCCGACCCAGACCAGACTGAAACGTGCCCGCAGTGAGGTCGCCGAATCCCTCAGCGAGCTGCGCGACATCGCCCACGGACTGCATCCGGCGGTCGTAAGCGGACACGGGCTCGCTGTCGCCTTGGACTCCTTGGTGGCCGCCACACCGCTCGACGTGCGTCTGACGACCGATGGATTGCCACGGCTCTCGGAGCCGCTCGAGGTAGCCGCCTATTACGTAGTATCGGAAAGCCTGACCAACGCGACAAAGCACGCACACGCGACGCGGGTCACCGTGGATGTTGGGGTGATTGATGGCACATTGGTCGCAGAAATCGTCGATGACGGCATCGGCGGCGCGGATTCCGAAGGCGGAACAGGTTTGCGTGGACTGGCCGATCGCGTCGAAGCTCTGAATGGTCGGCTGCGAATCTGGACAACCGCTGGCAAAGGCACCCGGGTACGCGCGGAGCTGCCGTGCGGGTAGCCATCGCCGAGGACAGCGTGCTCCTGCGTGAAGGCGTCGCGCAGCTGTTGACAGACGCTGGCATCGAGGTCACAGCTCGCTGTGGCACTGCCGACGAGCTGCTGGTACGCGTGGCGGAAGACCCGCCGGATGCCGTCATCGTGGACATCCGGTTGCCACCGACCCACACCGACGAGGGGATGCGAGCTGCCCTGATCATGCGGCGGGAGTATCCCGACGTCGGCGTGCTCGTTCTCTCCCAGTACGTCGAGGTTGGGCTGGCCATGCGGCTGCTGGCCGACTCGGCCGAAGGCGTCGGCTACTTGTTGAAGGATCGGGTGAGCGAGGTCAAGGAGTTCATCGCTGCCCTACGCCGGGTGGCTGACGGAGGATCGGCGCTGGATCCCACGATCGTTTCGACGATGCTTAAACGGCACCGCAGCTCGGACCCGCTTGATGCTCTCACTCCGAGGGAACGCGAAGTCTTGGAGCTGATGGCCACTGGAGCCTCGAACGCCGGCATTGCCGATGCCATGGTGATCACCCAGCGCGCAGCCGAGAAGTATGTATCGACCGTCTTTACCAAACTCGGAATTCCCGCTACTGGGAGCGAGTCGCGACGAGTGCTTGCCGTACTGCTCTTCCTGCGATCCTGACCGCCACTACTGAACTCACCAGAAACCCGCCTACCAAGCCGCCAGTCCGCCACCTGGGCGGCCTGGCCGCACCAATGTCACGGTGAAAGTGCTGTGGTTCGGCATATCGAAGGGGCCTATCATGACCGGTCGCGAGACGTCACGACTCCGTTTGCGCATTCTGAGCGTTGCATCGCTTGCCGCACTGTTATTGATCATCGGTGGCACTCAAGCCTCCGCTGATCCTGGTCAGACGCGTTTTAAGATCGCCTGGTCACCATGTGAGAAATCGCCGCAGACCCAATGCGGCACGCTCAAGGTGCCAATGGATTGGTCCAAGCCCTCTGGAGCAACCATTTCCCTGGCAGTCGCGCGACGGCCAGCCAAGAACCCGCAGCAACGCGTGGGGGCACTTTTCTTCAATCCGGGAGGTCCTGGCGACGGCGCAGCGAAATACATCGTCGAGGCTGACAGCTTGTTCACGCCAACCCTGATCGACCGATTTGACTTAGTGGGGATGGATCCGCGTGGCATCGAGAACAGCTCGCAGGTTCGCTGCACACTGCCGGTGATCACTCCCGAGAGCACATTGTTTCCCAAGACCGAACAGCAATTCCTGCAGCTGCGGCAACACAATCGAGAAGTTGGCCTGAATTGTCTGGAGCAGGCGGGCGAGCTAGTCCGGCACATGGACACGGTCAGCGTCGCTCGCGATCACGAGGCTCTACGTTTGGCACTTGGCGAGAACAAGATCAACTGGCTGGGCATTTCCTACGGCACTCAGGTGGCCGCGAACTACGCCCAGCTGTATCCCATCCGCACTCAGGCAATGGTCCTTGATGCGCCGCTGGAGCACAGCCTGCCGGAGGTGCACCAGGTTGCCACCGAGATCATTGCAGCCGAGGAGTCGTTCAACCGGTTCGCCGACTGGTGTCCGAGTCAGGAGACCTGTGCGCTTCGCGGCCAAGACGTACGGGCAGTCTTCGATCGCCTAGTCCAGCAGGCAGATCAGAATCCGATTCAGGCTCAAGGTGCGCTGCGTCCAGTTACTGGCGAGGACATCCGGATGGGCACGAAGGGTTTGCTGCGGTTCAAGGACCCGTCGATCTTTGGCCCTGATAAGTCATGGGCTGGGCTGTCGCGGGCACTACAGAAGGCGATCGATGGTGATGCGTCCGCCTTCGCCGTCGGCCCAGCAGGGGAGCCACAGTATGGATACCACGGCCTGCTCGCCAACGCGTGCTTGGACTACGCGCCGCAAGTGCATACCTATGCCGAGATGCAACAGCGGCTCGAGCTGGGCCTCCAGCTCGCCCCCCATTTGCAAGGTGCCTCAGAAACCTGGCAGACCAACTTCTGCATCGACTGGCCTGTCAAGCCGGCCAACCCGCCCAAGACGCTGAACGTCCGGGGGGTGCCGACGCTCATGATCCACGCCGCTCACGATCCATCCGATTCCTATATCTGGGCCCATGGCCTAGCAGCGCAGATCGATGGCACCGCACTGTTGACGCTTACTGGCGACGGTCACACGTCGGTCTTTACCTCAGATTGCACCAAGTCAGCCATGGATGCGTTCTTGATCGAACGGCACAGCGAGGCTAACCGCCGCTGTGAGGGCTGAACGACGCGACTTGTGGAGTGACCCACGGAAACGACGACCTCGTCACCGAACACAGCCGCATCGCCGCAACCGCAGCGGCGCCGGAACCCCTGGCTCCTGTGGACTGGACGTATTCTGCTGGGACTATTGGCGCTGGTCGTCCTCCTGGCGGCGAGCGGCGCGATCTACGAGGCGATCATGGCGGCGATCGGCGTACTCCAGGCACGGTCGCAGCCATTGCTGCTGCGCCGGTAGCCAGATCGGGTCGTGCTCCACGTTCTGCCCGGAGGCCAACACAACGAGCGGAAGGTCGCCCAGCGATGTCGCGGAGTGCAAGGTATGGAGTTCGTCGGCGAATTGGCCTCGTCCGTGCCTTCTGGGCGTCGGCGTGGCCCTGACAGTTGCCGGGCTGCAGGCATCTGCGGATCCTGGTCAGACCCGCTTCAAGATCACCTGGTCACCGTGTGAGAAATCGCCACAGACCCAGTGCGGCACTCTGAAGGTCCCCATTGATTGGTCGAAGCCCTCCGGAGCAACCATCTCCCTCGCAGTCGCCCGCCGGCCAGCCAAGGATCCGAACAGTCGCATCGGCACGCTCCTTTTCAATCCTGGAGGGCCGGGCGACGGCGCCGCGAGGTACGTCGCGGACGCCGAGACCTTCTTC
Organism: Propionibacteriaceae bacterium; assembly: GCA_036380335.1. Taxonomy (GTDB): domain Bacteria; phylum Actinomycetota; class Actinomycetes; order Propionibacteriales; family Propionibacteriaceae; genus Microlunatus. Next base: position 730 of record DASVEX010000294.1, on the reverse strand, counting down.
ACGCCGACTTTGATCGAGCGATTCGGATTGCGCCAAGTCAGCGATGGACGCGTTCTTGATCGAACGTCGTAGCGAGGCGAACCGCAGCTGCGAAGGCTGATGTCACCCAAGCCTCGTCGTCTAGCTGATGCGCCGCCCTCTCGTCACGCGCACCTGCTCGTGTACGCCCCACAAATAAGTGGCGCGTCACAGGAGAAGGTGGCGCGTCAGTGCAAGTCAAGGAGCCGACGAATCCCCGTAATAGCGGCCCAGAAAATCAAGCTTGAAGTCGAAGAACGTGCCGTCCTCGATGCTGGCGCGGATGTCGTCGACAAGGCGTACCACGAATCGCTCGTTGTGGATCGTGCAGAGGGTCGAGGCAAGCATCTCGCGAGCTTTGAACAGATGATGCAGGTACGCCTGGGTGTAGTGCGCACACGTGTAGCAGTCGCAATCATCGTCGATCGGCGCGAAGGTTCGCCGACTCGGTGCGGCATTTACATTGAACCTGCCACGGGTCGTATAGACGGCGGCGTTGCGCGCCACACGCGACGGGGCAACGCAGTCGAAGGTGTCAACGCCGTTCTCGATCGCGATGAAGATGTCATCTGGCTCCGAGATACCCAGCAGATGACGAGGCTTGTCCACGGGCAACTCCTCAGCGACCCACCGGACGATGGTGCCGAGGTTGTCCTTCTCCAACGCTCCTCCGATGCCATAGCCGTCGAACCCTGATCGGTCACTGCCCAGC
>DASVEX010000293.1:0-23785 GCA_036380335.1 Propionibacteriaceae bacterium | reverse complement strand
GCCCCCGAGCGGAAGAGTACGCCGAGGATTTACGCTCAATCGGCGTGGGCTGGCCTCCGCTCGGGGGCGATTCTGAGAAAATTGCCGGCCAGCACCCTAGCCGGATGATCTTCGTCCGATTGCCTCGGTTCCCGCCTCAAGCTGCATTTCTCCGCACAAGGCCACGTCTCTAGGCCGAGTCAGTCGCTATCGCCAACATTCGTGACTGTGTGCGGAGAAACGCACCTGGGGGTTCAGGCTGTCTCGATGACCTCGTAGTGCCCGATCCAGGTGTCTTTGAGCAGGTGCTCCTCTTCGGGGGTGATCACTGCCTCCTGCCAGCGCTCGCCGGCGAACGCTCGTATCGACTCCGCATCTTCCCAAACGGTGACGTAGACGAATTCAGTTGAGGATGAGTCACGCGGCTTACCCACGTGCTGCGCCACGACCCCTTTCTGCTGCGATACCAGTGGTATGGCCGTGTCGCGAAGAAACGACTCGAACTCACTCTCTTTGCCGGGGTGGATCGTCGGTCGAAAGACGCGAATGATCATGGCGTTCTCCTCGCTGGCGTGTTTACGGACAGACTTAGCGCGGTTTGGGAGCGTTCTCCAGCGTCTTGCCCGGATCGCGCTCAACCACTGGATCGACGACCTTGTCGATCTTGTCCATCAGATCATCCTCGAGTGTGACTGCAGCAGCTGCGATGTTGTCGTGAACCTGCTCGGGCCGCGAGGCCCCGATGATCGCACTCGCGACATTGTCGTTCTGGAGCACCCACGCAACCGCGAGCTGCGCCATGGAAAGGCCTGCCTCTTCGGCGAGCGGCACCAGCTGCTGAACCCGCTCCAACACGTCGTCCCGCATCCATCGCTTGATCATGTTCGCGCCGCCCTTGTCATCGGTAGCCCGCGAGCCGGGCGGCGGCTGCTCACCAGGACGGTATTTCCCGGTGAGCACACCTTGGGCAATGGGAGAGAACACGATCTGAGACATGCCGAGTGAGACGCAGGTTGGCACGACCTCGCCTTCGATCACTCGCCAGAGCATCGAGTACTGCGGTTGGTTGGAGATCAACTGGATGCCGAGTTGCTCAGCGAGGTCGTGGCCTTCCTTGATCTGCTGCGCTGTCCACTCGCTGACTCCGACATAAAGCACCTTCCCCATTCGCACCAGGTCGGCGAACGCCTGCATGGTTTCCTCGAGCGGGGTTTCGGAGTCATAGCGGTGTGCCTGGTAAAGATCGACATAGTCGGTTTGCAGTCGGGTCAGCGATCCGTTGATCGACTCCATGATGTGCTTACGGGACAGCCCTACATCGTTGGGCCCACCTGGCCCGGTAGGCCAATAGACCTTAGTAAGGATCTCCAGCGACTCGCGTCGCTCCCCTTTTAGCGCTGCACCGAGTACGGTTTCGGCCTTGGTGTTCGCATACACGTCCGCAGTGTCAAACGTCGTAATACCAGCGTCGAGCGCGGCCCGTACGCAAGCCGTAGCTTGATCGTTTTCCACCTGCGAACCGTGCGTCAGCCAGTTGCCATAAGTGATCTCTGAGATCTTGAGGCCTGAGTTACCGACGTATCGAAATTCCACTGCGTCCACCTGTCCTATTGGCTGCCGTCAACGATGGATGCGTTATCGCCCATCGCGTCGATCGTTCAAGAACATACCCAGCTCGGCTCAGATGTCGCGCCAGATGGCGGATTTGCGAATCTCGAACTCGGCGGCGCTGATCACGCCACTGTCACGCAGGGCGCGCAGCTCGGCCAGCACCTCGAGCGGGTCGCGGCCGGACCGCGATTCGCCGTGGATCGCCTCTCGTGCGTCATCGGCGAGCATCTCGCCTTGGGTACCGAGAATCTGGTCGATGGTGAGACGGCCGTCGGTGGTGAAGATGATGACAGTGCCGGAGACTTTGTGTGTAGAGGCCTCGATGGCGACGACCTCCTGCAGCGGCACGCTGAAGGAAGAACCACTGTCGCGCCGGGAGCGGAAAAGCAGCCGCTCGCTGGTCAGCACCAGTAGGCCCATCGCCCTGGCGTACCGCCCGTCCATCATCCGCAGCACCGTCTCGGTGTCGGTAAGCGAGGACTGCATTCGGGCTACCTGCACATCGGAGCGCTGGTCAGATGCCATGGCAGCTGCTGCGTCCAACACATCAGCCCTGAGTTTGTACGGAGCCAGGCGGTCGCGAACAGTGGGTCGAAACAACCTGAACCATGACATCGTCGCGCCCTCATCGTTGGATGATCATCGATGATGACACCGCAATTCTCCGCACACCAACTCGGACGGAACTCAGCTCGAGCCAACTCCGCCACCCAGACCGGCATCGCGAGCCCGCAGGATGGCTCCCGACCGGTCCGACACGTGCAGTTTGGTGATGATGTTGGACACGTGGTTGCGTACCGTCTTCGGGCTTACTCCCAGGCGCCGCGCGACACCGGCATTGTCGCGGCCTGCTGCGAGCAGCCCGAGCACCTCGGTCTCACGCTCCGTGAGCTGGGGAAACGGCGAGGCGACCGCCGAACGGCCGAAATGCTGCAGCATCCGAGCCGCGATACCCGCACCGAAGAGTGCCTCGCCGCGAGCAACGGCATGGACCGCCGCGACGAGCTCGTCGGGCCCTGCGCCCTTGAGCGTGTAGCCGTACGCCCCGGCGCGGAGCGCTGCCAATACGTTCTCGTCGTCGTCGGACATCGTGAGGATGAGGACGCGTATGCCGAGTCCGGCGGCACGCAGTTGATCACAGACCCAGAGCCCGTCACCATCGGGCATGGTGATATCAAGTACGGCCACATCCGGCCGGTGTTCTGTCGCTGCGCGCACCGCCTCGCGTCCCGTACTTGCCACCTCTAGCACTGTCAAGTCCGGCTCCGCATCGAAGACAGCGCGCAGCCCGGATGCAAACACCGGGTGATCATCAGCGAGGATCAGCGTGATCAACTGCACCTCTCAAGCTCAATGGCAACCGCGCAGTGATGACGGTGCCCTCGGCAGCCGAGGTTACCGACAGTGTGCCGCCCACCTCGGCCGCGCGCTCCTGCATGGATCGCAATCCGACACCTGGCGTGCGATCCGCGACCAGGCCATGGCCGTCGTCCCGAACGACCACCTCGGCGGCGTCGTCATCGACCATGATCAATACCGCGCAGTGGGCCGCACCGCTATGCCGTACGGCGTTGGTCATAGCCTCGACCACGATTCGGTACGCGGCGGTTTCGATCGCTGCGGGCAATGCGGCGGCCGGCTCCGACCCGGACACCTCGATCGTGATGTCGCCGGCCAGTGCGGCTGCACGGGACCGTACGGCACCGAGCAGTCCGAGTTCGTCGAGGGCAGGTGGCCGGAGCGCCTCGACCAATCGCCGGATATCGCCGATGCTCGCTTTCACCTCCGTGTCGATCTCACCCAGCAAGGCCCGAGCCGCCGAATCGGGTGGTACCTCACGCGCCGCCAACCCTGCCTTGAGACCGATGGCTGCCAGCGTGGGACCCAGCCCATCATGGAGATCGCGTCGCAACCGGCGCCGCTCATCCTCCCGTAAGGCCACGACCTCGGCCCGGGACCGCAGCAGATCCTGATGCAGTCGCACGGCTTGCACAGCTGGGCCTATCTCGCCGGCCAGCGAACTCACCAGCTCCAGGTCGGCAGGCTCGAGCGGGTCGTCGCGGCCACGTTCGGAAACCCGCAGCCGGCCAACTTCGGCTCCATGGTGGCTCAGCGTTTCCGTGTGAACTGTTCCGATCGGCGCGCCGTGCTCGGCAGCGACCCGAAACGTGCCGTTCCCATCCGCGAGATCGATCGCGACGTACGGCAGCCGCAGCGACTGGGCAACGGTCTCCACGACGGCGGGCAGGACCTCGTCGGGCAGCATGACGCCCTGCATCCGCGTTCCGAGTCGGGCCAGCACACCGGCTGGATCGTCCCGTTCGCCGTACATCAGTCGGTTGACGGTGCGCTGTGCCAGGTTTCGCAATGGTGCAAGGGCCAATGCGGCGGCGGCTGCCGCGAGCGCGGCGGCGGTGGTTCCGGAGAGATTGAGCCCGCTGACGAGCAGGGCGACCAAAGTGGCATAGCCGGCAACGAGAATCGCCACCACCGTCACATACACCAAGGACCGGTTGGCTAGCCGCTCGATGTCGAACAGCCGATGCCGGCGCAGCGCCACCGCGATGCCCAGCACGAAAGGCAACCCGGACAGCCCGAGCGCACCTGTCGGCAACAACTGATGCCCGGTCAGGATCTCGGGCAGATGCCAGAACGCGATGCTGATGACCGCGGCCGCGATGCTCCCACCAGCGATCCAGCGCAGCCTGCTCCGGGTCAGCGCGTCCGAGCTGCGTCGGTACGCCACGACCCCGAGCACCGACCCGGTCACCAAGGATCCCGCAACCATGACCGTGGTGCCTGCGTAGACAAGATCGAACCAACGCAGACCGTTGGGTGCGAGGATCGCCGCGATCGCCATCCAGGCCACCATCAGCAGCGGGGGAGTGGCGTAGGCCACCGCTCGCAGGTTGCGCCGTCGCCACCGATCATTGCGCGTCAGTTCCAAGGCGAAGGCGAGCGCTGCCCCCCAAGCGATCGTGTACGAGCCGATGATGTTCAGGTTGTACAGCCACAACTGCGGCCCACCGGTGGCTAGCGCGAGAGCGGGCAGGCCGGCCTCGTGCGCCAGTGTGCTGCCGAACAGGGCGGCGGCATTGATCAGCAGGGGTGTGGTCGCCGGCTCACCAGGTCGCCGAACGTACAGCGCACCCGCCAACGCCGCCAGTGCGACGACGAAGATCAAATTCCCCCAGCCAGCCACCAGCAGCGGGTACGGATCGACATGATCAACACGGACTGGCGCCTGAGCTGGCGCGGTGTTGCGGACGATGTCGTAGATCAGTTGGTCTCCCGGGACCGGTGCCGGGAGACCGCCGAGACCATCGACCAGTCGATGTCCAGCGATCACAGTGACGAGGTCGCCGGTGTGCAACTCTCGGCTGGCTGAAGGGTCGGGCACGTCGATGATCACGCCGTCTACTTGCCAGAACGAGACGGCCGTACCGTCGCCAGGGGCATCCAACCGGACCGCGACGCCGATGACGCCCAGCAGCACGAGTATCGCCGCTAGCGCCGGTGCAGCCCGGCGAGCGAGGATCCGACGCCACGCAGGAAGCGCCTGGGCACTCACCACCGCCGAGGCGCACACGGCCCATTCTGAGGTGTGGACGCGCGGCCGGCAAACGGCCGAAAAATCCTGATCAGCACGGGACATCGTCCCGTGACAGCAGGATGGCTCCCCGCAAATCCTGGCGGCGTGCTAACGACTGTTCATCCTTCGGAGCAGCGGATCGGCGGGCCCAGGCGGTGGGCATGGATATCTGGCATCGCCGGGTTGGTGGCCAATGTCCTGCTAGCGCTGTTCTACCTGCTAGCGCGGCCGTTCAGCGAGGTTCAGAACAGCTTCGGTTGGCTGGGCACGGCTAATGACTGGGTGATCGCGGTGCAGTTCCTGGCCATGATCCCCGTTGCTATGGCCTTACGTCGCTGGCTGCCCCCCAGCCGGTTCGTCCGGGTGAGCACCGCAATCGCCATAGCAGCGATGGTCGCCGTGGCCGCACTCCAACTCTTGCTCGTTGCCGGTGTTCTGGACTTCGACATCGAGGTGCTGCTGGTTGTGGGGGCGTTCCTGCTCGTCTACGCGTGGGTCTTGGTCGTCAGCTCGGTCGGGCATCGTCATGGCACGCTGCCCAGATCGGTCACTCGTTTCGGCCTCTTGCTCGGGGCGAGCTTCCCGGTTGCGCTGTTGATCACGGCGGCGGGCTATCTGGTCGGTTGGGGATTCGGGCACCCGCTGGCATTCGCAATACCCGGAATCGTGCTCGGCGCGATGAGCTGGTTGGCATTTCCGGCTTGGCCTTTGGTACTTGCCCGCATGGTCTTCGGTATCAAGCCCTCAACGGTCAACTCCGATAGGGAAATGGAAGGGGTGTCATGAAAGCTGCGTACAAGGTGCTCGCGTACTTGGTGGCCGCCGAGGTGGCCATTCAGGCAATGGCCGTGGTCTGGGCAATTGCCGGCCTGGGCAAGTGGGTCGATGGTGGCGGGGTACTCGACAAGGCCGTGATGGAAAGCGAGGCCTCACCGTTCCCTGAGGTGTTCGGCTTCATCGTGCACGGAATCAATGGGACCTTCGTGATACCGGGGATCGCGCTGCTGTTGTTGATCATCTCTTTCTTCACCAAGGTCCGTGGAGCGATCAAGTGGGCCGTGATCATCTTCGTGCTGGTGGTCGTCCAAGGCCAGCTCGGATTTCTCGGCCACGAGATCCCCGCGGTCGGGTTGTTACACGGCCTCAATGCTCTGGCGCTGTTCGGCGTGGCCCTGTACGCCGGGCGCCGGATGCGCCATGCGCAACGGAGCAACGCTTCACCTTCCGAGGAGCGGGTGACGGCGCCGGTCTGACCGGCGCCGACGCGTTTGACCATGGAGATCTGAACGATGCGGACGGCTGATCGATCATGAGCTCGGCTGGTACCCGACGAAGGGCTCGGGTCGCCCTCCCCGTCCTCGCCACCGTGGCCATCGTGGCTCCGCTGACCTGGATGTGGCTGGCCAGCCTGATGCCGCCGGCATATTCGGTGATGGACATGGGCTATCCCGACTATGGCGGCGTACAGTCTGATCTCGCGATCGCTGGACATGATCACCACCAGCTAGGCCACCGCTCGACGTCGACCCGCTCTATCACCGAGCTGATCGCCGACCCCAGCCGGCCGGCGGACGTACGGGTCGACCTGGTAGCACGTCAGCAGCAGCCGAGCGGCGGTCCATCGCTTGCCCGGTACACGCTGAACGGCACGTCGCCGGGACCCGAAATCCGTGCCGTACAGGGCCAGTTGGTGGAGGTCCACCTCCGCAACGAGTCGGTCGGCGCCGGTGTCACGCTGCACTGGCACGGGGTCGACGTGCCGAATGCGATGGACGGCGTCGCCGGGGTCACCCAAGATGCGGTGCCGCTGGGCGGCGAGTTCACCTACCGTTTCGTTGCTGATCAAGCAGGCTCTTTCTGGTACCACTCACACCAGGTCTCGAACCCCCAGGTGGCCGGTGGAATGTTCGGGGCGCTGGTGGTGACGCCGAAGTCAGGCATCGCCCAGTCGGTGGATGTGTCGGCGCTTGCTCACACGTATGGGGGCGTACACACCGTCAACGGCAAGGCCGAGGATCTGCAGGTGCCGGCACGCCCGGGTCAGCGGGTCCGGGTCCGGGTCACCAACACCGACAACGGGCCGATGGAGGTCTGGTCGAGCGGCTCGTACCGGTTATTGGCTATTGATGGCACCGACGTGCACGAACCATCCGAGGTTTCCGGCCGCTCGCTCACCCTCACCGCCGGCGCCAGGGCCGATCTTGAAGTCCAGGTGCCCGCTGACGGCTCCGCAGCGATGATCCAACTCTCGAAGGCGATCGCAGTGATCGTCGGACCCAGCGTCAGCAATGCAGCGGCACCGCCGCAGCCTGGGGAAAAGCTGGACCTTCTGACGTACGGGACACCGGAGCCGCTCGGCTTCGACCCCGCCCGGCCAACTCGCAGGTTCGACTATGTGATCGGACGTCGACCCGGATTTGTACGCGGTCGACCGGGGATGTGGTGGTCGATCAACGGCCACATCTATCCAAACGTCCCGATGTTCGTGGTGCGCGAGGGCGACGTGGTCGTAACGCACATAGAGAACCGCAGTAGCGAGATACATCCGATGCACCTGCACGGCCACCATCTGGTCGTGCTCGCTCGCAATGGCGTACCGGCGACCGGAAGCCCGTGGTGGGTCGACTCCCTCAATGTCGCCGCGGGCGAGAGCTACGACGTCGCCTTCGTGGCCAATAACCCTGGCATCTGGATGGACCACTGCCACAACTTGAAGCACTCGGCTGACGGGATGGTCGCGCACCTGATGTATGAAGGATTCGACACCCCCTATCGGATCTCTGGGCCAGTGGACAACCAGCCAGAGTGACAGCGGACTCCGGCTCAAGCGGCCGCTCTCTGCGACGAGCCGACTTCGCATCCTTTACGCGGTCATGGCATCAGCTGCAGACGATGCCAAGACCATGTAGACGATGTGAAGTGCGGTGCCATACAGCGGTGAGTGTCACTTCCGGTTCGGCAACACGAATCCGATCGGATCCGCAGATGCGACGGATGACATCCAGCACTGAGCGGGCAGGTCACAAGCGGCGAAGGCGTTGATCACGCCCGGATCGCCCACCCGGAAGTTGAGCCGACCGGCATCGTCGAACACCATCTGCGGTCCGACCGTGGCCTCTGGGTAGACTCCGAGCGCCACTTGGCCTGTGCCTAGCTCGATGATGCCGATGGCGCCAATCTTGAGACTGCGACCTGCACCAAGTCGACCGTCGGATGAGAACGCGCTGAGTTTCCAGTCGCAGCCACGCCACACCAGCGCAGCAGTCGAGCCGTTGAGGACCGCCTGGCAGCCCCGATCATCGATCACGACGACACGATCTGCGCGCGGGTCACCGACGACGACCTTCCGCCATTGTGGATAGGTCTGCATCTTGAACGAGCCACTCTCGAGGTCAGCCATCTGAACCCGCAACACCCGCCCGCCGTTCTCCACCCAGAGGTCGTCGGCTGTGGCAACCATCCGGTTGGTACGCAACTCTGGCCGGGACGGTGCTATGAGCGTCCCGCCGCTCGTGAGGAACACCGGACCAGCCTTCGTCCGTACCATGACAGATCCACTCGGGCCTGGCTCGACGCCGCTCACCCCGCTTCCATTCGTGGCGATCGGCAAGCGCTCAGCTGACACATTCAGCCGGAACTCACCTCCGGCACGAGTCAGCCAAGCGAGCTTGGAGCCGTATTCCGCGATCGAACCGAACTGCCCGTTCGGTAGTTTCACGGTCTCCCCAGACGGAAACCAAACCGACCCTTGGCGCACGGTGCTGACTTCCGGAGCAGCGCCCAACAGGCGAAGGTCGAGGATCGCCATCGTCTGTGGAGTAGAAGCCTGAGGCGGAGGGCTCGTGGGGCTGATCACTGGCGGTTCCTCGGTACCAGTCGCAAGCCGCCACAGACCAGATGCAACCGGGATGATCAGCAAGAGGACCAGAGCCACAACGACAGCTCCAAGGCGACGGCGCCGGATGCGCTCCCCGAGCCGTACGCTCCGGATGCCTAGATCTGGAATCTCCTCCGGCAGTGGGTGCGCTTGCAGCTGCTCGGCCAGTCGGCGTTCGAAGAGATCAGTCATGTTCACCTCCGTCGGCCAGCGCCTCTCGCAACTTCGCCAGGGCCCGGGACGTGTGAGTTTTCACCGCACCGACCGAGCAGCCCATGACCTCGGCCGTCTCGGCGACGCTGAGGTCGGCGTAGAACCGTAGGGCCACCGCAGCCCGTTGCCGCGAGGGCAGCGCTTGCACCATTTCCCAGGTTGTGTCGATTGATGTCGGATCGAGCGTGCCTGCTTCCGGTACTGAGTCAGTGGATCTCTCCCGACGCCGCCATGCGCGGCGCCACAGCGAAGCGTTCTCATTGACGATGATGCGTCGTACGTAGCCAAGCGGGTGCTCGCCGCGAGCGCTGATCTTGGCCCACTTGAGATAGGCGCGCGCCAGCGCGATCTGCAGCAGATCCTCGCCGGTTGCCGCATCACCTGCGATCAATCGGGCGAAATCCAGCAGCGGGCGGTGATGGTCGCTCACCCACGCCGTGAAGTCAGTCACCGCTCGAGCGCGGACGTCGGGATCGGGGGCGATGAGCTGTTCACTCGCCATGATCACCTCGCTTCGAGGTACCGAATCGCCCACGAACCTAGAACGCGCTCAGCAAGTGATCCGGTTGACAACAACCTATTCCGTTGTTCTCGGGGCGCACACCTCTTGAGCCTCAGCCGAGCCGGCCACCAGACCGGCCAAAAATTCGTGGCCTTGTGAGGAGAAAATGTTCCCAAGCACCCGATTGAGCCTACTTTTGTGGCCGGGTGCGGAAGAACGGCTCATGGACCCAGTCGCATCTGAGGAACTCCAGGAGGGGACTTCTCGTCTGATGTCCGGGATGCGTGCTCAGCCTCGACGTCACGGTGAGAGCACCAAGTAGGTGCCAGGAACAAGGAGGGTGAGATGAAATACATGATCTTGAGCTATGCCTCGCAACAGGATTACGACGGGATGGCCGGTCAGCCGAGCGACCTGCCGGCCTGGTCGCCTGAGGACTTCGCCGCGATGGCCTCCTTCATGGAGGGCTTCAATACCGAGCTTGCCGAGGCCGGCGAGCTGGTCGAGACCAGAGCGTTGGCCGCGCCAGTGCACACCAGGCGTCTTGGTGCGCGTAACGGCTCGCCGTTTGTCACCGACGGCCCGTACGCAGAGACCCAGGAAGTGCTCGCCGGCTACTGGATCGTGGAATGCGACAGCTTCGATCGTGCGAGCGAGATCGCCGGCCGCCTGGCCGGCTGCCCGGCACCGGACCATGTCGCGGCCAATGCGTACGCGGACGTGCGGCCGATCATGGAAACCGCCGACGAGATCGCGTACTGATCAGCAGGCCAGTGCCCGCGGCTGATGTCGAGGACCTGCTGCGCCAGGTGGCGCCGCAGGTTCTTGGTGCCGTGGTACGCCGCTACGGAAACTTCGATCTTGCTGAGGATGCGGTCCAGGAGGCATTGGTGGCGGCCACAACCCAGTGGCCCGACGGCGGCGTTCCGACCAATCCCAAGGGATGGTTGATCACGGTGGCAGCGCGCCGATTGACCGACATGCTGCGTAATGAGCAGGCCCGCCGACGCCGCGAGGACGCCGTCGCCGGCTGGGAGCTACCGCTGCAGCAGTCTGACACGCGCCATCGGTCCGCGGACTCCGATGACACGTTGATCTTGTTGTTCATGTGCTGCCATCCCGCTTTATCGCCTTCCTCGCAGATTGCGCTCACGCTGCGGGCAGTCGGTGGACTGACGACGAGTGAGGTCGCGCGGGCCTTTCTCGTCTCGGAGGCCACCATGACCCGGCGAATTACTCGAGCCAAGCAACAGATCAAGGACAGCGGGATTCCGTTTCAGCTGCCGGCTCTCCAGGAGCGCACCGAACGGCTGGCGGCAGTGTTGCACGTTCTCTATCTGATCTTCACTGAGGGGTACGCCGCTACCAGCGGGCCGAGCCTGCATCGCGTCGAGCTGGCCACCGAGGCGATCCGGCTCACCCGGATTGTCCACGAACTCTTGCCCGAGAACGCGGAGGCTGTCGGGCTCTTGGCGCTGATGTTGCTTACCGACGCCCGTCGCATGGCGAGGACTATGCCGACCGGAGAGCTGGTGCCTCTGGCCGAGCAGGACCGCGCCCTATGGAACCGCGACTACATCACCGAGGGCATTGCATTGATCACCGCAGCGCTGCCGCGCGGGCCGACCGGGCCTTATCAACTGCAGGCGGCGATCGCGGCGATCCACGACGAGGCCCCGAGCACGGAGGAAACCGACTGGCCGCAGATCAAGGCGCTGTATGAGTTGCTGCTGCAGAGCTCGGACAACCCCATGGTTGCCCTGAATCACGCGGTCGCGGTCGCAATGGCCGATGGCCCAGCCGCTGGACTCGAGCGGGTACAGACACTGGCCAAAGACAAGCAGCTGGCGGAAGACCACCGGCTTCATTCGGTCCGGGCACACCTATTGGAGATGAGCGGCGATACGGACGCCGCCCGCGAGGCGTACCGTGCCGCAGCTCGCAGAGCGACAAACCTGCCGCAACAGCGCTATCTGATCAGCCGCGCGGCGCGTCTGCCGGACAGCTGACCCTGCCCATGTCCGGTGGCAGACCTCAGATCCGACGTCTCAGGTGAGAGGCGCTGACAAGGAGCGCCGCTGAGAAGGGATCTTGATCATGAAACGTAACCTGCTCCGTTGCGGCATTGCTGCCGGTCCATTGTTCATCGCGGCTAGCCTGATCCAGGCCGTCAGCCGCTCAAGATTTGATCTTGCCCGGCACCCGATCAGCCTGCTCGCGCTCGGTCAACTGGGCTGGATCCAGATCGCCAACTTCGTGGTCAGCGGGACGTTGTACGTGCTCGGCGCGGTTGGGCTCCGAGTAGCACTCCGTCTGGCGCGTGGCGGCACCTGGGGACCGCTGCTCGTCGGCGTTGTTGGTGTCGGGCTGATCATCGCCGGCCTCTTCACCACCGATGCCGGCGCCGGCTTCCCGCCCGGGTGCTCCAGACGGGGCGCCCGCGATGAGCTGGCACGGAGTTTTGCATGAGATCGGCTTCGGACTGAGTGTTGTGGGAGCGATCGCGGCTTGCTTGGTCTTTGCGCGGCGCTATCTCTGGCTTGGCCGGAGGGGCTGGACCGTCGGAGGCGTGGCGGCTGTGGTGTCGGCTCTCGTTGTCGGCGGCTGGCCGGACCTCAACACGCTCAGCGTGCGGCTGGTGATTGCGCCAGCCATACTGTTCGCGTACCTTACGGCCGTCATAGCACAACACCTCAATACGCCGACTTGTCAGAGTCTCAGCACCCTATATGGTGCTGAGACTCTGACAAGTCGGCGTTTGTAGCATGATCAACCAGGAGGTCGATCATGAAGGTGATCATCGTCGGCGCCGGCATCAGCGGTCTGACACTCGCAGCCGCGTTGGCTCAGCTGGCGCCGCAGCATGACGTGGAGCTGTACGAGCGCGATGCCTCACCCGCCGATCGACGCAAGAGCTATGCGATTGGGCTCAAGGGCGAGACAGGGCTGGCCGTTCTTGAGCGACTCGGGCTGCGAGACGAGGTGCTCGCCGGTGGCGCGCAGCAGGTGACGAATTTTGTGATCACCGACCGTCGGGGCGCTACGCTGCTGGCCCTCCCGTCCGGGAATGACGACTCACGCCAGACCTACCGCGCACAACGTGATCATCTGCAGTCGGTGCTTGCCGAGGCGCTGCCTGGCGACTCGGTGCGCTATGGGTTCCAGGCTCTCGGTTTCGAGATGATGGACAACCGTATCCGAGTGATCTTCACCGGCGGTCGGCATACCGAGGGCCATGTGGTGGTGTGCTGCGACGGGGTGGGCTCGGCGCTGCGACGCCAGCTGATCGACGACGCACCACACTCCCTCGGACTCTCCGCGATTACCGGAGATGCCGCTCTGGCATCGGAGGATCCGCTGCTCAGCGGCGGCTATTTCATGACCCTAGGTGATCATGGTGACTCCTTCTTCTGCTATCGCCAGCCCGGCGGCGTGCACTTCTCCTACACCTCCGCTGTCGAGCCGTCCGCGCTAGAGTCGATGAGCAAGGCCGACCTGCTCCATCGCGTACGGGAGGCAACGGCGGACTGGCATCCGTTGATCGGATCGATCACTGCAGCGGCCGATCCGGAGTCGATCAAGCCGCGCGGCTATGACGACCGGGATCCCAGCAAGCAGATCCGCGATGGCAACGTCTGGCTGCTTGGTGATGCGGCCCATCCGATGAGCCCGTTTCAGGGCCAAGGCGGCAACACGGCGATGATCGACGCGTTGGCGCTGGCCGAGCTGCTCGGATCGGGATACCTTCCCGGCGACGCTGATCGCGTGGCAGCCGGCATCGCGGCTCGAGGCCGGAAGGCCGTGCTCGAGTCCCGGCGCGCGGCGAAACAGTTCCACGCCACGAGTCGTTTCGAGATCCTCAGCCGGAATCTTGGCTTCCGCGTTGGCAACGCAGTGATCAACTCGCGGCTGACGAGGCGGAAGACCGCTCCGATCGAATCCTCAGCACCATCGTGACCACGGGGCCGACACAGCAGGCGCGAACGACATCGGTACCAGTACGAGCAGGTTTAGGGATCCTCGCCGCATTGGAGGCCATCGTTGGGGTGTGGGGGCTGCTCGCGCCCATGAGCTTCTACCGCAGCTTCCCGTTACCCGGACACGGATGGGTCTCGCTGCTGCCGCCGTACAACGAACACCTCACCCGTGACGTCGGTGAGCTCAGTCTCGCTCTCACGGTGCTGCTCGTCGCCGCAGCGGTGACCGGTCAATGGCTGCTGAGCGTGGTCGCGATCATTGCAACTGCCGTGTACGCCGTACCGCACGCCGTGTACCACGCCCTGCATCTGGAGGGCTTCCCCACTGGCGACGCGGTGGCCCAGATGGTCGGCATCGCACTCCAGCTCGTCTTGACTGCCGTGGTGGCCTGGCTGCTGTGGCGCGACCGGACACGGCAGCCGTGACCGCTCGGATTGTCAATCGCTTGGTGTGACCGAGAGGTCGGGAGCCGTCCGGGCCGCAACGCCTGGCCGTTTTGTCAGGACACGCAGCACGACGCTCGGACGCAGCAGCGACTGGGGCGGTGCGACGAGCCCGGAGACGCGGACAAAGGCGGTTGCAAGGCGGGCATCCTGGGCCGCGGCGGCATGGAGCTTGGCCAGGTAGGCACTCAGCAAGCGAACCTTGACCGTTTTGCGTCCCGGTACGCCCGGAAAGGCCAGGTCGCCGCCCGCTGACATGTCCCACGGCACATCGACAACGCGAGCGAGGTCACGGAACCAGCGATCGGGCTCCAGCGCTATGCCTCGGCCTAGGTGGCGGCGCAAGGCGAGCGCCTCCAGGGCTGCCACGCTCATCCCCTGGCCGTAGATCGGATTGAAGCTGCACACGGCATCCCCTGTGACGAGCAGGCCTGCAGGAAAGCGCGGCAGTCGCTCATAGTGATGTCGGACGCTGGCCGGGAAGCGGAAGCTGACCGGATCATCCAGCGGTTCGGCGTCGCGGATCGCCTCGTAGATGTCGGGAAACCGGAGCGACCGGGCGAAGTCGAGGAAGCCGTCGGGGTCGGTGGGCGGATGGTCACCGAGAATGCCGGCCAGCGTCAGCATCCACCGATCGCCCTCGAGTGCCATAAGGGCACCGGTCCGTGGCAGCTGGGGCGTGGCGGCGTCCAGGATTGCCAGGTCGCCGTTGAGGGCATCGGACGGAAGCCGGTAGATCCGGGTGGCATAAGCCAGCCCGATCCGCACCTGCTCCAGGTCCGGCCGGGGGTAGCCGAGCGAATCCAACCATGTTGGGGTGCGCGAGCCGCGGCCGCTGGCGTCAACCACGAGGTCGGCCAGCAGGACCTCCTCGGCACTGCTGTCGGCCCGACGCAACACCCGCGTCCCGCTCACCCGACGATTGTCCGGGGTGGTGGCCAGCCCGACGACGTCGCAGCGTTCCAAAAAAGTTACGCTGGGGTGGGCCCGCACCCTGGCGCGGATATGTGCCTCCAGGAACGGTCTGCTGGCGCACAGCAGCACCAGACCGGTGTCGGTCTGCCGAAGCCGGTGGCCGCTGAGGTACATCCGCGCGTCGGCCAGCAAGCTACCGGCCTTCGCTCCGTCAGCGACCAGTTCCGCGGTGAGCCCGGGGAACAGCTCCTCCAGGGCTTGCTGCCCGCGCGCGGCTAGCGCATGAAGGTGCCGGCCGTGCGGGACGCCTCGCCGGTGCATGGATGTCTCCGGCAGCTCGTCTCTGTCGATGACGATCACGTGTTCGTAGCTGTCGGCGAGGACGTGGGCGGCCAGCAGTCCCGCCAGGCTTGCGCCGAGCACGACTGCCCGGTCTCCGATCTGGGTATTCATCGCAGCCACCTCCTTGATAGGGAGAGACTGCGCCCACAAATTGCTCGGTTCCCAGACCAGATGGTGCTCGATTGTGCTCAGTGATGTTTGCCGTAGATCTCCTCGTCCCATAGCCAAGCCACGACCCGATCCATGCCCTGGGTGAGGTGGCGGCGGTACGTGCTGAACGGCAGCCCCAGTGCCGCGGCCGCTCGCTCTTGGGTGGCGGCCGGACGCACATAGGTCCGCTCGACAGCCCGCCACAGTTTGTCGTTGCGCGGGTTTTCCCGCAGCGTCTCGATTGCCGCAGACAGCAGCGTCTGCAGCGTTGCCCCGGTCGGCTCCTCGTCCCCGGCTCTGTCGTGGACCAGGCGGGTTCGCAGCATCGAGTTGCGGGCCAACAGATCCAGTCGGCGCAGATCGCGCATTGCCTGCCGTACGGAATCGTCGAACTCGCTCTGGGAGAGCACCAGCAACGCCGGCTTGCTCGTCGCCGGGGACGGCGCGATGTCTTGGGCGAGAGCGCGCTCGGTTATGCGTTCCAGCAGGGCGCTCATGGGGACCTGTCGGAAGTCGTGGGCGAACAGCCCGTAACGCCGGCCGTGCACGGAAAAGTCGGCGCCCTTGGCGCGCGGCTGGTCGGCTGCCGCGAAGTAGGCGTCCCACCGCTCCGGGTCGGCCAGCGTAAGGAAGTCCCAGGCCAGGTTCGGCGTACTCAGGTAACGCTGCATCGCCAGGATCGCCACGGCATTGAGGGCAGGGGACGGCCCCTGGTACGCATCCCGGTCGACGATGAACCGGGATTGGGTGATCATCTCAGTTGGTCGAGGCGCACTGTGCTGCGCTGCGTATTCCCAGGCTGTGCGGGCGCCGGGGTCGGCCGCAATGTCCACAGCGGATGCTCGGGTCAGGTCCAGCACGGCGACGAAGCCAGCCACCAAGCCGTCTTGGTCCCGAACCGCGAAGAAGCCCTCAGGTTGCCGGTCCCACCATCGCGCAGTAAGCATCGACGACTCCTCCCCCTCCCAGGCGAGGACCAGGCCCAAGATCGACTCGCGGTCCGCCGGTCGTGCTGGCTCGGGATGCTGCTGCCCCCAGGCAGCCCAGTCAACCGGCGACGGAACGCCAGGGAGTCGGCGGAACATGTATTTGGCGTCGGCGATCGCGCGCTGCTGGTCCTGGCCGTGAGATGTCTGAAGGCGACGGTTGATGTAGCCGCGGAGCCTGCGAACAAGCTGGCGGTAGCCGTCTGGGTCCCGCCAGCGAAGATCGGCCTCCAGGGCGTCGCGAGCCAAGTCGTGCGGGTAAACACCTTCCGGCCCCGACTCCACAAAGGCAAGCTCGCGCAGCCAGCCGAACAGGTCGTGTGCATCCTCCAGCTCGAGCACCTCTCGCAATAGCGTCTCGGTGGTCACTCTGGCGAGGGAGCAGGTCTCGAGAGCACGGCGATGCCGCCCACCGGGAACGATCTCGACGAAGCGTCGGAGCAGGGTACCCACCAGATCCGGGGTCAGGGGATCGACGGTCGCTTCGCCGCCACGAACGACCACATCGGCGAGCAGGGACAGCCCCAGCGGGTGACCATGGGCCAGCTCCACCAGCTTGTCGACGCGGGCAGGATCGACGCCACATGCGTGCAGGTATTGGCGGCTGTCGTCAGGGCTCAGATTGCGCAGCGACACCACACGCAAGAGCTCCCGCCAGGCCGGATCTGCCCGCCAGGCCGAATCCGGCGCCGCCCTACCGGCCAGCACCGTCAGTGCTGTAGCCGGTAGGCGCGGCACCAACCAGGTGCGTACCCACTCATCCAGCTGCCCCAGCCGCTCGTAGGTGTCGAACATGATCACCAATCGGCCCTGGTCGGAGAGCGTGGCGAGATGGCTCTCCCCTTCTGGCGCCTTGAGCACACCTAGCGCATCAAGCACGGCGGGTGGCGCCGGCACGAGGTCATGGCCGTCCAGACGAATCACCCTCGCGCCCGCGTCGGCTGCCAGCTCAGCACAGACGTCCAGCAAGCTGGTCTTGCCAATGCCTGGTGGACCGTGGATGTGGAGTACCAGGAACGGCGGTTCGGGCGACTCCAGAGCGACCCGAAACAGCTCGACTTCGGATGCGCGCCCCACAAAGCGGTGCCGCCGGCGAGACGCCAAGAGGTCGCCGACTTTGTCGACAGACCCTGTCTCGGTCATAGCGGCAGCATAGGACTCAACCGGTGTTTGATGGCTCGCTCCGCTCGCTGAGGCTGACGCGAGGTAGCCGCTGCCTTCCTCATTCGCTCGCAGACGAAAGGCGTGTCTGCTTGCTCACTCGTCCAGGACAGCGGCGGCGTCAGCCTCTGGCTCGCTCGGCGACCATCTCCATCGCCTTCGACGTGTAGACGCGGTATCCGAGCGCCGGCTGGTAGCCGTGGATCTCCGGCGTATCGAGGCTGCGCATGAAGGACAAGATCTCCTTGCTGAAGAGCTGCCCGGGCACCAGCACGGGGAAACCCGGTGGATACGGCGTCACGAACGTCGCGGAGACCACGAGCTCACCGCCATCCATCTTTTCCTCTACCTCCTCGGCCGGCAGATACTCGCACATGGTGTGGTCGTAAGAGAGGAAGAAGGCCCTACGGACATCGCCTTCCGGAGTCGGTGGATCACTCTGGCTGAGAAAGGCCGGGTGGAATCCGCTGAAATCGGGCAACGGCGCAGTCGGATTCGTCATATGCATCACGGCGCGCTCGAACGCCGCGCGCTCCGCGAGATTCATCTCCGCCGCCCGGTTGTC
Source organism: Propionibacteriaceae bacterium (assembly GCA_036380335.1). Lineage (GTDB taxonomy): Bacteria > Actinomycetota > Actinomycetes > Propionibacteriales > Propionibacteriaceae > Microlunatus. The sequence goes on along the minus strand of DASVEX010000293.1, from coordinate 5,471 downwards.
GATATCGCGGGCGATGATCACCAGAACCTCGATGAGGTAGGCGACCGAGCTGCGCGTCGTCCCGATGTTGGTCATGAATAGCACGGTGTTGCGGGATGTCTTGTTGATCTGAATACCGAACTTGTCCATCAACTGTGCGCGCTTGAACGTTGCTCCGTCGATGCCGGTAAGACCGATGTAGACAGTCACCCGTGAGGGATCGAGCACGAACTCGTCCTGCTCCCAGGCCGTCACCATGTTGTTCAGGCCGGTACGTAGCGGCTGGGCGATGCCGGAGGCGCGGTACCGCTCGGGAATGAGCTCTGCCGTACTCAGGCAGTGCATGTACCTGCTCAGCAGCGGATGATGATCAATCGCATCGCGCAGCTTCATCGCGTACTCGAGCTGGCGTTGCACGAGCTCGAAGCCCTCCAGCGCAGCCTGCCGCCGACCAAGATCAAGAGAGGCCAAGATCTGATAATTGGGGGAGGTCGAGGTGTGCGCCATGTAGGCCTCATGGAAGCCTTCCGCCACCATCAGGGCAAAGTCTTGATCATAAACGTGGATCATCGAGCCCTGCCGCAGCGCCGTCAAGGTCTTGTGCGTCGAATGCGTTGAGTAGACGCGCACCCGAGCCCGCGCCGGGTCGGGGATGAGGCGCTGGCTACGCATGGCCGCTGCGCTCTCATCGCGCGGCAGGCTCGCCTCGTACTGCGCCCGGTACTCAGCCGAACGCAACTTATCGGCGAGTGTGCTGGCCGCCTCCATTGCGGTACGGGGGCGGTACACAGGATGGAAGCGGGCGAAGGCGAACCACGCCTCGTCCCACAAGAACACCAGATCGGGCTTGATTGCCAGGCATTCCTCCATCACCTGGCCGACGTCGTACACGATGCCGTCGAAGGTGCAGTTGGTCAGCATCAACATCTTGACGCGATCAAGCTTGCCTGCAGCGCGCAGCGCCAGGAGTTTGGACTTGATCTCGTGCAGCGGTACTGCGCCGTACATCGAGAATTCATTGAGCGGGTACGCGTCCAGATAGCTGACCTCGGCACCGGCGAGCATCAACCCGTAGTGATGCGACTGGTGACAGTTCCGGTCGACCAGGACGATGTCGCCGGGGGCTACCAAGGCTTGGGCAACGATCTTGTTGGCCGTGGAGGTTCCGTTGGTCACAAAGTAGGTCTGCCGCGAGCCGAAGGTCTCGGCTGCGAGCTGTTGAGCCTCACGCAATGGCCCGGTCGGCTCGAGCAGGGAATCCAGCCCGCCGGTGGTTGCCGAGGTCTCGGCCAAGAAGATCTCGAGGCCGTAGAAGCCGACCATGTCGCGAATCCAGTGCGAGTTCACGATCGACTTGCCTTGCGAGATCGGCAAGGCATGGAACACCCCAGTAGGCCGCTGGCTGTAGGCACGTAGAGCCTCGAAGAACGGCGTACGGTAACGCTCGCCGACCCCGGCAAGGACGGTCAGATGAAGCTCTAGTGCGCCTTCCCGCGCGTGGAATACCCGTCGGAAGTGGTGGCTCACCATGCCCGCGACCTCTTCGACGGCGATCTCGGTCATCAGGTAGAGATCGACCTCGGGACGGATTTGAGCCAGCCGAGGCGCCAGAATCTCGGCGCGCTCGTCAGGGGAGTGATCGGCAAGATCATCTGCCAGCGTCGCGTCGGCGAAGTTTGCGAGGCTGCTGATATCACGCAGCGCCTCGTGAGTAAAGCGCCTCCTGATCACGCAGGCCTGGATGTTCGCGTTCAGTCGCATCGCTACGGCCGCCTCGACACCGCTGCCGACCACAACGAGCTCGTAGATGAAGGGGTCTGTCGGTCGGCGCCAGGTATGCACCTCCTCGCGGAGTTGCTCTTCTTGTGCCGGCGACATGGTCTCGACGACGAGCACCTCGAAGTACGGTTTGCGAGAATGATCATGGATGCCGGTAATGATCAGGTTCTCGGTGTCGTCGCGATGCTCGCCGTAGGAAATGTCGTCGAGCGACCCGGACCGGTAGGACTCGGTGACAAGCGCACGATTGATCCGAGCCACCATCCGTGCCAGCCGCTCCCACGCTCCGTCTGCCGCCAACTCCTGGACCACACCGAAGGCAGCATGGCCCGGAAATGCCCAAAACTGCTCCAGCGGCGCCAGCGCCGCGCATTGCGCATGCACCGCATCGGTCATGTCATGGTCGATCGATTTCCTGCGGCGTAACGAGGTGACGATCCGCCCGGCTGCTTCCTCCAGGCGTGACCACGAATCAGCCCGGAACTGCCACCAGCTGTTGTAGGCGGACGCGCTGATTCGATCGACCATGATCAACTCCTAGGCGATGCCCCGAATGTCTCATCTAGCGCGACCTTAGACCGCGCCTTCAGTGCTGATCAACACCACAACGCTGTCGGCCTTCATTGCCAGAGCGGCGCGCTGGCTGGTCTCACCCAGCACCGCCCGCACGCCGGCAAGCGATGCGGCCGCGCTGGGACCAGCCGGAACTCCGAGCTCGTGCAGCCGCTGCATCGCTGCATGAGCTTGGGCATCGGTGACGACCACGGCGGCAGTCAGCGTGTCGCGGATGGCCGGCCAGGCGATCGTGGAGACGGTGCCGCAGTTGAGCCCGGCCATGCTCGTGGGCCGCGAGGTGTCGACACTGATCGGCTTGCCCGCCGCAAGGCTCGCGGTCACGCAGGCGGCCGTCACCGGCTCGACCGCGAGGACGGCGGGGGATGGTTGCCGGGGCGTCCGTCGGTAGTGCTGCAACGCGGCCTGCAGCAGCGAGCCGACGCCGGTCGGCACGGCGATGAGATCTGGGGCACGGTCACCGCTTTGGGCGTCGATCTCGCCGAACATCGTGCTGTAGCCGTCCACGATCCAATGCGGGATTTCCTCATAGCCAGGCCAGGCGGTGTCTTGGATGAGGATGTCGGCTGGCCTGTTCGTTGTCGAACTCGCCGCGGCGCGTACCACGTCGTCGTAGCGAAGGTCGGTTTGGACGACCTGAGCGCCCTCATCGGCGATGGCCTTGAGCGTCTTCGCGGTCGTTCCCGCGGGAACGTAAACGCGTGCTGCCAAACCGAGGAGCTGGGCCATCCGTGCTACGGCACGACCGTGATTGCCATCCGTCGCGGTGACGAGAGTGATCGCCGCGTTGCCGACGCGTTCCCGCAACTCCGGCAGGCCTGTCGCCGGGGTGTCGCAGCCGGCGCGGCTGCTCAGCGCGCAGTTCACGGCCCAGGATGCGCCGAGGATCTTGAAAGCTGGCAAGCCGAGACGGTCAGATTCGTCCTTGACCAGCACGGTGCCGACGCCGAGCTCCGCTGCGAGTGCTGGTAGCTCCACGAGCCGGGTCGCGTGGTAGCCCGGCATCGAGGCGTGAAAGGCGCCGACGCCCACGACGGCCTAAGCGTCCGATGCCCGGAACGCCAGTGAGCTGGGCCGCCCAGCACGCAGGTTGTCGGCGTGCTCAGTGAAGTTCAGCTGCTCGAACAGTGAGCTGCCGTCGAGAATGTCCGCTCTGATCGCAGCCTCGCGCTGCTGGATCGCTTCGGCCGCGTCTAGCGCCGCATCGAGTTCTGAATCGCTGAGCACGACGATCCCGTCGTCGTCGCCGATCAGAATCTCGCCGCGGCGGACCTCGACGTCCCCTAGCCGTACGGCTTGTTGGGTGATCGGAATTCGGATCGCCCCGACGGCGCGTGGAATTGTCCCGAGGCTGTAGATCGGCAACGGCAGCTCGGTCAGAGTCGCCGTGTCGCGGCACAGACCGTAGATGACGATGCCGGCCAGGCCACGCCGTACGGCTTCGGTTGCGAAGAGCTCACCGAGCACCGCGTGCTCGGTCGTACCGGCGTCGACAACCAGGACGTCGCCGGTGCCGGACTGTTGGAGGCCAGCGAGTACGGGCATGAGATCCGCGTCCGCCGCAACCGTGACCGCTCGACCGACCATGCGCAGGCCGCGGCGGTATGGGCGGAGTTCGCGCGGCAGGACGCGGAGCGCCTTGTTCGCGTCGGACAGGCTTGCTGCGTCGAGCTGCCAGACCTGCGGAGGAATCGCCGGCGTGCTCACGGGCGCCCTTCCGTCTCGGGCGTGATCACTGTGCCTGCTTGATCTTGCGCCACCCGCCGGCACGGTTGTTGGCGATGATCTGCCGGAACATCTCGCCAAGGGCGTTGGTGTTGATCTTCTCGTGCTGGCGTACCCCGACGGTGCGAGCCGTCTGATTGTCGTGGCCCGCCGTGATAATGCCCTCGGGATCGGGAACGATCGCGCCGTCGTAGAGGAAGACATTGACATGATCTTTTGCGGCGAGCAGGGCGCAGATATTCCCTTCGAGCACGAAGTAGGGCTGCACGCGCCGCTTGATGGTCTCGACAACCTCGGGATCAGCCGAATGGACAAGATCGCGAACCTGCTGACAGATCTGCTGCTGCCACTCGGGCAGCGCCTCGATGTAGGAGTCAACCCGCGGATCCTTCTGATACATCACTGTTGCAACATATGCGAAGCGTCTCCGCAACCGGCACTATGACAAGCTGTTTTCGCCCCGACGACTGCAGGAGGCTTGCCCGTGTCAAAGCTTCGTGTCCACAACTTCAGTGTCTCCCTTGACGGGTACGCGGCAGGGCCTGATCAAGGTCTCGACAACCCCCTTGGAGTAGGCGGAATGCAGCTCCACAACTGGGCGTTCGGCACCCGAACCTTCCGAGAGATGTTCGGTGAGGAGGGCGGCGACGAGGGCGTTGATGATCGCTTCGCGGCCGCGGGCGAAGTGGGCTTGGGTGCGACAATCATGGGCCGCAACATGTTCGGACCCATCCGGGGAGACTGGCCCGACAACGCCTGGCAGGGCTGGTGGGGCGAGGATCCGCCGTACCACCACGACACGTTCGTCCTCACCCACCACCCGCGCGAATCAGTCACGATGGAGGGCGGGACCGTCTTCCACTTTGTCACCGACGGGATCGAAGCGGCCTTGGAGCGGGCTGTCGCTGCGGCCGACGGGCAAGACGTACGGCTGGCCGGCGGCGTCGCTGCGATTCAGCAGTATCTCCGAGCCGGTCTGGTCGATGAGATGCATCTGGCGTACGCGCCGCTGCTGCTGGGCGGCGGCGAGCGGCTCTTCGACAATCTCGCCGACGCTCCGCAGGGGTATGAGATTGCCGAGTTCGTCGGTACGCCCACCGCGCTCCACGTCCGTTTCGTGCGGAAGTCTTAGTTCACTGAAACGCAACGCTCACGAGCCAAACATGCGCCAATCGGGCCTCCTAGGTGGCGTTGGTGATGCAAAATCAGGGAACTTCGGCGCCGTCCGGCATTGGCGCGTCGAGGAATGACGTGATCATCGGCATCAGCAGGTCGGCGCGGCTGACCAAACTGACGTGCGAGGTGCCGGGCAGGACAGCGAGCTGTGAGTTCGGGAGGCCGGCCGGGGTGTCACCGAAGACGCCGCCACCGAGCAGCCGGAACATCTCCACCGCATGTTCGGGCCGTACCAGATC
>DASVEX010000292.1:0-35482 GCA_036380335.1 Propionibacteriaceae bacterium | reverse complement strand
CGTCCGGCCAAGCTGGTCGAGCTCCCGGTAGGAGCCACGGAAGATCGGGTGATCGGCTCGCTTGATCTGCGCCAGGCCCTGGGGGCCGGTGAGGTGAGTTACGAGCCCGGCCTGCTGGCTGCCGCACATCGCGGCATTCTCTACGTGGACGAGGTGAACTTGCTTCATGATCATCTGGTCGATCTGTTGTTGGATGCGGCGGCGATGGGTCGCTCGACGGTTGAGCGGGAAGGCGTCTCGGTAGCCCATGCCGCACGATTGATCTTGATCGGGACCATGAATCCGGAGGAAGGTGAGCTGCGGCCGCAGCTCTTGGACCGTTTCGGGCTGACGGTCGAGATCGCCGCTCCGCGGGACCCGGAACAGCGAGCCGAGGTGATCCGCCGTCGCATGGCGTTCGACCGTGACCCAGCGTCCTTCGTCGCCGGCTATGCGGCGCAAGAAGAGGAGCTGCGCGTGAAGATCGCCACAGCTCGGTCGCTGCTGCCGTCGGTACAGCTGGGGGATCGGGAACTGGCGACCATCGCCAGGGTGTGTGGGGCGTTCGAGGTTGACGGTATGCGGGCCGACATCGTCACCGCTCGGGCGGCTGCTGCGCATGCCGCATGGCAGGGCAGGCGGGATATCACCAAGTCCGACATCCGGGCCGCCGCACGGCTGGCTTTGCCCCATCGGCGCCGCCGTAATCCGTTCGATGCGCCCGGCCTGGACGAAGATCTCCTTGATCAACTTCTAGACGAGGAGCCAGATCCTGATCCAACGCCGCCGGAGGGCGGGCCGCCTAGCGAGCCACCAGCGTCCGGGCACCAAGACGTCGAGTCCACCAACGGGCACAAGAACATGCAGGCTGATTCTCTCGAAGGGCAGGTCAGCAGCCCAACATCGGCGCAGAACGAGCTCGGCTCAGGTCAGAACGACCGGATCATTCCGGCCGGCCATACCTATCGCACTCAGTTGTTTGCCGCAGCTGGCGTTGGCGTCGGAGCGCCCGGCCGCCGCAGCCGCGCTGTGACCTCAGCCGGGCGTACCGTCGGCGCGGTCCCCGCTCAGCACAACAATGGTCGGCTGCACCTCACCGCAACCATCCACGCTGCTGCGCCGCACCAGGCCGTACGAGGACGTCGTCCGGCCGAACGGCTCAGGCTTGCCAGCCACGACCTGCGGCTCGCCGTGACGGAAGGGCGCGAGTCCAACCTCGTATTGCTGGTTGTCGACGCGTCCGGATCGATGAGTGCCCGGCGCCGTATGGAGGCTGTCAAAGCCGCAGCCCTCTCCCTGCTACTCGATGCCTACCAGCGCCGCGACAAGGTGGGATTGATCACCTTCCGCGGCGCCGAGGCGACCCTGGCCTTGCCGCCGACGTCATCCATCGACACTGCCGCGCGCCGGCTGGAGCAATTGCCGAGTGGTGGGCGTACGCCGCTCGCGGAGGGTCTGCTGTGCGCCGCGGAAACGCTACGGCTAGAACGGATCCGCGATCCACGGCGCCGGCCGCTGCTCGTCCTGGTCACCGACGGCCGTGCCACCCACGGACCGGACGCGGTCGGCCGATCGCTGCTGATCGCCGACCGGCTACGTCAGACCGGCGTAGCCTCCCTCATGATCGACTGCGAATCGGGGCGGATGGCGCTCGGTCTGGCCCGGACGCTGAGCGTCCACCTCGGCGCCCAATACGTCACCGTCGGCGATGTCGCTGCTGATCAACTGGTGGCCGCCGTACGCCAAGGCCGGGCTGCCTAATGCCGGCGGGCGTACCGGACGTCGTACCGGCGGACGGGTTGACCACCAAGCAGCGGCGGCAGCGGCCATTGCTGATCATTCATACCGGTGACGGCAAAGGGAAGTCGACGGCGGCGTTCGGCCTGGCCTTGCGTGGCTGGAACCAGGGCTGGTCGGTGGGGGTCTTCCAATTCGTCAAATCCGCCAAATGGCGGATCGGTGAGCAAACCGCCTTGGAGTCACTGGATGAGCTGCACCAAGCGAATGGTCGCGGTGGCTCCATTGAATGGCACAAAATGGGCGCCGGATGGTCGTGGAGCCGTAAGGCTGGGACAGAGAATGATCATGCTGCAGCAGCAGCCGAGGGCTGGCAGGAAATCAAGCGCCGACTCGCTATCGAGCAGCACACCTTGTACGTACTGGACGAATTCACCTATCCCATCAACTGGGGATGGGTTGATCTCGAAGACGTATTCGACACCTTGTCACACAGATCCGGCTATCAGCACGTGATCATTACCGGTCGGCGGGCCGATCCGAAGTTGATCGAGATGGCTCAGTTGGTCACCGAGATGACCAAGATCAAACATCCCTTCGATGACGGGCAGAAGGGTCAGCGGGGGATCGAGTGGTGATCGATTCCCAGTCGCCGCCGTCAGTGACGCACCTCCCCCGGCTGGTGATCGCCGCTCCGGGTTCGGGACATGGTAAGACGACCGTGGCCACCGGGCTGATGGGTGCAGTTCGCGCGTCCGGAATGACGGTTGCGGGCTTCAAGGTGGGCCCGGACTATATCGACCCGGGCTATCACACGCTGGCGACCGGTCGGCCCGGACGCAACCTCGATCCCTATCTCTGCGGAGAGGACCTGATGGCGCCGCTGCTGCTGCACGGCGCGCAGACACCCGAGCCCGCCGACATAGCGGTCATCGAAGGCGTGATGGGTCTGTTCGACGGCCAGATCGGCGGGAATGGATTTGCTTCCACCGCCCATGTCGCTGGATTGGTTGACGCTCCGGTGATCTTGGTGCTGGACATTTCCCACACCTCGCGTACGGCGGCCGCCATCGTTCATGGTCTCAACACGTTCGACCCGAGCGTCCGATTGAGCGGCGTGATCATCAACAAGGCAGGAACGGAGCGACACGCCCGAGAGATCATCACGGCTGTGCAGGCGGTCGGCATCGAGGTGCTCGGCGTGCTACCGCGCGATGCCGGCATCGAGATTCCCTCCCGGCATCTTGGTCTGGTGCCGGCCGCGGAAAGCGCTGAGGCAGCCGAGACGGTTGCCGAGCTTGCGCAACGGATCAGGGATCACGTCTCACTGACCTCGATTCTGTCGGTGGCACGGTCAGCGCCGCCGCTCGAGGCGACGCCGTGGTCTCCCGCCGCCCACGTACGACCACCGTCAGAGCTACGTCCGGTCGTCGCCGTCGCCGCTGGCCGGACCTTTACCTTTCGCTACGCCGAGACCGACGAGCTGCTCCGAGCTGCCGGCTGCGAACCTGTGATCTTCGATCCGACGACAGACACGTCGCTTCCTGCGGGAACAGCCGGGCTCTACCTAGGCGGCGGATTTCCTGAAATGCACTCGGTTGAGTTGGCTGCCAACGAGGCGCTGCGCTCCAAGGTTCGATCCGCCATCGAGGCCGGCATGCCGACGGTGGCCGAGTGTGCCGGTCTGCTCTATCTGTGCCGACGCGTTGCTGGGCGGTCCATGGTCGGGGCAATCGATGCTGAAGCGATCATGACCGAGCGGCTGACGCTGAGCTATCGCACCCTGATTGCTGATCATGACCAACTTCTGGCCCTCGCCGGCAGCCGGCTGACCGGTCACGAATTTCATCGCACGACGGTTGAGCCAGCCTTGACGACTGCCTCTGCATGGCTCGCTGACGGTGAGCCGATCGGCTGCTCTGCCGATCCGGCTGGAATCGGTCGGAAGACTCTGCACGCGAGCTACGTGCACCTGCACTGGGCCGGCCACCCGGAGCTGGCTCAACGATTTGCGCGTGCGGTCCATGATCACGCGAGAGCTCTGGACGAGCCGGTTCACGATCTTCAGCACCACGGAGATCGCGACGTCGCCGAAGGCCTGATCGACCTGGCTGTCAATGTCCGCCTCTCTGCACCGCCGGATTGGCTCCGCACGATCATCAATGACACGACGAAGGATCTCGCCGCATATCCAAATACCGACACCGCCAGCAAAGCCATAGCGGCGGCACACGGCGTTGCCGTCGATCACGTACTTCCCACTGCGGGAGCGGCGGAGGCATTCACCCTGCTGGCGCGGGCATTCCGGCCAGAACAGCCACTGATCATCCACCCGCAGTTCACCGAACCCGAGGCAGCGCTCAGCGCAGCCGGCCACCGGCCCAAGCGGCTCATTCTGTCAGCCTCGACCGAATTCACGCTGGACAGTGACCAGGTGTCCGAAGCATTCGATTTCGTTGTGATCGGCAATCCAACGAACCCGACGGGCGCGCTGCATCCAGCCGCAGTGATCAGCTCATTACGCCGGCCCGGCCGCATCCTCGTCGTCGACGAGGCGTTCATGGACTGCGTGCCGGGCGAGGTCGAGACCGTGATCAGCAACGGGATGACGGGACTGCTCGTGCTGCGCTCGTTGACCAAGACCTGGGGTCTGGCGGGGCTGCGCGCCGGCTATGTGATCGGCGACCCCACGCTGATCACCGCCATGCAGCGCCAGCAGCCACCGTGGTCAGTCTCCACCCCGGCGCTCGCTGCCACAGTCGGCTGCCTGACCGCCGGCGCCAGGATCGCTGCCGCCGAGGCTGCCAATCAGATCGCCGTGCACCGCGCGTACCTGGTGGACCAACTGGGGCTCGTGGGCCTGCCGGTGGCCGGCCGGCCGCAGGCGTCGTTCGTGCTGGTCGACACCCGCCGCGTACGCGGTGATCGCGCACCCGGTTGGATCCGCCTCGCCTTGCGGGACCACGGTTTCGCCGTACGCCGCGGCGAGACCTTCCCCGGACTTACGCCTGACTGGATCCGGATTGCGGTACGTGCACCCGAGATCACCGACCAACTCGCGGCGGCTCTTCGCCGACTTGTCAGACTCTAGGTGGGCTATAGCACGCTGAGAGTCTGACAACTCGGCGTGATCGGCGTTAGGAGGTGCGTGTGATGGGTAGCGGGCACGACCACGAGATGACGGCGACCGGCGCCCATCGCAAACGGCTCCTTATCGTCCTCGCGATCAGCTGCGCGGTGCTCATCGCTGAGGTGATCGGGGGCCTCATCGCCGGGTCGCTTGCACTGCTCGCCGACGCCGGCCACGTATTGACCGACATGACGGGCCTCGTCCTAGCCCTTATCGCGGCATCTCTGGCTACCCGCGCGGCGACCGAGAAGCGCACTTTCGGGCTGCAACGCGCCGAGGTGCTCGCTGCCCTCGGCAATGCTCTTCTGCTCGTTGGCGTAGCGGTCTGGGTGTTGATCATGGCCGTCGGTCGATTGCGCAGCCCCACGGAGATCGACAGCGGTCTGATGCTTGGCGTCGCGATCCTCGGGACGATCGCCAACCTGGTCGGGTTGCTGGTACTTCGTCCAGCCCAGTCCAAGAGTTTGAACATGCGAGGCGCCTACCTCGAGGTATTCGGTGATCTTGTGGGCTCATTGGCGGTGATTGTGGCCGCTGTGCTGATCTTGATCACTGGTTCGACGATCTTCGATCCCATCGCCTCGCTGGCGATCGTGGTGCTGATCATCCCGCGCGCCTGGTCATTGCTCCGCGAGGTCGTCGATGTGCTCTTGGAGGCGGCTCCGCGGGGAGTCGATCTTGCTGAGGTGCGAGATCACATCAAGCGGGTACGCGGTGTGGTCGACGTGCATGACCTGCATGCCTGGACGATCACCAGTGGCGTACCGGTGCTGTCCGCGCATGTCATCGTGGACCACGCGTGCATCAGCGAGGGTCGCTCGGGCGAGGTGCTGGACCGGCTCGGCGAGTGCCTGGGCGGACATTTCGATGTGTCCCATTGCACCTTCCAGCTCGAGCCGGTCGGCCACCAGGAGCATGAGGCCGCCCATCACCCTTGATGGTGCTGAGCTTGTCGAAGCGAGCCCTTCGGCAAGCTCAGGGGGCCAGACGCCAGAGTGTCAGCAGCAGATGTGAGGCTGGCACACATGGCTACGCAGTACTACACAGCAAGCAGTATCGACGGGTTCATCGCCGACCCGGACAACTCACTGACCTGGCTCTTTCAATTCAGCGAGCAAACCGGGATGGAAGACCACTATCCGAAGTTCATCGCGCAAGTCGGAGCTATGGCGATGGGCTCGACGACGTACGAGTGGGTCGCTGATCACACCGGCTTCCTCGATGATCCAAGCAAGTGGGAGTACACCATCCCGACCTGGGTGTTCAGCAGCCGCGAGCTGCCCCGGGTCGAAGGCCCTGACATCCGGTTCGTTTCGGGGGACGTGGCGCCGGTCCACGAGGAGATGGTGCGGGTGGCCGATGGCCGTAACGTCTGGCTGGTAGGCGGTGGTGATCTGGTCGGGCAGTTTCATGATCAGGGCCTGCTGGACGAGGTGCTGATCAGCTTCGCATCAGTGTTCCTTGGCGCTGGCGCGCCCTTGCTGCCGCGCCGGATCGTCACGCCACCGCTGCAGCTTCTCGAAGCCACCGCTTACGGAGCGGACTTCGCGACCTTGCGGTATGGCGTGCGCAAGACCTAGTGCAATCAGCCGGCAGTGTGCAATCAGCTAATGGAATCTGAGTAAGCGAAGGCTGTTGGTCACCACGAATACCGAGCTCAGGGCCATCGCCGCGGCGGCGATCATCGGGTTGAGGAAGCCCATTGCGGCAAGCGGCAGGGCGACGACGTTGTAGCCGAACGCCCACCAGAGGTTGCCGTGGATGGTGCGTAGCGTCGCCCGGGAAAGGCGGACGGCGTCCGCGGCCACGCGTAAGTCACCACTCACCAGTGTCACATCGCTGGCGTGCATCGCAGCATCTGTGCCGGTGCCGAGCGCGATACCAAGATCAGATTGCGCCAGCGCGGCCGCGTCATTGACGCCGTCACCCACCATCGCCACATGATGGCCGGCTTCTTGCAGCCGTACGACCTCGGCGACCTTCTGCTGCGGAAGCACGTTGGCCACCACGTCATCAATGCCGACCTCGGCCGCGACCGTACGAGCAGCCGCTTCATGATCACCAGTCAGCAGCACCGGCCGCAGACCCAACGCCCGCAATCGGCGTACGGCCTCGGCAGACGTCGGCTTCACCACATCGGCAACGGCGATTACGCCTCGCGCTTCGCCTGCCCAGCCGACCAGCACCGCCGTACGCCCCCGTGCCCGTTCCACCGCGCATGCCGTCCGCAACTCCTCAGCAACGCGCAGGCCTTCGGTCTCCATCAGCTCCAGCCGACCCACAATCACCGACTTGTCAGCGTTGGTAGTCGGTCCAGCAGCCGCCGACGCTGACAACTCGGCGCGTACGCCGAGACCGGGGGTGTTCTGAAGCTTGCTGATGGTGGCTACCGAGCCCCGGGCGTGCGCGTACTCGGTGATGGCCTTGGCAATGGGATGTTCCGAGCCCGATTCGGCGGCGCCGGCTGCCATGATCACGTCAGCTTGCGTGGTCTCACCGCCAGCGGTCACCGCGACCACTGTCATCCGGCCCTCGGTGACCGTTCCGGTCTTGTCGAGCACGATGGTGTCGATGTGCCGCGCCGATTCGAGGGCCTCCGGGCCGCTGATCACGATGCCCAGCTGGGCGCCTCGCCCGGTGCCAACCAGCAAGGCCGTCGGTGTGGCCAGTCCGAGCGCGCACGGGCAGGCGATGATCAACACCGCCACGGCAGAGGTAAACGCGAACGAGACTCCGGAGCCTTGGCCGAGCCAGAAACCGAGCGTTGCCACCGCCAAAGCGATCACGATCGGCACGAACACCGCGGACACGCGGTCGGCGAGCCGCTGCACGGCTGCCTTGACGCTTTGGGCCTCCTCCACCATCCGTACGACCTGGGCCAGCTGCGTGTCAGCGCCCACCCGAGTGGCCTCCACTACAAGCCGGCCATGGGTATTGACAGTAGCTCCCACGACAGCGTCGCCGGGTCCCGCCTCAACCGGTACCGACTCCCCCGTCACGGTTGAGGTATCCAATGCGCTATGTCCGGAGATGATCACGCCGTCAGTGGCCACCCGTTCGCCGGGTCGCACCACAAACCGATCGCCAACGTGTAGCTGCGAGACATCGACGACCTCCTCGCCGCTGGATGTCAGCAGCGTGGCTTGCGATGGTGTCAGGTCGAGCAGCGCGCGGAGCGCTGCGCCCGAGCGGCGCTTGGCTCGCGCCTCCAAGTAGCGTCCGAGCAGGAGAAACGTAGTGATTCCGGCAGCAGCCTCAAGGTAGAGGTTGGCGGTTGGCGCGTGTCTGACAAGTCGGAACTCGAAGGGGTGAGTAAACCCGATCTCCCCGGCCACGCCGAAGAACAGCGCGTACGCCGACCAGCCAAACGCAGCCAGAGTGCCGACCGAGATCAACGTATCCATGGTCGCGTTGCCGTGCTGCAGGTTGAGCAGGGTGGCGCGGTGGAATGGCCAGGCGCCCCAGGTGACGATGACGCAGGTCAGGGCGAACGAGATCCATTGCCACCAGGGGAACTGCCAGGCGGGAACCATAGCGATCATGATCACCGGCGCGCTCAGCGTAGCGGTAATGATCAACCGACGACGCAAGTGCCGCAGCTCGAGGTCGAGGTCACGCGGACTCTCAGCAGGCAGGGTGGCGCGGTAGCCGGTCTTCTCGATGGTCTCGATCAGGGTCTGCGCCGTCGTGCCGGTGCCGGCATGAACCGTCGCCTTCTCCGTCGCATAGTTGACCGTGGCATTGACACCTTCGATGCGGTTCAGCTTCTTTTCGATGCGGGCTGCGCAAGACGCGCAGGTCATGCCTCGAACATCGAGCTCGATCGTACGAACGGGGACGCGTAGCTGAGTCATCGGCTCACCTGCACAGTGAAAGGCGCCACATATGTTTTGTCGCCTCGATTGAAGTCAACAAACATTCGATAGCTGCCTTTGTCGGGCAGACTGCCCGCAAAATCGAGCCGTGGCCCGCTGCCCTGGGTACTCGTGTGCAGATGCAGATAGCCGAGATCATCGGGCCTGATCACCACGCCATGTCCCAGTGCACCGTGCGCCGGCTGCAAGTCGGTCACCGGCTGACCATTATCAGCAACTGTGGCGGCAATGCTGCTATCGGCGCTGGTGCTCAGATCACCGCTGAGCGTCACCGTGGTGCCTTTGACCTCGACTCTGTTGGTCGGCGGCGGCAACGGCTCGGGGCGATACCCGCCACTCACCATGAAATCGGTCGCCAATGCGATCTCGCGACCTAGTGCCGGTGGCTGAAAGTAGATGATCACGTGCCAGGGACCTGGTGTCAGGTTGAGCAACCCCCACCAGGACGTCTGCTCGCCCTGTTGCGCGATCAGATGCTGATATCCGGTGAGATCACGGCGGAACGCGATCAAGTGCACGTGCTCGCCAGAGTCCTCATCAAGACCTGACAGCGCCGTGCCGCCGGGCGCAGTCAGGGTGAACTCCACCGGCACATCCTTGCCCGGCTTTTGGGTGGCCTCAACGGCACGCAGCGCATAACCATCCACGGCGCCCGTCGGCGGGACCATCTCGGAGTTGTGAATCTGCACCGGCGCCAGCAGTGCCTGCGACTGCGTGCCGGCAAGGTAGGACATGCCAAAGACCGCCACGAGCAGGGCCAGGAACGCGACGAGTTTGGCGGCTGGGTTCATGATCAACTGGGAAGCAGCTGATAGCGGTCTGAGAAGCTACGCCGTGGCAACGCTGTAACCTGCCTCGTCCACCGCAGCCTCGATGCTCTGAAACGGGATGTCCGTATCGCTGGTGACGATCAACTGGCCGCTGTCAAGATCAACCTTGACGTCGGTCACTCCGCTGACTACCGAGACCTCTTCAGTGACCGAACTCGCGCAGTGGGCGCAGTGCATTCCGGAGACGACGTACTCGTTGGTGACAGACATGGGACTTATCTTCCTTTTTCGCTAGATAGCCAGAGATGGTTGACGACGGACTAGTGTCGTGCATTCGAAGTCCCTTGACAGTAGGCGTCGTCCAGGTGGATGCACCGCAAGGCCGAGGAGGAGTCCCATAGCGGTGTTCTATGGGCGACGACGAGAACGCGGCGGGGCGCCGCCTGGGCGGCGCATACGTCAAGCGACTTCGAATGCTCGGCACTAGGACCGAACTAAACGGGCAATCGCGCTGGAGGCTTCCTCGATCTTGATGTCGGCCTCGGCGCCTCCTTCAGCCGCAGCACGGACAACACAGTGGCTGAGGTGTTCATCAAGCAGGCCTAGGGCGACGGACTGCAGGGCACGGGTCATCGCAGAAACCTGAGTGAGGATATCGATGCAGTACTGTTCCTCTTCGATCATCTTCTGCAAGCCGCGAGCCTGACCCTCGATGCGGCGTAGTCGTTTGAGGTAGTCGTCCTTGCTGGCAATGTAGCCATGATGGCTGTCGTGATCAGGCATCAGCCTTCCTTCGCGTCTCAGGTACCCCCTAAGGGTATCCCAGCAACGCACCCGAGGGGAGCGGAGGCGCTATTTGCTCCGCGAGCAACGACGAATGAGTCGGGTTCAAAAGCGCAATGAGTGAGCACGCATTGACGGCCGCCAAGATCATGTCCGCGGCATGTGACGATGTTTGGTCAAAGGCTTCGGCGCGACCAGCGGGGTTTTCAACAACTTGCGGATGAACCTGTGGGTAATACGTTCCGGTCGAGGAAAATCACGGCTCCGACGCCAGCCACCATCCAACTCGTGAGATTGTCCCAAAGGAACTTTCATCCACCCGCTCTGGACGAGTATTTCCGCTTGTCAGAGCTCGGTTGAAGGCCATAGGTCGGCGCCAGTCCCCAGGGCGACACCCAGGGTCTGCACAAGCGCACCGCGTGTCCCCCACAGCACACTATTTGTTGTCCACAGGCCCTGTGGATAACTGGCTGTTCAGGCGGGCGCCAGCAGCGTACGGTGTGCCGCGTTGACCTGTCCCAGCGTCATACACAGCGTCACCCGAGCGTACGTGTCAGTGCCTGTCACTACTCTTCCGAACACGTATTCGATTGGTGCTGAGGCGGGTGTCCGACGGGCTCGGGGGCGTCCAGCGGATCTGTAAGGAGTCAGGGTGAGTGTTGCCGAGGTGATGCCGCCCTACAGCGACGAGGCTCGCCTGTCTGACAGAACGCTGTCCGACCGTATGCCGCCGCAGGATATGGAAGCCGAGCAATGCGTGCTCGGCGCCATGCTGATGAGCAAGGACGCCATCGCCGACGTCGTCGAGGTGCTGCGCGGTGCCGACTTCTACCGCCCGGCGCACGAGCAGGTTTATCACGCAGTCATCGATCTCTATGGACGCGGCGAGCCAGCTGATGCGGTAACCGTTTCCGACGAGCTGGGCAAGCGGGGCGAGCTGCTGCGCATCGGTGGCGCGCCGTACCTGCATACGCTGCTCGCGAGCGTTCCGGTGGCGGCCAATGCTGGTTACTACGCCCAGATCGTGCACGAGAAGGCGATCCTGCGCCGATTGGTCGAGGCTTCGGTACGAATCGGACAAATGTCCTACGCCGCGGAGGGCGATGTCGACGACATCGTCGATCGGGCCCAGGCCGAGGTGTATTCGGTTACCGAGCGTCGAGTGTCGGAGGATTACAAGCCTCTCTCGGAGCTGATGCAGCCGACGCTCGATGAGATAGAGGCCATCGAGTCCCGTGGCGCCGGACTGTCCGGTGTACCGACCGGGTTCGCCGACCTCGACGAGCTGACCAACGGCCTGCATCCCGGACAGATGGTGATCATTGCAGCCAGACCCGCAGTCGGAAAATCCACTCTCGCTCTGGACATTGCCCGGTCGGCATCGATCAAGAACGGGCTGACATCGGTGATCTTCAGCCTCGAGATGAGCCAGATCGAAATCACCATGCGTCTGCTGTCTGCTGAGGCAAGCATCCCGCTCTCGCACATTCGTGGCGGTCGGATGAGTGATCAAGACTGGAACCGGGTCTCGGCGAAGATGGGCCAGGTCTCCGAGGCGCCGTTGTTCATCGACGACTCGCCCAACCTGACGATGATGGAGATCCGCGCCAAAGCGCGGCGGCTCAAGCAACGGCACGATCTGAAGTTGGTGATCATCGACTACATCCAGCTCATGACCTCGGGCAAGAAGGTCGAGTCCCGCCAACTCGAAGTGTCGGAATTCTCTCGGCAGCTCAAGCTCCTGGCCAAGGAGCTCGATGTGCCGGTGGTCGCGTTGTCCCAGCTCAACCGCGGCCCGGAGCAGCGCACCGACAAGCGGCCGATGCTTTCTGATCTTCGTGAGAGCGGCAGCCTTGAACAAGACTCGGATGTGGTGATCTTGCTCAACCGCCCCGATCTCTACGATCGGGACTCTGATCGTGCCGGCGAAGCGGACTTCGATGTAGCCAAGCACCGCAACGGCCCCACGAAGATGATCACCGTCGCGTTCCAAGGCCACTACTCCAGGTTTGCCGACATGCAGATCTGAGCTTTGCACCGCGGTTGGTCAAGATGCAGTGAAGACTGCACACTGCTCGGCGGGATATCTTGCGCAAACGGATCCAGCCGACGGACGGATGCAAAGTCGCGAACCCACCGGCGAGGTGGCGTTGGTGGCCGCTAGCCGTTGTGCTCGGGGCCAGACACCTGCACATGGTGGACCGCCCAGTTCTGACCCGGATTCGCGAGTCCCGCGCCCGCCTACTCGTGCCTGACAATGTCGACCGAGATCTCGATCCGGTTCCGTCCGCCTGTTCTCGAGCCAGTGGACGGTGTTCCGGTCCTCGGGCCAGCCCACACCCGGCCCGTAGTCCGTCGCGATCCCGTTCCGATGGTCGGTGATCGTTCCCTGCAGCACGTAGACGGTTCCCGGTCTGCCCTGGTGGTCATGAACTGGGCCGAACACGCCTCCCGGCTCGATGGTCACCATTCGCATCCGAAGCTGGCGCCCTTCCATGCCCTCGATCTCGGGGCCGAGCTCAACCGTCGCCAGCAGTTCCACCGTGACACCTCGCGCCTCCGGTGCCACCGGTTCATCGCTCATCGTGCTGTCCTTTGGTAAGTCGATCCTCAACTAGCCATCGCCTGCCCATCATGTCCGCTGGCTGCGGTCGTGACCACCGTCTGCGTGAGGGGAGCGACTGGGACACCGCACGCGGCGGGCTGGTGTTCCACGGCAACCTGGCACAGGATGCACAGATGGGCTCCGAGCTGGACATTCCGCCGCACTGCTACGCGCCGCTCATCGACACCACTGTGCGCATCGTCACGTGGAACGTCTGGGGCCTGTACGGCCCATTGGGAGCAACGGGAGGCAGCGATCGCGGCGACCTTGGCGAAGGCCGGCCCCGACGTAGTTGTCTTGACCGAATCGTGGTCCAAAGGCTCTGACAGCCAGTGCGCCCATCTGGTGGCGCGGCTTGATCTCCCGCACCACGCGTTCAGTGGCGTGCCGGCCGCAGGAAGACCGAGCCGCGCTGTCCGGGGTCGCGGTCATGTCGCGGTGGCCGATCGGCCGCCAGTCGAGTCACACGTTCGGCGACCTGCGCCTTGAGTACGCCGAGGTGTCCGGACCGCGCGGGCCGATCCAGGTCCACGGGGTGGTGATGGACGCCTGGTGGTTCGACCAAAGCCAACCCCGCCAGGACTCGGTTCGTGAACTCCTGACCAACGTGAACGAGCGGCAGGACGAGCGGGTGCCGCTGGTCGTGTCCCGAGACTTCAACGCCGATCCAGACAGCGACGAGATCCGGATGCTACGAGGGCGCACCAGCACACCGGTCCCTGGTCTCTCGTTCTATGACGTCTGGGATGCCGCCGGCCAGCCCGGTGAGGGCTACACGTGGTCAAACGACAACCCGTGGGTCACTGCACTGCTCTGGCCGGACCGCCGGATCGACTACATCTTCACGGCCGCTCTGCGACGAGGAGGGGCGGGCCATCCGGTCGCAGCAAACCTCCTCGGTACCCGACCGATCCACCGCACTCACCCTTCGGACCACTACGCAGTTCAAGCCGATGTCCGGTACTAATCGGCAACGCCAAGGCGTGCGAAGGACAGCAGGCTTCGGCAAACGTCGGTGCGTTCCATGAGGTTTTCGGCACGCCATGCGACCGCCGTCCGGAAAATGTTGCGCGGGCGCGCCAGCCCGTCGTTCGGCAGCGACATCAGGAAGCCGCGTGAAGGGCATCGACAACATAACGGACCAGCCAACACACCCGAGGTGCATAACGTCGGGTGATTCCTGAAATGGAAAGCCGTTCTTACAATTTCGGCTGCATCTCGACAGTCGTGGCGGCCCTTCGACATGCTCAGGGCAGATAGTCGAAAGAGTGAGAGAAGCTATCGCCATGGTGACTGAAGCATTAGCCTATCTCGGCGTCTGCGCCATCGTGATCTGTACGCCAGGCCCTGACACGGCGCTCACCATCCGCAATTCGATCATCGGCGGACGGCGCGGCGGCATACTCACGGCTGCCGGAATCGCCTCGGGACAGCTGGTGTGGACCATCGCGGCAAGCGTCGGTATCGCCGGTCTCATCCAGGCATCCCAGCCGGCTTTTACAGCGCTCAAGATCGTCGGATCGGCGTACCTGGTGTTTCTTGGAGCGCAATCGATCTTGGCTGCAATCCGCGGTCGTCCCCATCATGAAGAGCCGAATGCCACACCGCCCGAGCTCCAACCGTGGCAGACAGTCCGCCAGGGATTTATCAGCAATATCGCCAACCCCAAGATGGCAGCCTTCTTCCTCAGCCTGCTGCCGCAATTCGTGCCACCAGCCGCGAGCAGCTTTGCTGCGCTCGTTCCACTCGGCCTGGTGTTTTGCCTGATGACATTCGGCTGGCTCTCGCTCTATGCCGCTGTCCTGCATCGTCTCGGGCCGATCATGAAGCGGTCGCGGGTGCGTCGCACCCTTGACGCGGTAAGCGGCACAGTTCTAGTTGCTCTCGGCATCCGCGTGGCAGCCGAGACTCACGGCTGAGTTCATCTAGTCCGGGAGGGCCGCGGAAGCACCATGAAAACCCGCTCCATGAACTGCTCGAACTGCTCCATGAAGTCGCGCAGGAATTGCTCGGTCGTCTCGTCCGTGACCTCACCGTCGTCGTTGATCAAACCGGGCGTGAACTGGATGTAGGCCTCCGGTGCGTTCATCTGGGGCGAGTTGCAGAAGCTCAGAATGCTGCGCAAATTTTGCTGCGCGACCGCGGTGCCGATTTTGCCCGGAGAGGCGCCGATAACGGCGGACGGCTTGCGCGCAAACGAATTTCGCCCCCAGGGCCGGCTGGCCCAATCGATGGCGTTCTTGAGCGCGCCGGGAATGTCGCGGTTGTACTCCGGCGTGACGAACAGCATCGCGTCGACGTCCGCGATCGCGTCCTTGAGAGCGCGGGCTTCCGGCGGGTAGTCGCTGTCGAGATCCCTGTTGTAAAGCGGCAGATCCCCGATCGTGATCTCAACCATGCTCCACTCGGGCGGCGCCAGCCGAACAAGTGCTCGGGCGAGGATCCGGTTGATCGAGACAGCGGAGAGACTACCGATCATGTAGCCGACCGTGTAAGTCATGAATGCTCCTTTCAGCAACGTCTACGCAGCACCGGAGAAGTCCTCCGCAGCGGATGGCCAAGGTGTTTGTCAGCGAGTTCATACCCTTGATCTGCTCATTGAAGACCAGATTCCGCTTACTGGGCGGCGAGTGCGGGTAGATCACTGAACAGACGGACTTTGTAACTGAGCGCCACTGGAGGCGCGAGGAGGGACTGCTATGTCAGGACATGTTGCGACCGCGCAGTGCGAAATCGATGCGCAACCCGAGGACGTATGGGACGCGCTGACCAACCCCGCGAGAATCCGGCAATACATGTTCGGCTCGGAAGTGAGCACCGATTGGAAGCCGGGCAGCCCGATCACCTGGAGAGGCGAGTTCGAGGGCAAGGCGTTCGAGGACAAGGGGGAGATCATCTCCTTCGAGCCGGGTCGGCGACTGGAAGTGACTCACTTCAGCCCGCTGACCGGCCAGGAGGACCGGCCGGAAAATTACCACCGAGTGCGGTACGAGTTACAGCCGGCAGATGGCGGCACTGTGGTTCGGCTGACTCAGGACAACAGCAGCAGTGCTGAGGAGGCCGAACACTCCGGAGCCACCTGGCAGATGATGCTCGACGGTCTCAAGAAGGTCGTCGAACAAGGCTGAGCAAGCCCAATTCTCATCCCTAATCACCGGTCCGCGGCCGCGGAGAGCGGCTCGAGCATGATCACCGGCAGTTGCCGCGGCGCCGCGCGGCGGTGGTACTGCTCCCACCACGGATAGGCCTGGAGACCCAGGGCTAGATAGCGCTGCCGCTCGTCACCGGTCAGCTCGCGAGCACGCATCGGGACCGAGGAGCCTTGCCAGATGATCGTGACGTACGGCTGGGCGCGCAGGTTGTAGTACCAACCCGGGTTGGACGGGCGACCGTAATTGGAAGCTATCAAGATCAAATGATCATTGTCTGGCATCGCAAGGACCGGCAGCATGCGTAGCTCACCGGTGCGGGCGCCCGTAGTCGTCAGCATCACGATCGGAAGTCCGGAAACCAAAGCAGAGAAGGTGGTACGGCCACGGCTCAGCCGGAACATCCCCCGATCAATGCGAAGCAAAGCCGCTGGGCGTATCCAGGACATCGGGATGATCTCGGCAGCCTTGTGGGCGAGGCGGCGCAGCGGCTCCGGCCGCCGACTCTCGAAGTTGATCATGAGGTCTTGATCAGGCCGAGCGGACCAGGCGGAGCTTGCCGCCAGGCTCACGTTGTAGCGCAGGAACCGGCAGCACGTCGACTACCGGCGGCACAGCGCCAGTGGACGCGACGGCATCAATCAGGGCTCGTCGCAGCCGCTCTGCGACATCGGCCGCAGCTCCCGGAGTCAGCACAATGTGCGCATGCAGGCCTTGCGCGTCGTACACAAAGGCATACTCGCCAACCTCCGCAAGGGGAGCTACCGCTGATCCGAGCACCGATGGATGGACGGGGACGGGTGCGCCATCCGATGCGCGGAGATACAGAATGTCTGCAGTACGCCCGTCGACGGACAGCAAGCAGCGCCAGGGTCGACCCGCTGGATTAGGCAGCGGCGACTCCACCACGGAGTCCGTCAGCTCATAGCGAATCAGCGGCTGGGCATAGTTGATCAAGTTCGTCAGCAGCACCTTGGCGCCGGGCCGGCCGGGCGCCACCGGTTTGCCATCCTCGTCAACGATCTCAATGACAACGACGTCGTCGGCAATCTCCAGCTCGGCATGCTGAGGACTGCTTGTTGCGATTGCCGGCGCCTCGGTCGCGGCATAGCCGCTTACCGGCTCAATCCCCCACGCTTGCCGTACGCGTCGCCTGACGTCGGCCGTCATCGCTTCGCTGCCGAAGACTGCTGCCTTGGGCGCGATCTGGAGTCGACCTGCGATCTGCTCCTCAGCGAGCGCTCTCCAGACGCCGACGGCACCGAACAGCAGCTCTGGTTGCTGGGCGTTCAGCGCAGCGACGAGCTCGGCAATCGGAGTTCCAGCCGAAACCGGCGGCATAGGCACGCCTGGCGGAACGAGCACCTGTCTGGTCACATGGACCGGGCTGGGGCTGCCGAGTGCCGCGAACCGAGGGCGGAATCCAATTCCCATGCGCATCATGGGCCGATCACTGACCGCGCGCCATGCCGCAGCCTCATCGGCCGTAAACACCACGATTGACCGCCGGCCGGTCGTGCCAGACGTCGTCGCCACGCGATATTCACCGAGGAATGACTGCGAAGGATCTGGACCAGCGAGGTGGGCTCGCAGATCGGTCAGGCGGAGCCGTTGATCGGTTACCACCCGATCGAATTCGGCCATGAGGGTTGCTTTCGAGAGCGTTGGCAGCTCGGCAAGTGGCTCCTCGGCGGCGTCGGCACCCAGCGCCTCACGGTAATACGGCGACTTATCCACCGCATGTCTGATCAGGGCCCGTACTCGTTCCGCCTGGTGCGCCAGGAGGTGGCCTCTGCTCCAGCGGTCCCGCTCCAGCAATTCAGCTTCGAGCATGATCACCCCTGGAGAGACAGACCGGTTTCTGGGCGTTCAGTATCTCTGATTGAGTGACGTCTCATGAGTACCGTCACGATCACCGAGGAACCGCTGGGACTGGAAAACCTGCTCGCCATCGTTGATGGTGCGCGCGTTGAGCTGGCAGAGGGCGTGCGCGCTGCGATTACGGCGAGCCGCGCGGTCGTCGATCGCGCGCTTGCCAGCAGCGACGCTGTCTACGGCTTGACCACGCAGGTAGGCCATGGCAAGGACACCCGGCTAAGTGAGGAGCAGATTCGCGGCGAGCAGACGTTTCTCGTCATGTCCCACAGCGGAGGTGTTGGACCGCCGCTGCCGACGCGCCAGGTGCGCGCTGCGCTTGCCGTTCGCTTGAACGGGATCGCCCGTGGTCGCTCCGGTGCATCGCTGGCAGCCGCCGAGGTATTGGCGGCCATGTTGAACGCCGGCGTCCATCCGATCGTGCCTGAGATTTCCTCGGTTGGGGCGGCTGATCTCGGGCCCATGGCCGGAATGGCTCAAGTCGCCATCGGCGAAGGCCGGGCGGAGTACCACGGTGATCTCCTTCCAGGCGGCGAAGCGCTGGGCCGGGCAGGGATCACGCCCCTCACGCTGAGTGGCAAGGACGGTCTGGCGCTGATCTCGGCCAATGGAGTGTCCATCGGACATGCGGCACTTGTCGTCGCCCGAGCCGAGCGGGCGGCCGATGCGGCGGACGTCGCCGCGGCACTCTCCATGGAGGCGACCGCGGCCAATCCATCGATCATCCATCCCAGCGTGGCACGTGCCAAGCCGATCCCCGGCCAAGCAGCCGCGGCTGATCATCTTCGAGGACTGTTGGCGGGAAGCGCGCTGCTGCAGCCAGATGCTTCCCATTCCGTCCAGGACGCGCTCTCCTTTCGCGTCATCCCGCAAGTGCACGGAGCATTGCGCGAGTACATCGCGGCCGCCCGGAACGCCGTAACGGCCGAGCTCAACGCCTCCGACGACAATCCGCTGGCTTCAGCACCTGATCAAGCCATGATCAGCAACGGCAACTTCCATCCCATGGTGTTAGCCATCTCCTGCGATGCACTGCGGATCGCGGTTGCCCAGGTTGGGCAGCTCAGCGAGCGCCGGCTGTCCCATCTCTGGGACGCCTTCTTCCGGCAGATGGCTGGGCCGCCCGGCGCTGCGTACGGGCTGCAGCTGCGGTATCCGGCCGCGGCGTTGATCGCCGAACTCAAACAGCTGGCCGCCCCGGCCACCCTCGACATCCCGCCGCTGGACCTTGGCGTTGAGGACCATGCCACAGCCGCACCACTGACCGTACGCAAGACCGACACCGCCTTGGGTCTGCTCGAGGACCTGCTGGCAATCGAATTGCTGCTCGCCCACGACGTGATGACCACCGCTCCAACCAAGCCGATCCTTGGCGCAGGGACAGCCGTGGCTTTCCGTATGGTCGAGGACGCGATCAGTACGGCGGACCCGCAGCCAGATGCGGTCCATCGGGCGCTACGCGAACACTTCCCAGTGCCAACTGGGCCCACCTGAGCTAGAGGTCTCCGCGCAGCGCGACCGCCGAGCATTCACGCCGGTGGGTGGGTGCGTAACCAACGGCCGAAGTGCGGCACGGTGAAAGCGAGAGTGCCCCGTTCGGCCGAATACACCAGACCCTTTTTGAGCAGGGCATCCCGGGCCGGAGACAGCGAGGAGGGCTTGCGGCCGAGCAACTCGGCAACCTCCGTGGTGGAGACCGGTGCGTCTGGGGCAAGCTCGGTGGTCAGGCCGGCCATGGCGCGGAGATAGTCGCGCTCGGATGGGGTCGCTCGTTCATACCGGGAGCCGAAGAATCCCACGGCCAGTTCGGCCTCTGCCTCGGGCGCAGCGACCGCAACGTCCGCGGCCGTAATGGGCGAGCCAGGCGCATGGTCCCAGGCGGCCTTCCCGTACGCCTGCACGAAATAGGGGTAGCCACCCGAGGTCGCACCCATCGCTGTGAGCGCATCGGCCGCCCAGGTCGCACCCTCGCGTTCTGCAGGCGCGAGCAATGCCCGCTGCACGCCGGCGGAATCCAGCCGGTCGATGCGGACGTAGCGGAACAACCGCTCGGAGTAGGACTTCGACGCCGATAACACGCTGGGCAGATGCGGCAGGCCGGCGCCAACCACCATCAGCGGGGCGCCAGTCTGGGACAACTCGTGGCAGCTTGCGCAGAGCGCCGAGACATCGGTCGGCGTGAGGTCTTGCATCTCATCGATGAACACCGCCACACCGACGCCAACGTCTGCGGCTAGCCCAGCTACATCGGTGAGCAGCTCCAGCAGGTCGATCTCCATGTCTCCGGAGTCGGCGCGGCCAATCGACGGCGGACCATCGATCGCCGGCGTCCAGCGCTCGATCAGCTTGCCGCCGCGCGGATTGCTACGCAGCCCGAACGCCTTCAGGGTGGCCAACACCGCGCGCACGCGATCCGGCGCGCGGTGCCGTACGGACAACTCCCTGACGGCCGCATGCAGTGCCCCGGTGAGCGGGCGGCGGAGGCTCGTGTCAGGCCGAGCCTCCACCTTTCCTGTCCCCCATCCCCGATCCAATGCCTTTGACCGCAAAGCATTCAGGAGGACCGTCTTGCCAACACCGCGTAGCCCGGTCAGCACGAGGCTGCGCTCCGGCCGGCTGCGTTCCACCCGTTCCAGCGCGACATCGAACGCGGCGAGCTCGGTGTCGCGGCCAGCGAGTTCGGGTGGACGCTGACCGGCTCCGGGGGCGTACGGATTCCGCACCGGGTCCACGTCTCGGAACGTATCAGCCCGTATAGCGCGAACCTTAGATTTCGTTAGACAACACTCGACGTGTCGCATGCATGAGCCGCCGTTTTCCGCACAGAGCCACACATGCAGCGCCAAACGGCCGCGAAGCCCCTCATTCGTGGCCGTGTGCGGAAAACGCTAGATGAGGTACGAGACGCCGCAGCGACCGTGAGGGTTGGGCGCGGTGAGTATCGTCGATGGCGCTGTCCCCGACTTCAACTGGAGAATTCATGAGCCTCGTCAAGGGCCTTCTCAAGACTGCAATTGTGATCAAGCTTGCTGAGGTGGCGCAGCGGGAGCTGTCCAAGCCCGAGAATCAGCGCAAGATCAAGGAAGGCATCCGCAAGTTTCAAGACGCCGCCAGGTCTCGCCGCTGAGGGTCACACCTCGGCCCCTTGTCGTTTCTACGCACAAGGCCAGGAAGGTCCAGCATTACCGCGGATGTGGGCGATATTCATGGCTTCGTGCGGAAGAACGTACGCGCAACCCGCGCTAGCGAGCCGTCAAGACCAGCGGTCCGTTCGTCGTGATGGCAACCGTGTGTTCGGCATGCGCGCCTCGGGAGCCGTCCCGGCTGCGTAACGTCCAGCCGTCACCGTCGGTATAGATCTTGTCGGTGCCGGCCAGAAACCACGGCTCAATGGCGATCACCAGGCCAGGCCGCAGCGGTAGCCCGCGGCCGCGCCGGCCGTTGTTGGGCACGTGGGGGTCGCCGTGCATGGTACGTCCCACGCCATGCCCCCCGAACTCGGTGTTGATCTTGTAACCCGCCTGCGACCCGATCCGCGCGATGGCGAAAGAGATATCACCGATCTTGTTCCCCGGGGTGGCCGCCTCGATGCCGGCAGCGAGTGCCGCCTCAGCCGTGGCGATCAGCTGCTGATCTCGGTCAATGGGCGAGCCGACAATCACGCTGATCGCGGAATCCGACACCCAGCCGTTCACCGACGCCGCAAAGTCGAGACTCAGCAGGTCACCGTCGCGCAGATCGTAGTCATGAGGCAGGCCGTGCAAGACCGCATCGTTGACCGAGGTACACAGCACCTTGCCGAACGGACTGGCCCCGAACGATGGGTGATAGTTGATGTAGCACGACTCCGCCCCGCGATCCCGGATCATCTGGTGCGCCAATTCATCGAGCTCGAGAAGGTTCACTCCGACATCGGCGCGCGCTCGAAGCGCGGTCAAGACGTCTGCGACAAACCGCCCGGCCGGCCGCATCTGCTCGATCTCGGTCGGCGTTCGATACTCGATCACCCTGAGATTCTGCCGTACGCCACAACCGGCCTCAGGAAGTTGTACGGGATGAGGGGGGCTCAGCTCGAGTCGACTCGCTGCTAACCGGTGACCGAGTCTTCGTACTCGCTAATTTCGGCAACCTTCGGCCCTGACGGGCTGGTCGGGTCGAAGACGTAATTCAGCCATTCCTTGGCCAGCCGGCGAGCCAGCTGGAGACCGATGACGCGCTGGCCCAGGGTGAGGATCTGGCAGTTGTTGGACAGTACCGACCGCTCGACGCTGAAGGAGTCGTGGGCGACGGTAGCCCTGATGCCGGGCACCTTGTTGGCTGCGATCGCGACACCGATGCCGGTGCCGCACAACAAGATGGCGCGATCGGCCTCGCCGGCCCGGATCTTCTCTCCGGCGGCGATGGCGACCGATGGATACGACGCGTTGTCGAGGTCGCCTTCGTACACGCCAAGATCGATGACCTCGACCCGATCATCGGCCTGCATATCGGCGAAGATGTGGTCCTTGTAGTCAAAGCCGGCGCTATCACTTCCGACCAGCAACCGAATGCGATCGCTCATCTGGGTTGTCCTTCCTTGTCCGTGGAATCGGCCGCTGCGGGAGCGGCTTCCTGCGCATCCCCGAGGACCTCGCCGATGGCTGTAACGATAAGGCCGAGCGAGACTGCGCCCGGATCTGGTGTGCCGACGCTGCGCTCTGCCAACGGCCGCGCCCGCCCGATCTTCGGAACGAGTGACGCGGTGGCCTCCGCCGCGGTCCGGCAGGCATCCGCTGCCGACCGCCACGCGTCGGAAGCCGACGCCCCCGCATCGACCTGTTCGACGAGCTTGTCGACGAAGGGGAATAAGGCATCCAGCATGGTCTTGTCGCCAAGCGAGGCCTTGCTGAAGCCCTGCAAGTTCCGCGCCGACTCCTGAACGGCATCAGCCAATCGCTTCGACGTCACCGCCTCCGTGTTGCCCAGGCCTTTGCCGACCCCCTCCAACAACACACCCCACAGGATGCCGCTGGTGCCACCAGCCTTGTCGCCGAAGGCGTGGCCCGCCGCAGCCAACACGGTCTGGACCCCACCCTGCGTTTCGTTGGCAGCCTCAGCGGCCGCCTTCGAGCCGCGCGACATTCCGATTCCATGATCACCATCACCGGCGATGGCATCGATCCTGCCGAGATACTCCTTGTTCTCCTCGACCGTCGCGTAGATGGCATCGACCGCTTTACGTGCCACCGCCGCTGCTGCAATGGACTCCTCGCTCGCCTCGGGGGTCTCCGCCTCCGCGAGCTGTTCAGTACCGGTCCGGCGGGTGGTGAATCGCTCGCTTGCGACGGCATCTCCTCGCCGGAAGGCAGGAGTGTCCGCCGGGGCGACCCAGTAGCGTTCCAGCTCTTCGTCGAGCCAGGTGACCGACAGCGAACAACCGGCCATGTCGAGGCTGGTGACTAGTTCACCGATCTCCGGGGCTATCAGCTCCACCCCAGCGTCGGTAAGGAGGTCGCTTACCTGGCCGTACAGCACAAAGAGTTCTTCGTACTTGGTAGCGCCAAGGCCGTTGATCAGCACGGCAGCGCGGCCACTTGCTCCCTCCGGGCGCTCAGCGAGGACCGACTCGACGAGCTTTGCGCCCAGATCCTTGGCCGGCATCCAGGAAGCCGACGTAATTCCCGGCTCGCCGTGAATACCCAGCCCGAAGTCCATATGGCCCTCGTCCACCGTGAACAGCGGCTTGTCCGCACCGGGGAGGGTGCAGCCGTCGAAGGCGACACCAAACGAGTACGTCGCGGCATTGGCGGCACGCATGATCCGCTCGACCTCGTCGAGGTTGCCGCCATCTTCCGCAGCCGCCCCGGCGATCTTGTACACCGTGAAGGTGCCCGCGATACCACGCCGCTTGGCCTGCTCCTCCCGGCTAGCAGAGGCCACGTCGTCGGTCACGTACACGATCCGGGTGTCGATGCCTTCGTCGATCAAACGCTCCCGGGCGACGCCGAAGTTCAGTCGGTCCCCGGCATAGTTGCCGAAGGCGAGAATCACTCCGGCACCTCCATCCGCTGCCCTGGCGATCCGGTACACCTGCTCCGCCGAAGGCGAGGCGAAGATGTCGCCGAGCACCGCACCGTCCGCGAACCCGGTTCCCACCACACCGTTATAGGACGGGAAGTGGCCGGAGCCTCCACCGATCACGAGGCTGACCTTGCCCTCCAACGGTCCACCGGCACGGACGAAACCTGAGGCACCCTCGACACGCTGCACGTATTGCGGGTACGCCGCGGCGAAGCCCTTGATCACGTCATCCTTGAACTCGGCAGGGTCGTTGTAGATGTAGGTCATGGAACCTCCAGAGTCGGTTGGCCCGCTCCCGCTTCATCGAGAACCGAGCAGAGCTTGAGTATGTTGATGAAACTGGATGCCTCCCAGGCGGCGCGACCGATGAACAAGCCATGAATGTTCGGATCGCTGAGCAGTTCGGTGGCATTGCGCGCATTCACACTGCCGCCATAGAGGATCGCCCGCGCCGAGCCGTCCACTGTCGTCACGACCTCGTTGATCAGCGCCATGACGCCAGCGACCTGGTCTACTGTCGCCGGGGTGCCGTGCTCGCCGATGGCCCAAACCGGCTCGTACGCGATGATCACCTGGCCGGTATCGGTGGATGCGAGCTCCGAGAGGGCATGCTGCACCTGTGCGCGTACGAAGTCTTCCGCGCCGCCGGCGTCGCGGACCGCCGACGGCTCACCGACGCAGATCAGCGGGATGAGGTCGTGGGCTATTGCTGCCGCGACCTTCCAAGCGATCGTTTGATCGGTTTCCCCGAAATGCTCCCGGCGATCCGAGTGGCCAATTTCGATCAAGGTTGCGCCGGCGTCCTTCGCCATCCGCATGGAGATCTCGCCAGTCCAGGAGCCCTCGGCGGCCCAGTGAGCGTTCTGGGCACCCAGTAGCACTGGAGAGTCGATGGGCAAACGATCACGAACCCGGGCCAGAGCCGTGTACGCCGGCAGTACAAAGGGTTGGATGCCACTCGGAGCAGGGAAGGTCACTAATTCGTCGACGAAGCTGTCGGCCTCCGCCAGCGTTTTGTTCATCTTCCAGCTGGTGCCGATCCACAGTCTCCGGGTCTCGGGCAATGTCATGGATGACTCGATCGCTGCTAGTCAAGAGTTAGCCAACTACGGGATCAGCGACACCTTGATCGATTCCTTGCCATTGGC
This sequence comes from Propionibacteriaceae bacterium, assembly GCA_036380335.1. GTDB lineage: Bacteria > Actinomycetota > Actinomycetes > Propionibacteriales > Propionibacteriaceae > Microlunatus. The sequence goes on along the minus strand of DASVEX010000292.1, from coordinate 10,371 downwards.
AACCATGTCCAGACCCTTCTGGAAGTCTGCCAGTGGGAGCTGATGTGTGCAGATCCGCTCCGTCGGAAGCCGACCGGATTCAATCATCCGGATGGCGGCCGGCCAGCAGTGCGGACCCAGGTGAGCGCCGCGTACGTCGAGTTCCTTGTCGTCGCTGATGATCGACCAGTCGACGCTGACGTCGCTGCCAAAGACGCTGTACTCCACATACGTGCCAAGCTTGCGTAGCAGGTTCAGGCCCTGACCGACCGCCGATGGATGTCCGGTGCCTTCGAGATAGACATCGGCCCCGTAGCCGCCGGTCATGTCCTTGACCTTGGCCACCGCGTCCTCTTCGCCGATGTTGATGATCACATCGGCACCGCACTCCTTCGCGATATCAAGCTTGTCCTGCGCCAGGTCAAGAGCAATCACCGCTTTGGGATTCTTGGACTTCGCACCAGCGATCATGCCCAGACCGATGGGTCCGCAGCCGGCGACGACAACCACATCGTCGAACGTGATCCCTGCCCGCTCGACCGCGTGCAGTGCACACGCGAGCGGCTCGGTGAATGCTGCGTGAGCGGGAGGCAGGTCAGAAGAGACCTTGTAGACCAAAGCGTCTTTGTTGTAAACCATGTACTCCGCCATACCGCCCGGCGTACGGCGCTTGAAGCCAAACATGTCGTGCGGGGCGCACATCCAGTACTCGCCATTCACGCAGTAACGGCATTTCCAGCAGGGCACGATCTGCTCAGCGACAACCCGATCGCCGACCTCGATGCCCCAGCGGTCGGCGGCCATATCGTCCAGCTGTACAACTTTCCCGACAAATTCATGGCCAGGAATGACCTCGGTCTCGGCCCAGGCTGGTCGATTTGCGTCGCCCCAGAACTTTGCCGCACCGTGGTAGCACTTCAGATCGCTGGCACAGATGCCGGTGGCTTCGACCTGTATCAACGCCTCACCTGGTCCCGGCTTGGGGACTGGTACCTCCTCCAACTGATAGTTCTCGGGCCCGTGGCAGATAACGGCCTGCATCGTTTCGGGTATCTCGGACTTGCCCTGGTCGGCCGGGGATTCGGACATGTGAGCCTCCATGCTCCGTCGCGAAACAACGAAACTAGCGATCGTGCGCTCCGCCGCCCCGCGCAGTCGGGACGTTAGTTCGAACGATAGTGAACTCTCGACAGCTGGTCACTGGCCTCCCCATTGGGCGAGGACATCCTCGCGCGAGCTCGGCTATTCCTGGGGGACCTGGCGGATGACGGGTTCCGGCATTGGGGCCCGGAATGTCATCACATTTTTCGGGTCGTCCGATGGCCGATAACCGTCGGCGAACGTGTTGAGAAATCGAGCAGCCTTGGGCCAGAAAGTCGGGTATGGGCGATTCCAGGGGATCGGCATGGTCGCCGGCATCTGAGAGAAGCTAGCCTCCACCTCGTCCAACCACTCTTGCTTTGCCAGCGCGTCCGCGTAGAAACCGCGGCGCTCGAAGGTGCCGCCGCGCAGTGTCTCCAGGTTGCTCAAGGCGGTGCGCAACCGCAACCAGCGGAACCGATCCCATTGCTTGTCATCGATGAACCGGGTACGCAGCCGTGCGCCAGCCAGGGCACCTCTCAGGGCCAAGGATGCGATGATCTCCCGCGGCATGAACAGATTGGTCCCGCCCTCGCCGGGATTTGTCCTCACTTGAGCGATGCGGTTGCGGTATCCCGGCAGGGCCGACTGCAGGCTGTCCCGCCATGACATGGCGGTGTTGAAGATCGCTTGCCCGAACCCTAGCCCCGAGCCGCCGAGCGTCTTGACCGGAATATTCAGATTGTCCCAGTCCAGCGGCAGCCAGATGTCTTGATGAGGCGCGTCATAGGGATGAATGCCGAGATTGAGCGAAACGGTCGGCCAGCGCGGCAGTGGATTGTCAAAGAAATGGACCGGGAAGTTTGAGGTGATGCCACCGTCGGAGAACCACAGCTCCTGGACGGATTCCAGTGGGTCGAGCAAGATCAACGGTTTGCCGTGGTCCTCGATGGCACGGCCGATATCGTCTTGGACAGGTGACGGTTTGAGAATCCGATACATCCGGATGGCCTGAAATAGAGCGGGCAACGACATGCTGATCCGAATCGCGAAGATCACCGGAAGGTCCCACGGCTGCGGCAACTTATGCAGGATGCGTTTATCACCATGACGATCTTGCACTTTCTTGCTCTCGGTTTGCCTTAGCGCCGCGAGCACCGACTCTGGAAACAGCGGAGACTCACCGTCACGCAGCTCATCGACACACACCCACAGCTGCTCGGAGTCATCATCCTCGATGGGTTCCAGCGGAAAGCGGAATGGGCGCCCCCGCGTCACGTCAGTAGTCATGAGTTCCAGGTTGACCAGCCGAAGATCAGGGTCCTTGGACATCTGCCGCCAGCTGGCCACATCGCGAGGGCTCGCCATCAAGCGTTGCTCGTGAAATTCCAAGCCCGACCACAGATGTCCGAATCGCAACACGTGCTCGGCTGGTAGGCCGGCGAGGGCGTTGAGGCAATCGTTCAACCAGGGCACGAGCGATTTTTCAACCGTCGGTTTAGGGATTCCGGCCATCACATCCAGGAGGCTGCGTTGGCGTCGGGTCGTGGTACCTGGGATCAATCCGAAGCCATGCCTGCGGAACCGCCCGATGTAGATCAGGATCGAAATGATCAACCCAACAGCGATGACCAGGCTGGCGGCCAGGCCCACCAGGACCGCGGCCGCGTACAAACCTGGTCGAAAGATCGCCAGCACAACCACTGCAATGATCAACACAGCGCCAATGATCAACTGCGGCACCGTCGTCGAAGGCGGGGTCGCATACCGGCTGGTGAAGAGCCGCAGCTGAGCCAGCCTGCCTTCTGCCGAGCCATTCTCGGTGCGTGGTTTGACTACCGCAGATCGGATTCCCTGGAACATCAGGGCCAATCCAACGATCGTCGCGACGTACGCCAGCACACCCAACGCGCCCCATCCGATGATCTCCGGGATCGAACGCAGAGCTCCGGTGAACTGGCGTTCCAGGTAGCCGGTGAGCACGATCGCACCGAGGATCAAGGCAAGCGTGAACAAGCGTGGGGCCAATCCGAATGCGAAGAGGGCGAGCAGCGGGAGTGGCCAGCTCTGGCCGCGCATGATCGCGACGGCGACCCGGAAGATGGCCGCGGTCGAATTGCCTGGCCGGAAGAGCTGGGCCAGCCGATACTCCTCGGCCTCTTGATCACCCGGCTGCGGCTGGGCCAGCCGATACTCCTCGGCCTCCTGATCACCCGGCCGGGTCTGGGCCAGCCAGCCGATGATGTCGGCTATGCCAGTGAAACCGCGGCGAATCCGGACGCCGTTCATGAGCAGCTCGGCTGCCGGATGTGCCGGGTGATCGTCGTCAACGGAGGCCAGCACCTGACTGCTACGACCAAGCTCGGCTGCTGCGGTGAGTGCCGCAGCGATCGCACCCGCGGACGCGCCCCCGACATTGCGAAAGCGGAAATCTGTGGCCAACTCACAAATTGCGAGCGGGTAAACCACCCCGGAGGTGGTACCGCCTTCCATGGTGAGGTCGAGGCTGGTTTTTGCGTACGCCTCCACATTGGGCTTGTGAATCGATGGGCGGCCTGACAGTACAGCGGCCGGGGGGCCAGCAATGTCGCGCAGTGTCTCCGCATCTGGGGCGTGGAGCAAGTAGCGCTCCTCCCTCCCGTACCCGCCAATTAGCGTTGCGGGGTCCATTCCGACCCGATCTTGCGACGGCGCAAGGCCGCTTGGCAGATACGGATCAGCCAGGATGTTCTCCGCAGCGACCGGTTCGTCGTAGATCAACTTCTGAAACAGGCTCAGCGCTTTTTCGCGACTGGCGACCGCCATGGGTGACTCCCTTACGCCGACTTGTCAGAATTTGAGCACCATACTCGGCTGTGAGCGTCGGGGATCGCGCGCCGCCGCGCGGAGGAGAAGTGAGCAGAGGCGTTTTTCTCTGCGAGCGACGACGACGGTGGTGGTGGACTCCCAGCGCGATGCGCGAGCAGCTGCAACTCTGGTGCTCAGATTCTGACAAGTCGGTGGGTGGCGAATGCGAATTGTGGTGACTGGAGGTAGCGGCCCGCTCGGCAGCGAGGTTGTTCGCAGGCTCGAGGCGCGTGGTGCGACGGTGACGTCAGCCAGCCGGCGTACCGGTGTTGATCTTGCTACCGGAACCGGCTTGGAGGGGGCGCTGGACGGCATGGACTGCGTAGTGCACGCGGCCAGTCACCGGTGGCGCACCCGCACGGTCGACCTGGACGGAACCCGTCGAATGATCAAGATCTTGGCGAATCGGTCTACGCCGCCACATGTCGTCTACATCTCCATCGTGGGGTGTGATCGTATTCCTCAGCGGTACTACCGGGTGAAATACGCCTGCGAGCTCGCGCTGGAGCGTAGCCAGTTACCGGTCACCGTTGTAAGGGCCACGCAGTTCCACAGCCTGATCGAGCAAATCGTGCGCACCGCAGCACTCGGCCGGCTGGCGTTGGTCGCCAGAGGCATGTCATTCCAGCCTTGTGATCATCGCTGGGTTGCCGGCGAGCTGGCCGACCTTGCGCTCGGCTCGACACCGGCGGGCTTCAACCGCGTCGTGGACCGGGCTGGACCCGAGCGGGTCAGCCTCGCCGACGCCGTGGCCATGATTCGCCGTAAAGATGGCAAGCCGCCTGCTCAATTGATCACTCTTCCGGCTCGCGGCGGCACGCTGAGGGCGTACGCCGCCGGCGCCAACCTCCCCGACGCCAGCGCCAAGATCGGCGGCCCATCGTTCCGCGAGTTTGTGGCAGTCAGACAGTGAGGGCTTTGAGCTCGGCGAGCAGCTTGCTCATGGTGTCCTTGGCGTCTCCGAAGAGCAGTGTGGTGGTCGGCTCAAAGAGGAGCTCGTTCTCGATGCCGGCGAAGCCGGGTCGCATCGAACGCTTCATGAAGACGACCTGACGCGCCTGGTTGGCATGCAAGATCGGCATCCCGTAGATAGGAGCCCCGGGTGTGGTCTCGGCCGCGGGATTGACGACGTCATTCGCGCCAACAACGAGAGCCACATCCGCTTGCTTGAACTCCGGGTCGATCTCGTCCATCTCCTTGAGCTGTTCGTACGGCACCTGCGCCTCCGCGAGCAGCACATTCATGTGGCCCGGCATCCGGCCCGCAACGGGATGGATCGCATAATCGACCCGTACGCCGCGCTCCTGTAGCAGATCGACGAGCTGGCGCAGCGTGTGCTGGGCCTGGGCTACGGCCAGTCCGTAGCCGGGGACAATGATCACGCGTTGGGCGTATGCGAGGAGGATCGCCACATCCGCTGGGCCAGCCGATTTGACCGGCCGATCACTCATCGTGGTCGCCCCGAGAGTTGAGCCGCCTTTGAGGGCGCCGAACAGGATGTTGATCAATGAGCGACCCATGGCGTTGGCCATCAGCCGAGTCAGCAGGGTGCCAGCGGACCCGACCAGCGTGCCGGCTATCAGCAGCAGGATGTTCTCGAGCAGATAACCACTTGCGGCGACGGTCAGACCGGTGAACGCGTTCAGCAGGGAGATCACGATCGGCACATCTGCGCCGCCTACCGGCAGCACCAGCAGCACACCAAGTGCGGCGCCGACAGCTGCCAACAGCACCGCCAAGATCAGGCTCGGGGCGATCACCAGACCCACACTCAAAGCGACCGCCGCCAGCAACCCGAGCGCGTACAAGATGGGATACCCGGCAAAGACCACCGGGCGGGTGGTCATCAGCTCCTGCAGCTTGAGGAAGGTGACCACCGAGCCGGCGAAGCTGACCGAGCCGACGACGATAGTGAATGCCGTAGCGATCAACTCGAACACCGGCGCGGCACCGTTGCGCAATTCGGTCAGCTCGATGATCGCCACAATGGCCGCAGCGCCGCCTCCGACACCGTTGAAGAGCGCCACCAGTTGCGGCATCTGAGTCATCTGGACTCGGTAGGCACCGAGCGCCCCAATCGCGGTGCCAGCTGCAATGGCCGCCAAGATCGGGAGCAGATGCTGGATGTCAGTAGCGAGAAAGACAATCGCGCAGGCCAGCACCGCTCCCGCAGCGCCGATCAGGTTCCCGCGGCGCGCGTTCTTGGGTGAGGACAACCCCTTGAGAGCGACGATGAAGCAGACCGCGGCGACCAGGTAGCCGAGCTGAGCCCAGGCTGGTGTCACTGCTCGACTTCCCGATGGACGGACTTGTCGATGGCCTTTTTCGGCCGAGAGAACATCACCAGCATCCGGTCCGTGACGACAAAGCCACCGACCATGTTGATCGATGCCAAGATCACCGCAACCAGGCCCAAGACCAGGATCGGTGTCGACCGTGCGCTACCGGTCACCAGGATCGCCCCGATCAAGATCACGCCGTGGATGGCATTCGCCCCCGACATCAGCGGCGTATGCAAAGTGGAGGAGACCTTGGAGATCACCTCCACGCCGACGAAGACGGCCAGTACGAAGATCGTCAGCCAAACAAGCGGATCGGTACTCAATTAGCCTCCATCAGCAAGCACCAGGCCGTTGTGAGTTACGCACATCGCAGCCGTGATCTCATCCTCGAAATCCGGAGCAAAGCGCCCGTCGCGGGTCATCAGCATGATCACGTTCAACACGTTGTGGGCATAGAGCCGGCTGGCCGGGCCGGGCATCTGGCTGGGCACGTCGGCGCCACCCCACAGTTGTACCGATCCCACCCGTACCACCTTGCCGGCCACCACACCTTCGACGTTACCGCCGGCTTCGGCAGCAAGGTCCACAACGACCGAACCCGGCGCCATCGGCGCAATCATCTCGGTCGTCACCAGCAGCGGGGCTCGGCGCCCCGGCACGGCCGCGGTCGTAATCAACGCGTCAGCAGCGGCGATGTAGCTGGCGAGCAGCTCACGCTGCCGTTGGGCGCGTTCCTCGGTCATCTCCCGTGCATAGCCACCTGCCCCCTCCAGCGTCGGCAGCGGCAGCTCGATCGCTTGCGCTCCCATCGATCGGATCTCTTCCGCAGCGGCCGAGCGAACGTCGTAGCCCTTCACCACCGCGCCCAACCGCCGGCAGGTGGCGATGGCCTGGAGACCCGCGACCCCAGCGCCCAGTACGACGACCTGAGCCGGCGGCACGGTGCCGGCGGCCGTCATGCTGAGCGGAAAGAACTGCCCAAGCATGCTGGCAGCGACGATTGCTCCGCGATATCCAGCTACCAAGGCCTGGGAACTCAGGGCATCCATCGATTGCGCACGGGAGATACGCGGCACATATTCCATGCCGAACGTGGTGAGCTTCCGCTCCCGACGCAGCGCCACATCGGTCGGCCGCTCGGGGTAGGGAAAGAACGAGATTGTGGTCGCGCCATACGGCAGTGGCGCCAGGCAGGACGCATCGAGCGGTTGCACGCTCAGCACGACATCCGCCTCGTCGAAGGGATGCTCGGTGACCAGGGCGCCAGCCGCCTCGTACGCCGCATCAGCCAGCAGAGCGGCGACGCCGGCACCGGCCTGCACCGCCACCTGATAACCGGCCGCACGAAGCCTGCCCACTAGCTCAGGGACCATTGCCACACGCGCCTCGCCGGGAGCCTCTTCCCGGGCCACCGCGATGCGCACATCACGAACCTAATGCACGCGGACCCGCCGGCGTGGGTCAGCGGACTTTGACGTCGATCGAGTGGTAGCCGGTCGCGCCATCCGGCATCGGCGGCGCGACGTTGGCAGCCTGGAGCTTGCCATCGGCATCGGTCGCCCGCACCGTCAGCGTGTGTTTGCCTGGGACGGCGGCCCATTCGTACCTCCACTGCCGCCACGTGTCAGACCCAGCGGTCTCGGCGAGCTGAGCCGGCTGCCAACCATGGTCATCAACCTGGACCTCGACGGCGGAAATTCCGATGTGCTGTGACCAGGCGACTCCTGCGACAACGACTGTCCCGGCGTCAACAGATGACTTGCGTGGTACGTCGATCCGGGACGCCAGCTTGATGGGAGCACGCGCTGACCAGCCGAGCGGGGTCCAGTACGCCTCATCTTTGGCGTAGCTCGTGACCTTCAGCTCCGTCACCCATTTTGTCGCTGACACGTACCCGTAGAGGCCTGGTACGACCATCCGAACCGGGAATCCATGCTCGATGGGGAGCGGTTCACCGTTCATGCCAATCGCCAGCATGGCTTCCCGCTTGAGGTCGGTGAGCGCGGACAGCGGCGTACTGGCGGTCCAGCCGTCGTCGCTCGTCGAGAGCACCATGTCGGCACCCTGCAGAGGCTTGGCCTCGGCAAGGAGCTCGCGTATCGGATAACCCAGCCACAGCGCATTTCCGGCCAGGTCGCCACCGATGTAGTTGGACACGCAGGTCAGCGTCGTGAGGTGCTCGACGAGCGGCTTGGCGGCCAGTTCGGCGTAGTTGATCTGGATCGGGTTCTGCACCATGCCAGTGATCTTGAGTGTCCAGTCGGCGGGATCGATCACCGGAACCTGCAGGGCGGTATCGATCCGATAGAAGTCGTCGTTGGGGGTCACGTACGGGCTCAGGCCTGCGATGCGGAGGTCGGCACCCGCAGGCGGTGTCGCCGCAGGCTTTGCCGGCGTTGGCAGCCTCAGCTTCTGCCGCGCCGTATCCACGGCTGACGATGCGCTGGCGAGCAGCTGGCCGGCAACCGCTGCCATTCCGGCTGCGACGCCCGCCACGATGGTCCAGGTCAGGAAATTTCGCCGCGAAGCGGATAGGACCTCGCCGTCCTTCGCCACCGCCTGTGGTGATCGCCACTGTTGCAGCTTTCCGATCAACGTGCTCAAGATCATGTAGCCGAGCAACAGCCCAACGATCCCCGGCACGTACGCGATGACCGTGACGTTTGTCTGGGCGGCGATTCCGATCATCCCGAGCAGGGCCACGATGGCGAAGATCGCGGCCCCCGCGAAGCGGCGCCGCCATTCAAGCTGGCCGGCGATGGCGCACAGGATCAAAACGGCGACAACGATGATCGCGAGCAAGACTGGTTTGTCCGCGGTGCCGAGGGTGTCCTTTCCGAAGTTGACCAGGGGTCCCGGAAGCACATTGATGATCAATTCACCGACAGCAGGCACCGGGGAGCCTGAGGTCGGTGCCACGAACCATGCTGCAATGCCCGCGATCCCCAAGCCGGCCAACCCAGCCACAGCGCCAGCGAGTCGCGCCCACCATCGGGTGGCGCGCACCGCGTCTCGCTCGTCGTGCCTATGCACCTCACCATCCTGCGCTGCAGCGAGTCATCGGACAACGTTCCTGTGCTTACGCATCCCGAACAGTGCCAAAGCCTGCCTCTCGCTAACTTTGGCGCATGCGTGTGCGTCTCAGCTGCCTGCTCCCCTGCCCTGTGCAGCGACTCGTCAGCGAGCTGGCCCGGCCTGCACTGCTCAACTACCTCTCCTCGCCGATGCTGGTATTCGAGCCCGTTGAGCCCGCGGAGTCGGTTGAGCGCTGGTCGATCGGGAAGTACCGATTTCGGCTGCTGATGGCGGGCCGACTTCCCATCGGCGAGCACGTCATCAACGTGCAGCGGACGGTCGCGGATCCCCAGGAGGTGGCAACCAATCCGGTGGTTTGGCACGACGCCGGCTACAGCGACCTCATCCGGGTATGGGACCACCAGATCGTGCTCGAAGACTTTCTCGGGATGGCCCGCTACATCGACCATGTCGAGATCCACGCCGGTCTGCTAACCGTGCCAGCATGGCTCTTCGCCCAGGCGTTCTACTTCCATCGGCAGCGGCGGCTCAACCGGCTGGCCGCGGCCGGATTCGCTTATTGATCATGGACGAGCAGCCACCTTGCGTCGATTACTACCCCGGCTGGGTCGCCGACGCTGACCAGCTGTTCGCAACGCTTCGGGACGAGATTGCCTGGGAGCAACACGTCGTCACGCTCTACGGGCGCACTATGCCGACGCCACGACTGACTGCATGGATGGGGAACGGTGCCTACCGTTACTCCGGCATCGTGAACGAACCCGGCCCGTGGCCGCGAACACTGGTCGAATTGCGGGAGCGCCTCCGCCGTGAGCTGGGCGTCGACATCAACTCATGCCTGGCCAATCTCTATCGCGACGGTACTGACTCCATGGGCTACCACAGTGACGACGAGCCCGAGCTCGGGTCGCGCCCCACCATCGCCTCGGTCAGTCTCGGAGATCGCCGACGGTTCGTGCTGCGGCATCGGAGGACCGGCGAACGTTGGAGCTGGGATCTGGGACACGGCGACCTACTCGTCATGCGTGACGAGTCGCAGGGCGACTACGCGCATGCCGTTCCGAAGACCTCACGCCCGGTCAGCCCCCGGCTGAACCTGACCTTCCGGCACTTCCAACCCGGGCGAGGTTGACGAATCTTCTCAGAA
>DASVEX010000291.1:0-6521 GCA_036380335.1 Propionibacteriaceae bacterium | reverse complement strand
AGCTGCACGATTTCCCAGGTGTCGACGCCACGTCCCACCTCTCTATCGCGCTGCGTTGGGGCCACCTGCATCCACGCACGGTGCTGCACGACCTCAGCCCGCTACGGTCGAAAGGCGCCGCGGCACTGGCCCGCCAGATCGCATGGCGTGACTTCTTCGCCGACGTTCTGTTTCACCGGCCGGACGCGGTGCGCAACCCGATCCGACCGGAATTCGCGAAGATGCCGACCGACGATCCAGACCGCACTAAGACTGCCGCCGAGCGGCTAGCGGCCTGGAAAGAGGGCAAGACGGGCTATCCGCTCGTCGACGCAGGCATGCGTCAGCTGCAGACCGAGGGCTGGATGCACAATCGGGTGAGGATGGTCGTTGCCTCCTTCTTGATCAAGGATTTGCATATCGGTTGGTGGCACGGCGCGGACTGGTTCATGGAGTGCCTACGCGACGGTGACATCGCGCAGAATCAGCTCAACTGGCAATGGGTGGCTGGCTGCGGCACCGATGCGGCGCCGTACTTTCGCATCTTCAACCCCACCGGCCAGGCGGAGAAGTTTGACCCCGACGGCACCTACATCAGGCGCTACGTCCCGGAATTGGCGGAGCTGCCGATCGACCATCTCCACGAACCCTGGGCTGCGCCGGACGGGGTTCCGAACGGGTACAGCGAGCCGATCGTGAACCATGCGGTCGAGCGTAAGGAGGCCTTGGACCGCTACGCCGTCGTCAAGGGCCGGTAAAGCAGCCGGAGTAGCCGCTCCGCCTCGTCCTTGAGCGCCTCACGGGCCGGGCCGAGATAGCGCCGACTATCGCGCTTTGAGTCCGCCTACTTCGTCGTCACTCGCAGACGATAAAGCGTGTCCGCTCGCACCCTGCTGGTTGCTGGCGCTCGTGAGCCGCTGCCTTCCTCGCTCAGCACGGCGGCGCGCGATTCCCGACGCTCGCAGCTGAGCACATTCCGCAAAGTCCGTTGACCGGATCCGTGTCCGCGCATACGTTAGTGGGACACGGGAAGGAGGTGGTCCACGGAATGAATGACTGTTGGACATGTGAGGTGACGGCCAGCTAGCCGCATCCGACTGTGTAGGAACTGGTCGCGTGCGGCCGGCTAATCCACAGCCAACACCCGAACCCGCGAGCGCCGGAGTTGTCCACTCGGCCAACAAGCAGCTGTTCTTGACATGACCCGTCAGTGGGGTCTGTCGCACAGTGCGCGTTGTCACAGCTCGCGGGTTTGTCCATTTCCTTGTACATGTGCCCTGAGCGTGTCCAAGGGTTCAGCGCGCATCGCCAGCGTCGTCGATGATCGGACTGAGTGCCTTCACCGTATCGATGGTGTCGGCCTCCGCGGCCGACTTGTCGGGCCGATAACGCAGCACTCGGGCGAATCTCAGTGCCACGCCGCCGGGATAGCGCGTCGACACCTGCAGCCCGTCACAAGCGATCTCGACCACGGTTGACGGCTCGACGAAAACGGTGCTCGGGGTACGCCGAACCTCCAGTTCCAGGAACCGTTTCGTCTGCCACGTCAGCAGTTCGTCCGTGAGGCCCTTGAAGGTCTTGCCGAGCATGATCAACTTTGCGGACCCGGGATCTGGTGCCGCGAGGTGCAGGTTGGAGAGCCAGCCCTGGCGGCGGCCATGCCCCCACTCCGCGGCTGTGACAATCAGGTCGAAGGTATGTCGCGGCTTCACCTTGACCCACGCGGCGTCGCGACGGCCAGCAGCGTACGGAGCCCGAAGGTTCTTGATCACAACGCCTTCGTAGCCTTTCTTGACGGCATCGGCGAACGTGTCCGCCGCTTCCGCTGCCGTCGTACAGACCGTCCGCGGCACCGTCACCGCTTCCGGGAGCAGTTGGTGCATATAGTCCAAGCGCTCGGCCAAGGGCGCGTCCAGCAGGTCTCGTCCGTCAACGTGCAAGAGATCGAAGAAAAATACCTGGAGTGGCCCTGTCTGGCTGGTGAGACCTGCGACGTCGACGCTGCTCATCGTGCGCGACGCGACGATCTGAAACGCCTCCGGTCGTCCGTCGGTGCGTAAGGACAGCACCTCGGCGTCAAGCACAAGTTGATCATGCGGAAGTGATCGAGCTACTGCGGCTACTTCAGGAAGCCGTGCGGTGATGTCATCCAGGCTGCGGGTGAAGATCCGTACCTCCTCACCGGAGCGATGCACTTGCAGCCGTACGCCGTCCAGCTTGTAGTCCACGACCGCTGGCAAGCCCGTCTTCTCCAGCGCCGCATCGGGGTCGGGCGCGCTAGCTGCCAACATCGGCTGAATGCCGACTCCTACCCGGAGGCCGACGGCCTCGAGTGCATCGAGACCTCGGGCGAGCAGTACCGCGGCCGCCGCAGTCGTTGAGGACATCAGCATGGCGGCTCGGCGTACGGCGCCAACCGGAACGTCGAATGCGGCGGCCAATCCTTCCTGAACCGCCGCCTCCATCGCGCCTTGCCGCAGCTCGCCGAATACCAAGCCGCGCAACAGGTCCTGCTCATTGGCAGTCGCGCGGGCCAGAAGAGCTTGCACGGCCGCCGACTTAGCTGCCGTCGATCCGGCGCCGCTGAGACTCCCGACATGAGCGAAGACCGCATCAACTTCGCCGACGGTCAATGACGGCTTCTCGGCGGGTGGCGGCATGGTTTGCAAAGACTTCCACCCCACACCGGTACGCCGCTGGCGAAGACTCCCCGACAGGTACGAGACGACGATCTCGACGTCATCATCAGACGCCTCTCGAAGCACAGCCGCGATAAGGTCACGTTTTGCGTTGCGCGACCGGGTGCCAGCGAGCGCGACCCGGGTCTCGGCGAGTCGGCTCAACAGCATGCTTGCGATTCTCCCTCTCGGCAGAGACAAGAATGGCGCTCCCGCAGTGCGGGAGCGCCATTCTGGCGGTGCGAAAGGTCAGGACCTTTCTTCGTCGGAGTTCGTCGCCTCATCGTCATCGACAGCCGCAGCCTCCTCGGCTACGGAGTCATCGCTTGGCTGCTCGTCCTGCGCGGTGGCGTCCTCTAGTTCACCCGTCTCCTCGACGAGCTTCTCAGCAGGACTCTTCTCGGCTTCCGGCTCAGCGTCAGCTGCGGCCGGAGCAGCCGACGCGACAGGTGCCGCCGGTGCGACGGGCGCGGCTGAGGACGACTTGGCCGCCTTCTTCGCCGGAGCCTTCTTCGCTGGTGCGGCAACCTTGGCGTTAGCCTTCCGGCTTTCCTCGACCGATTCCTGAACCAACTCGATCAATGCCATCGGAGCGTTGTCCCCCTTGCGCGGACCAACCTTGGTGATCCGGGTGTAGCCGCCCTCACGATCGGCCAGGCTGGGCGCTATCTCGGTGAACAGCGTGTGCACCACACCCTTGTCGCGGACAGTCATGAGCACCAAGCGCCGCGAGTGGATGTCGCCACGCTTTGCCTTGGTGATCAACTTTTCTGCCAGCGGACGCAACCGCTTCGCCTTGGCCTCAGTCGTCACGATCCGTCCGTGCTCGAACAGCTGAGTTGCCAGATTGGCCATGATCAGCCGCTGATGCGCGGGACTGCCGCCGAGGCGGGCGCCTTTAGTTGGTGCTGGCATTTCGGTTCTTCTCCTGAGCAACAAGTAGGCCAATTACTGCGGGGGGTTCAAGGGGGTCGGCCCCCCTTGACTGCGGGAGTCCAAGGGGGTCGCCCCCTTTGCTTAGTACTGTTCGGTCTCGCTGAAGTCGACGTCTTCCTCATCAAGATCGTCGTATCGGCTGATCGCGCTCAGCGGGTCAAAGCCGGGCGCGCTGTCCTTCAAGGACAAGCCCATCTCGTGCAGCTTGAGCTTCACCTCGTCGATCGACTTCGACCCGAAGTTGCGGATGTCGAGCAGATCCTGCTCGCTGCGTGAGACAAGTTCCGAGACCGTGTGGATGCCCTCGCGCTTGAGGCAGTTGTAGGACCGAACGGTCAGGTTCAGGTCCTCGACCGGCAAGGCGAGATCCGCAGCCAGCTGCTCGTCGATGGGCGACGGCCCGATCTCGATGCCTTCTGCCTCGACATTGAGCTCACGGGCCAGGCCAAACAGCTCAACGAGGGTGCGCCCAGCCGAAGCGACGGCGTCGCGCGGCCGGATGGCCTGCTTGGTTTCGACGTCCAAGATCAACTTATCGAAGTCGGTGCGCTGTTCGACGCGGGTGGCCTCGACCTTGTAGGTGACCTTGAGAACGGGCGAGTAGATCGAGTCGACGGGGATACGACCGATCTCGGCGTCCGCTGTCTTGTTCTGTACGGCGGAGACGTAGCCACGGCCGCGCTCCACCACCAGCTCCATCTCCAACCTGCCGGAGTCATTGAGCGTGGCGATGTGCAGCTCGGGGTTGTGTACCTCCACCCCGGCGGGCGGGGCAATATCCGCGGCGGTCGCCTCGCCGGCACCAGCCTTGCGCAGATACATGGTGACCGGCTCATCTTCCTCGCTGGACACAACCAGACCCTTGAGGTTCAAGATGATCTCTGTGACATCCTCGACGACGCCTTCGATCGTTGAGAACTCATGCAGGTTCCCGTCGATCTTGATGCTCGTCACGGCCGCGCCCGGAATAGACGACAGCAGCGTACGCCGCAGCGAGTTCCCGAGGGTGTAGCCAAAACCCGGCTCGAGCGGCTCGATGGTGAACCGCGAACGACTGTCGGAGACGGTCTCTTCCGACAGCGTAGGGCGCTGTGCAATCAGCATTTCTTTTCCTTCCCCGCACCACCCGCTATTTGACGATGCGGCACCGTCGGCGTATCCGACGCCTCCGGCTTCCTGCTTTCGCGCCCTTCGACAAGCTCAGGGCACACGATCGTGCTTACTTCGAATAGAGCTCGACAATCAACTGCTCGGAGACATCTATGACGATCTGTTGTCGCGTCGGCAGCTGATGAATCAGGATCCGGCCGCGGTCGGGAAATACCTGCATCCAGCCCGGTACGTCACGCTCACCGTGGGTCTCACGGTTGATGATGTGCGGGGTCTGATCCTTCACCTTGTCAGCGAGGTCGATCACGTCGTGCGGAGTCACTCGGTAGGAGGGGATGTCGACCTTGTGGCCATTGACCAGAAAGTGACCGTGCACCACGAACTGGCGGGCCTGCCGACGGGTACGTCCCAGCCCAGCGCGATACACCACGTTGTCGAGGCGAGACTCCAGGATTTGCAGCAGGTTGTCACCCGTCTTGCCCTGTAGCCGGTTGGCCTCCTCGTAGTAGCGACGGAACTGCTTCTCCAGCACACCGTATGAGTAGCGGGCTTTCTGCTTCTCCCGCAACTGCAAGGAGTACTCCGACTCCTTGGTGCGCCCCTTGCCATGTACGCCGGGTGGGTATGGGCGGCGCTCGAACGCTCTGTCTCCGCCGACAAGATCAACACCCAGCCGACGTGACTTCTTGGTCATGGGACCGGTATAGCGAGCCATGTTTGTTAAGTCCTTGTCTTCTGGGGGATCACACGCGGCGCCGCTTGGGCGGGCGGCAGCCGTTGTGTGGGACAGGGGTGATATCGGAGATCGCACCGACCTCGAGGCCGATAGCCCCAAGTGAGCGGATGGCGGTCTCGCGACCAGAGCCGGGGCCCTTGACGAACACGTCGACCCGCTTCATGCCGTGTTCCATGGCGCGGCGTCCAGCGGCCTCGGCCGCCATCTGCGCGGCGTACGGCGTGGACTTGCGGGAGCCCTTGAAACCCACCGTGCCGGCCGACGCCCAAGCGATAACCGCACCGCTCGGGTCGGTGATCGAAATGACGGTGTTGTTGAACGTGCTCTTGATGTGAGCGTGGCCAGCGACCACGTTCTTCTTTTCCTTGCGACGCACCTTCTTGGCGGCGCCGCCGCGGCCTGCAGTTGCCATAAGTTCTCAGATTCTCCTGGATCTTTTTGCCCGAACGCCAGGTGGCGCTACTTGGCCTTCTTCTTGCCGGCGACGGGTTTGCGCGCGCCCTTGCGGGAGCGGGCGTTGGTGCGGGTGCGCTGGCCGCGTACGGGCAAGCCACTGCGGTGACGACGACCTTGATAAGAACCGATCTCGACCTTACGTCTGATGTCGGACGCAACCTCGCGACGAAGATCACCTTCGATCTGATAGTTGGCCTCGATCCAGTTGCGGAGCGCGACGAGGTGCTCGTCGGTCAGCTGGTGGACCCGAAGGTCGCCACTGATCTGGGTGGCCTCTAGCGTCTGCAGAGCGCGGGTCTTGCCGATGCCATAGATGTAGGTGAGGGCGATCTCGAGGCGCTTGTCACGCGGAAGATCGACCCCAATAAGGCGTGCCATCAGGCTCTATTACCTTTCGTCTGGTCGACGCCAGCCCGTAGGTAGCTACGCCCTTCGACAAGAAAGACGCATGACGTCGCGGAGGTGTCTGGCGTGATGCGTCCCCGGCTGCCTTCGATCAGGAGTGCTGTCCTGATCACCGGGGCCTCGGCCTCCGACCGAGGGTGGATCCGGGATTGCGTCCCAGATTTGCGATCACACTTTTCTGATTTTTGGAAGCTGCTCGCGCAATACCGACGCTCGCAGCT
>DASVEX010000290.1:0-8456 GCA_036380335.1 Propionibacteriaceae bacterium | reverse complement strand
GAACATCGCCGCGTACTTGATCTCCATCGAGACTTCCTTCGTGCCCATCGAGAAACACTCCCCGATGCGGGCCGCTCGGTGTCACCGATGTCCTGTCAGCAACCTGTTACCGATGTCCTGTCACTAGGCACCACGTATTGGTGGGGCGTGGAGACGGAAGGTGGAGCGTCAGCGAGCCTCACGCGATGAGGTCGCGCGCAGCCCAGGCAGCATCGGCAGGGCGGAGACTCGTGAAACCGTCCCGCTGCCGGGCTGTCCAAGCAGCGAGTACACCAGAGACAACAGTCGGGTTGTGCAGACGGCCCCCAAGGACTGCATCGACCAGATCGTCCAACGACGCCCACACGGTATCCATATGAGCCTCTTCGCCCTCACGGGTGAAACCGTCCGGATGATCAACATCGGTCAGGTCGCGGGCGAGATAGATGCGTAGTGATTCGCCGAGGATTCCCGGCGTGGTGAACAGGTCGACCAGCACAGCCCAGCGCCGCGCCGCGAGCCCCACCTCTTCGGCGAGTTCCCGCTCGATGGCCTGCAGGTAGTCCTCCCCTCCGACATCGAGCAGTCCGGCGGGCGGCTCGATGAGCCGGTGTCGTACGGGGTGTCGATACTGCCGGACCAAGGCCACCCGATCATGATCATCGAGTGCGATCACCCCGACAGCTCCTGGGTGCTTGAGGTATTCCCGCGCGATCAGCTGTCCGTCGGGTGTTCGTACCTGATCTTGTACGTAACTGGTGATCTTGCCGCGAGCGAGCACGGTCGACGAGACCACCGGCCAGGCGAGCGGCACATCGACCAACTCGTCAGGACCGAGAATGATCATCGATGGTCGCTGTCGACCGGCAACCGCGTGGCCAGCTTGCGATCAAGGGCGGCCTCAATGAGACCGATGAAAAGCGGATGCGGCCTGGTCGGCCGGGATTTCAGCTCGGGATGGGCTTGGGTGGCGACGAAGTAGGGATGAAGATCAGTTGGCAACTCGATGAATTCGACCAGCTTGGAGTCCGGCGACATGCCGCTGATCACCAGACCAGCATCCTCAAGCCGCTGCCGATAGGTGTTGTTCACCTCATAGCGATGCCGATGCCGCTCTGCGACGTGGGATTGCCCGTAGCGCTTGGCGACGATAGAGCCCGGCAGCAGCTCGGCTGGATAGGAACCCAGCCGCATGGATCCGCCGAGGTCTCCATTGCCCTCGACGATCGCGACCTGCTCGGCCATCGTGGCGATCACGGGATGCGGCGTGTCCGGGCAAAATTCGCTGCTATCCGCACCATCCAGTCCAGCGAGATGCCGGGCCACCTCGATGACCATGCACTGCAGGCCGAGGCAGAGGCCCAAGATCGGGATCTGATTCTCGCGGGCGTAGCGGATCGCGCCGACCTTGCCCTCCACACCCCGGATGCCGAAACCGCCCGGGACGACGACGCCATCCACCTCGCTCAGCACCCGGGCCGCGCCCTCCCGAGTCTGGCAATCGTCGGAAGGCACCCAGCGAATCACCACTCTGGCGTGATTCGCGAAGCCGCCAGCACGCAGCGCCTCACAGACGGAGAGGTACGCGTCAGGAAGATCGACATATTTGCCGACGAGGGCGATCGTCACCTCTTCCTTGGGATGGTGTACGCGATCAAGCAGGTCGTTCCAGCGCGTCCAGTCCACGTCACGGAAACGCAGGTCGAGCCGGCGCACCACGTACGCATCCAGGCCTTCGGAGTGCAACACCTTCGGAATGTCGTAGATGCTCGGCGCATCGATCGCGGCCACGACGGCCGACTCGTCGACATCACACATCAACGAGATCTTGCGTTTCACCGACTCCGGAATGTCGCGATCGGAGCGACATACCACCGCGTCCGGCTGGATACCGACCTGGCGCAGCGCAGCAACCGAGTGCTGGGTCGGCTTGGTCTTCAACTCACCGCTCGGACCGATGTAGGGCACCAGCGAGACGTGCAGAAAGAAGACGTTCTCCCGGCCGACGTCGTGTCGCACCTGACGTGCTGCCTCCAGGAATGGCAGCGATTCGATGTCGCCGACCGTACCGCCGATCTCATGAATGACGACGTCGATGTCCGGCCCGCCCATAGCCATCATCGAGTCTTTGATCTCGTTCGTGATGTGGGGAATCACCTGTACGGTGTCACCGAGATAGTCTCCCCGCCGTTCCTTGGCGATCACCGATGAGTAGACCTTGCCGGTGGTGATGTTGGCCTCGCCCGAGAGGTTGACGTTGAGGAAGCGCTCGTAGTGACCAACGTCGAGATCGGTCTCAGCGCCGTCCTCGGTGACGAACACCTCGCCGTGCTGGAACGGGTTCATGGTGCCGGGATCGACGTTGAGATATGGGTCCAGCTTTTGCATGGAGACACTGAGCCCACGAGCAACAAGGAGGTTGCCGAGGCTGGAAGCCGTGAGCCCTTTGCCGAGTGAGGAGGCGACGCCTCCGGTCACAAAAAGGTGCTTGGTGAATTTCTCGCGGTATCCCACGGGCCTCCAGCTTACGTCGTGATGCGCTATCGCACGGTGAACCCGCCGGAGGAGTTCCAGAAGCCCTTGTAGCGTCGGTCCCGAGCGACGCCGTTGTAGGCGCGGACCAGATCATCGGCGACATCGTCTTCGTCAGGCCAGGTGGCCGCCTGGCCTAGACCGGCTTCACTCAACCGGCTTCGCTCGCTCGGGTTGTCTGCAAGCGCGACAATCTGCCGCGCCGCCTCCTCCACATCACCCGGAGGGACCAGTACGGCGGCCGAATCGACCAACTCTTCGATCCCTCCGACCCGAGTACTGATCAGCGGCACACCGGCCAGCAGCGCTTCCTGAGCGACCAGCGCGCGCGCTTCCCAGGTCGACGTCAACAACGCGAGGTCAGCGGCCCCAAGCAACGAAGCGATGTCATCGCTTCGACCCAACAGCGCGACCTGAAGACGGTCGCTGGTGATGCGACGCTGTAGCTTCTGATGTTCGGGACCCTCGCCGACCACGACGAATCGCAAGTCAGGCCTGTCGCGTACGGCCGAAGCGATGTCGAGCACCATGCCCAGGTTCTTCTGCGGGGCCAACCGGCTCACCGTCACGCTGACCGTGTCATCAGGTGCAGCACCGAGAACTCGGCGCTGCTCTTCGCGACTCGTCTTGGCTTGCGGCAGAACTGGCGCCGCAATCGGGGAGAACCGTACGTTCCGAGCTCCCAGCCGGGTCGCCAGGGCCACGAGATCGCGGCTTGCTCCCAGCGTGAGATCAGCTCCCATCGCCACAGCTCGAAGCGTTTGGCGTGCTGCCGCTGGCGCGATCCCGTCACCCAACACCGCGTTGTGCCACGTCACCACCAGCGGCACCTTGTACATCCAGGCGATCGGGAGTCCCAGCCAGCCAGCTTTCAGTCCGTGGGCATGTATCAGATCGGCACCGATGAACCGCCGTGGGCTGGTCAGCGGCCCGACGTCGAGGCCGAGCTTGGCGAAACCCTGTGCCTCCGCCGTGGACTCGGGGCAGAACACCCGAACTTGGTGCCCACGTTGTTCCAGTCTGGGGGCGACGCTCGCGACGTGTCGCCCAATGCCGCCGGTGCTCCCGGTCAGTAGTTGTGCCACCTTCACGACGAACCCACCTCAGCCGATGGCGCACGACGGCGCAGCGCCCACATCTGGGACAAGACCGAGGGTGCAAGGAGTCTGAGCATCCCTGTGAACACTAAGACACACACCAACGCCACGGCGCACGCCCCGAGCACCGCCACCAGAATGCCGACATCACTGAGCAGCTGTGACCCAGCTGCACCGAGCCCGCCCGCCAGCACGGCAGCCGCCAACCCGACCAGCATGGGCCGGGTCAACCCGATGGCGGGCATACCTGATCGCCGCAGCAGCAACCAGCCAGCGGCCGCCCCGACAACCATTCCCAGCGACACGCTGCCCGCCATGATCGGCACCAGCCACGGGCCAGGAACTATCTGCCGCAGTACCGCAACGCTGATGATCACTGCAGCCCAGGCGCTCGCATTGGCGACGCCGGACGCCTTGCCGAGGTGTTGGGCCAGCAAGGTACGCGAGGCCAGGCCAAGCAGTGTGAATCCGACGACAGCGGGCGCGAAAGCCACAATCGGCCAGGCCAGTGCATTCGTACGCTCCGAACCCGGGCCCAGGACGAATACCCGTGCCACCGGCACGGCCGTCGCCACCAACAATGCCGCGCCCAACCATGCCATGATCACGGTGGCCGGACCTGTTTCGGCAAGCACGTTACTGACGTCGTCGCGGCCCTGCTCCGCCGCGGCGGCCAGCCTCGGGAAGCTGAGCTGCAGCAACGGTGCCGCAAGGACCGCGTACGGCAGCAGATAGATCGCATTTGCCCAGGTGAATCGGGTCAATGCACCTTGATCACCAGTTTGCTGCGCCGACCAGTTGATCAACAAGACGCTGAGCTGCTGCAATACCAGCCCAACGATCCCGGCAGCGGCGATAGTAATGATCACCGATCGGTCACCGTCGGCAAATCGCAGCCGGGGCCTGAGCCGCAGCCCGATTCGGCCGAGTGGAAAGAGTGTGCAGGCCGCCAGGGCCAACACGCCCAAGGTCGTACCCCAGCCCAAGGTGGCAAGCGCCTCGGTCGTCAGCTGGGATGGGTCCGCATTCGCCGCCGGAGTGGCGAGAGCGGCGTAGCTGAGGTAAGCGATGATCACAACGACGCTGGACAGCAGCGGTGCAGCTGCCGCCGCCAGGAATCGATGGTGAGCCTGCAGCACTCCGGCGCTGACCACCGCCAGGCCGTACAGCCACACCTGTGGAGCGAACATCACGACAAGCGCGGCAAGGGTTTCAGCACTCCCGGCACAGTCAGCCTTGGCGAATGCGTTCGCGAACAGACGCGCGCCGGCGAGCACGGCCAGCCCCGCGGGAGTCAGGATGAGCAGAGTCCAGGTGATCAACGCCGAAGTGGTACGCGAGGTGTACTCCGCTCGGCCTGCCCCGACGTGCCGCGCGACTACCGGGACGACTACGCCCGCCAGTACGCCGCCCGCGACAATCTCGAACAGCACGTTGGGCAAGCTGTTGGCGGCGTTGTAGGTGTCGCCGAGGCAGGTGTCGCCGACTGTCTTGGAGAAGACCAACGAGCGACCGAATCCGACGAGTCGGGACGCGAGCGTCAAACCTGCGACAGCTGCAGCGACCGAGGCAAAACCGGCTCTCACGCGTATCGTCTGTCGTCGGTCCTGGAGCTTACGGGGACCGGACGCCGCCCCAGCTGATCAAGTCGGCGCAACAGCGGCGTGCGCTCGATCACCGCCGTGAAGCTCACCTGCTCGCTGGCGAGGTTGAGTGCCACTGCGACAGCACAGCCAAGCAACCGAAGCTGCCACGGTAACGCTTGAGCGGCAGCGGTCCCGACTGCAGCACCCAGCGCGTTAGCCCCGCAGTCGCCGAGCATGGATCGGCCCTCCAAATCGCTTGGCAGGCTGCCCACGGCAGCACCGACAGCTGGCGCGGCGCCGACACCGAATAGACCCGAGCCGAGCAAGATGATCACCTTGGCGGCCCGACCTGGCCGAAGGTCGAGCAGGTTGGTGAGATTGGCTGTCGCTGCGATGAGCGCAGTATCGAGCACTCCCCCCAGCACTCCGCGCGCCGGCTTCGGGCAGCCAGGCCGAGAGCGCTGTACCAGCACGGCGGCCGCGGCGGCGCTGACGCCGACGCCGACGATCTTGATCATCCCGCTGGTCAGCTGGCCAGACCGCAGCGCGCTGAGGTGACCTTGGAATCCTTTGGCCTGACCCGATCCGTAGAGGTCGTCGTACGCTCCGACTAGCGCAGCTCCGACGCTGGCGACGGCCACCGGCAGTCCCCGGCGCCCCGATGGGTCGAGCAGCCGGTCTACCCCTACACCGGCCAGCAGGGCGACAACTGCGATCGGACCCTCCGCAAGTGTCACGTTCTGTCCGGCGAAGTTGGTTCGCCTCCAGCGCGACCCGTGCTGAGCACCAGTCGCCCGCTGATTGGCAGCGGCGGCGACGACGGCGGCAGTCGCCCCCGAGGCCGCGCAGACCAAGAGTCGACGCCCCACTATCGCACCGGCAGCTCTGGCAGCGGTGCATCCGCTTTGGCAAGGGCACCGTAGTGCTGAGTCGGCCGCCCAAGCAGGCGCTCCTTGCCCGCCAGCACGACGGTGGTGACACCGCTGCTGAGGTCGGCAACATCCACAGTGCTGAGGCTATCCACTGATGTTGGGTCCGACCGTGCCGCCAGCACGTCGGTCCCCTCGATGTCCTCGCTGTTCGGGCCGGCGAGCACCACTCCCGCCCGGTTGCTCAAGCCGACGTCGAACTGAACATGGGCAGCAAGTTGTTCTGGGGTGGGACGCGGATCCGATGCCGGAGCCGTGACCACAACGATCAGCTGTGCCTGGGCGGCCGAATCCTTGCTGATCGTGACCAGGCCGCGTTTCTCGAGCGATTCCCCTACCGCGATCGCCAACGCATCACGATCTTCGGTCTGCTTGGATCCGATCGACCTGCCTAGGGCGACGCCGAGCCGGGTTGCAGGCGTCATGGCGTCGCTGAGGCCGAGCGGACCGACATAGTTGGTCAAGGCAGCGGTGACGTTTTCGGTTTTAGCTGGGTCGAAGGCCTCAGCATTGACCTTGACATCGCGTACGACCGTGCCGCCGGCTCCGACAACAGCATCCGAGATGGAGCGCAGGACATCGGTGGGAGCATCCGGCATAGCCACCATTGCGACCCGCTGCCCGTTCAAGACACCGGCGGTGACAGCGGTGCCCACCTGCTCGTCGTAGTCATTTCGGTAGCTGTCCAGCGCCTTGCGTCGATCCAGCTCAGTTCGCAGATCGGTCACCTGCTTGCGGTCTTGCGCGGCCTGCTGCAGCAGTCCCTGGTCCACCGATGGGCTCAGCGACACGCCTACCGCAATCCCTACCGACAAAGCAATGAAGACCGCCATCAACGACACGATGTGGTAGCGGAAGTTGATCAAGTGACGAGTTCCTTTATCCAGTAGAGCAAGTCCCGGATCCGGGCAGCGATGACATTGCCAAATGCCCAGCCGACGTCTGTGAACAACAGCGCAGTCAGCAGCGCAATGACTCCGGACAATACGAACAAGATCAAATGCCAGGTCTTGATCTGACTGCGGTAGATCCGCGATACGCCCTTGGCGTCGACCAGTTTCGGCCCGACCCGGAGCCGAGTCAGGAACGTGGAAGCCATCCCCGCTCTACCCTTGTCCAAGAACTCGACCAGCGAAGCATGGGTGCCCACCGCGACGATCAGGCTTGCTCCCTTCGAATCCGCGAGCAGCATGGCGGCATCCTCACTCGTGCCGAGGGCAGGGAAGACGACGGCCTGCAAACCAAGCTTCTCCATCCGCTCCAGCCCAGGCGCACCACCGTCGTGATACGCATGCACGACGAGTTCCGCGCCGGAGCGCAGCGTCTCATCGGAACACGAATCCATGTCGCCGATGATCATGTCGGGCTGATAGCCGGCCTCGATTAGAGCATCGGCGCCTCCGTCGACTCCCATCAGCAACGGTCGATATTCCGAGATGTAGGGCCGCAAGGCAGCGAGGTCGCTGCGATAGTCGTATCCGCGAACCACAATCAAGACATGCCGGCCCTCGATCTGGGTCACCACGTCAGGAACCCCGACGCCTTCCAGCAGCAGCTCCTTCTCGACTCGCAAGTAGGTCATCGTGTTGTCGGCGAACGCCTCGATCTGATCTGAGAGACCGTTGCGGGCGTACTCCAGATGATCTTCCAATATCTCGGTGGTGTAGAAGGTTCCCTCCGCAACGACGTTGCCTGAGGCGTCGATCAACTTACCGCCGTCGAGACTCAGCCGGTCGCCTTCGTGAACTCGCGTGAAGACGTGATCGCCAACGTTGTCGATCAACGGGATGCCGGCCTCGAGCAGAATTCCAGGCCCCAGATTGGGATAACGACCGGACACCGATGACATCGCGTTCACCACAGCCGCTGCACCGGCTTCCACGAGTGCCTCCGCGCTGACCCGATCGAGATCACTGTGATGAATGATGGCAATCTCGCCCGCCCGGAGCCGTTTGGTGAGGTTCTTGGTACGCCGATCAAGGCGCGCCACACCGCCGATCTGGGCTGGTGTTCCGCGTTTGCGCAGCAGGGTGGGAAGTCGCATGTCGCCGTCCATCCTCCCACCCGTGCAACGTGGGTCCTCAAATATCAGCGGACGGAGAAATTCCTTACCAGCGAGGCCACCCGGGTGGCATGGTCAGCCGTAGCCGGAAGGTTACGACTATCGCTTGCGCCGCGCAGGGCAATGAGTGCGTCATCGACCGCTCGAGCCTGATCTCCATCTAGAGCGAGCCGCGGGCGAATCCACTCCAACGTCGCAACTTCACCGGCCACTCCCGATCGGCAAGGACTGCAGACCCAGTCGCCTCATCCGCCGCCGTCGCGGCGCAGCC
>DASVEX010000289.1:0-8037 GCA_036380335.1 Propionibacteriaceae bacterium | reverse complement strand
CCAGCGTGGTCGGTGCGGCGGCTGAATCCTCGAGCGACGCTGTGCCGCCTTGAGCGGAGAGCAGATCTACGCAAAGCGCCGAGTAGCCTTCCTTCGCGAATCGCCCCACCAAGTCAAAAAAGTGCGGGGTGAGGCCGCGGTTCTCGTGAATGACGAGCAGCACGCCCTTCGGGTCGGTCGCCGCCGCCCATGCCCCTTGCAACTCCCCGGCTGGGCCGGCAAAACGCACTGGTTGTCCTGGGTTGCCAGATCCCGCAGCGCCGGGCGTACTCGCCGCTGCAGGCGACGTCGCACCAGCCGCCCCTGAGTGTCCGCCACCATCGCAGCAGGCAGCGAGCAGGGCGGTCGCACTGCTCGCACTGAGGCCGAGGAGGGTCAGCCGGCGTAGCGCCTCCCTCCGGGTGACCAACCCATCCGAGAAGTCCTCGGTCACCTCGCCCACGAGATAGCTGCGCAGCGCCATCTCAACCTCCTTGTGCGTGGAACGAACGCGTATTCGCGAATGTGCCTATGTCCGAGGTGACGTCAGCACAGTGATGAACGTTCACCTCACCCGCTCACAACGGTCAGAGCTAAAGCGTGATCTAGTCTGCCGATTCGAGGGTTGCCCTGATCACCTGGCGCGCCATCGCGACCATGCCCGGGTGGCTGTCGAGATAGTAGACGAGCGCCTCCAGGCCCTGAGCAATGGCCCAGCCACGGGCCCTAGCCCAAGTCGCATCGTCGGTGCCAAGCGCGGCCCGGAACCGAGACCGGCTGTCGGCGGCGCTGAACACGTGGAAGGCCGCCATGGCGTTGCCAGCGGGATCACCGACCGCGAGGCCGCCGAAATCGAGGACACCATGCAGCCGACCGTCAAGTGTCACGAGGTTGCTGGCCATGAAGTCGCGGTGCACCCAGAGATCAGCGCCCTGCCATTTCGGTGCGTGGACCGCCGCAGCCCACACCGATGCCGCACGCTCCTCGTCAAACAGGTCTGGCTCAATACGCCCGGTCGCCTGGAGCGCTCTTGCGGCGTTGAGCGCGGCTCGCGCAGTCGTGTCGTAGGCCACCACGGGGCCGGCGCGACGACCCGATTGAATCTGTGGTCCACCGCTGGTATCCAGCGATTGCAGAGCCAGGACGAATTCGGCCAGCACCAGCCCGTCGTCAGGATTCATCCGGCCGGGCGCCAGCGGTACGCCGCTGACCCATCTGCAGACGAGCCAGGGAAAGGGGTAAATCTCGGACGGCTCTCCGGCCGCAAGCGGTTCAGGGACGGCGAGCGGCAGGTGAGCGGCGAGACGGGGCAGCCATTCGCGTTCGATCAAGAGGCCGGACACGGCCGCGGGCTTCCGCGGCAACCGTACGGACAGCTCATCGCCAAGCCGAAAGACGACATTGTCTGTGCCCGGCGCCGCCAACAGCCGCACCTCCAAGTTGGCTAGCTGAGGCAATTGCGTTCTGATCAGCTCTCGGACCAAACCCACATCGATGTGAACCTCATCCTCATGCAGCCGCTGAGTCACGAAGGAAGCTTCTCCCAGCGGGCCAAGATCGTTGACGTTTTCTCAGAATCGCCCTCGAGCGGAAGCTGCCTATCCGATTTCACGCTCAGATTCCCTAACCATCCCTCCGCTCGGGGCCGATTCTGAGAATTTCCTCTCTGGTTCCGTCCAAATCGAGCCCTGCGAGGACCCGCCGCCGACACGGCCTGGACCCCAGACCAGAGAGTGTGCCCTTCGACAAGCTCAGGGTGCATCGAACAGCTCAGGTGCACAGAAGGCCAAGGCCGTCCGGAGAGCTCACGGCGCACAAAGGGCGAAGGCCGGACGGAAAGCTCACGCATACAAAGGTCAAGGCCGACCGGATGGGCCGGTGCCAAAAGCTAAGATGCTTGAAAAGGAAGCACCGCAAAACCGCACTTCGCCGCCAATCCCACCACAGACTTTTGGCACCGGCCTATCCGGTCGGCCTTGACCGAGCAGCCTTGGCCCGGGCGTCTCAGTCGGCCTTGGCCGAGCGGCCTATCCAGTCGGCCCTGGCCGACCGGCCCGGACCCCGACCTATGCAAGAGAGAGCGAAGCAGAGCTACTTGTTCAGGGAGGTACCAGCCGAGCGCAGGTCCTCGCAGGCCTCGACTATGCGCTTTGCCATGCCGGCCTCGGCCAGCTTCCCCCAGGCCCGCGGGTCATACGCCTTCTTGCTTCCGACCTCACCATCAACTTTCAATACACCGTCGTAGTTGGCGAACATGTGCCCAGCAGTGGGTCGGGTGAACGCGTACTGAGTGTCGGTGTCGATGTTCATCTTGATCACGCCGTAGTCGACGGCCGCCCGGATCTCCTCCAATGAGGAGCCAGAACCACCGTGGAACACCAGGTCGAACGGCCGCTCCTTGCCGATCTTGTTCCCCACTTCTTCCTGGATGTCCTTCAACACCTCGGGGCGCAGCTTGACCGCACCGGGCTTGTAGACGCCATGCACGTTCCCGAAAGTCAGCGCCGTAATGTAGCGGCCCTTCTCACCCGTGCCCAGCACCTCGACGGTCCGCAGCCCGTCCTCAGGCGTCGTATAGAGCTTCTCGTTGATCTCCGCAGCGACGCCGTCCTCTTCACCGCCGACGACGCCGACCTCGATCTCCAAGATCACGTTTGCGGCCGAGGTCAACTCCAGCAGCTCCGCGGCGATCGACAGATTCTCCTCCAGAGGTACGGCCGAACCGTCCCACATGTGCGACTGGAAGATCGGCAAGCCGCCGGCCTTGACTCGTTCAGTCGACATCGCGAGCATCGGCCGCACGAAGCCGTCCAACTTGTCTTTCGAACAGTGATCAGTGTGCAGCGCGATGTTGATCGGATAGTTCTTTGCCACCTCGTGCGCGTACGCTGCCAGCGCCTGTAGGCCGGCAACCATTTTCTTGATCGTCGGGCCCGACGCGTACTCCGCGCCGCCTGTGGAGACCTGGATGATGCCATCCGATCCCGCCTCGGTGAATCCCTGGAGGGCGGCGTTCAAGGTCTGCGAGGAGCTGACATTGATCGCTGGGTAGGCAAACGAGCCTTTCTTAGCCGCGTCCAGCATGGCGGTATAGACCTCGGGTGTGGCGATGGGCATGCTCGGTGAGCTCCTTTCCGACCTGCTGCTTTTCGTGGCGTACGTGGACGTAGGTTCGCAAATGCACAGTCTGTCAAACAAGCTGGGGCAGTGCTAACTACGGGTTGGTGTCTCAACTTTCCAGCGCCGACAAGTCGACGCCGTGGCGGCCCGCTGAGAAGGCACGAACAGTGCTGTCCAAGGTCGCGGGAAACACATTGACTTGATCAAGAGGCACGGCCGCCTGCCTGCCATCGGTGAGGACAAGGCGAACTCGTGGACCGCGTCCGAGTCCGCCCTTGATCGTGTCGATGGCTGCGACTTGTGGCCACGTCACGGCGAGCTCGGCGATCTGAATGCCAGGCGGTCCAATCCTGATGGCGATGCCGCTACCGAGTGTCCTTGCCTCCCGTTTGGCTAGTACGTAGAGGACGATGCTGGCGGCAAGCCAGGCCAGCGATGTTCCCAGTACCAGCACGTAGATGACGACGAACACCGCGCCCTGCATGTCTTCGCGACGCCACAGATAGATCAACAACAGCAGTGCAATGGTGATCACAAGACTGATCACGCGCGACCGCACCAGCCGACGGCGCCGCCCCACTTTCTCGGCGAGCGGCTCCGGATCGTAGGGAATGATCAACTCTGAGATCGGACTCGTGCTCATCTGGCCACCGCGCTAATTCTCCCGGGCACCGCGCGGCGTGATCGCCATGTGGATGCGATACCGGTCGGCCCGGTACCAGGAGGTCGACATCTCAATGGCTCGCTCACCCGCGTAGGTCACCCGCTCCTGTACTAGGAGAGGAGCACGTTTGGCAATGCCAAGCACCCGGGCCTGATGGGCATCGGCCGACTCGGCTCGCACCGTTTGTTCACCGCTGCTCACAACCACGCCGTACTCACTCGCGAACACGTCATACAGGGAGCCGAGCTCTCGTTGCAGCAGTCCTGGAAACAGCACCGACGGATAGTGACCGACCTCGTACGCCATCGGTGTGCCGTCAGCGGTTCGCAGCCGTTCCACGCGTACCACCGGCTGGCCCGGTCGGATACGCAGCGCCCGGGAGACTCCGTTGTCGGCCGGCTGCTCGGCTGCGGAAAGCACCAGCGTGGCCGGAACAAGACCTCGATCGCGCATTTCCCGTGAGAACGACGTCAAGTGCAACCGTGAATCCACCTGTGGGCCGGTCAGATAGGTTCCCTTGCCGTGTACGCGCTCGAGCACGCCAGCCGCGACAAGGTCGGCAATTGCCTGGCGTACGGTGACTCGGCTGACACCCAGACGTACCACCAAGGTCCGCTCGGAAGGAATGGCTTCGCCGGGACTGAGCTCGGTCGCAATCAATTCTTCGAGAATGCCGCGGACCTGTGCGCGTTTGGTGATGGCAGGAGAGAGCGTGCGATCACGCTCTGCGGGAGGCCTCTGCGAGGTCGTGTCCGCTTGCTGACGTCGGAAGGCCGCAGGGTCGACCCTGCCATGGTCGTGCTGCAATGCGTCTCCTCCCCCGCCTGATTCGATCCAGGGTAAGTCAGTGCGCCCAGCGCAGCGCCCAGTGGTACATCGCGATCGCCGCGGCCGCACCCGCATTGAGAGATCGGGTTGAGCCGTATTGAGTGATAGCGACCAGCTGCTCGCACACTGCCACGAGCTCGTCGGTGAGCCCGGGGCCCTCAGAGCCGAACACTAGGCAGGTCTGTTGCGGCAGCTCCGAGCGATCCAAGGGCACCGCACCTGCCAGATTGTCGACGCCGATGATGACACAGCCATCGGACCGGATCTGTTCGGCGAAGTCAGTGACCGAGGGATGGTGCGACACGTCGAGATAGCGGTCGGTGACCATCGCTCCTCGGCGGTTCCAGCGTCGCCTGCCAATGATGTGTACGCCCGCGACGTTGAAGGCGTTTGCGGTCCGCACGATCGAGCCGATGTTGAAGTCGTGTTCCCAGTTCTGGATCGCTATCCGCAGCGGGTGCCGCCGAGTCTCAAGATCGGCAACGATGGCCTCAACCGTCCAGTAGCGGTAGCGATCGATGACATTCCGGCGATCGCCATGCTCAAGCAGCTCCGGGTCGAGCCGGCTGTCCTCAGGCCATGGATGCGGGTGCGGTCCGACACCGGGTGTCCCTGAGGCCTCCGCCATCTGTTCGTCGTTCAGGAAACTCACAGTCTGCGACGGTACCGTTGCGCCCCGTGACCGCTCTCGAGGCCGCCGCGCTGCTGCCGATGCTGCTGCCGTCCTGGATGGATCCGGACGAGCTCATCAAGTCGTTCGGCGCGTACGCCCTCTGGGGCGTGGCGTTCATAATCTTCGCGGAGTGCGGTCTTTTTGCGATCTTGCCGGGCGACTCGCTGCTGTTCACGGTTGGGCTGCTGACGGCGACGGGGGTTATTCCACACAACCTGGCGTTCGTCTGCATCGTGCTGACCATCGCCGCGGTGTTGGGCAACGTGAGCGGCTACGCGATCGGCCGCAAGATCGGCCCACCGCTGTTCAGACCGCGCTCCGGACTGGCGGGGAAGGTCTTCAAGCAGTCCTACGTCGACAAGACCCACGTCTTCTTGGAGCGCTATGGCAACCGTGCGCTCATCTTGGCGCGCTTCGTGCCGATCGTCCGCACGTTCGTCACGCTGGTGGCGGGCGTTGGCAAGATGAATTTTCGGCATTTCATCACCTACACCGCAATCGGTGGCGTGCTCTGGGTATGCGGGGTGACCATCGCCGGCTACTTCCTGGGCAATGTTCCCTTTATCAAGAACAACATCGACTTGGTGCTGATCTTGATCGTGGCCGCCTCGCTGATCCCGATGGGTGTGGAGTACTTGCTGCATCGGCGGCGCCGGAAGCAGGAAACGGCAACGGTCTGAAGCCAACGGTCTGGAGCCAACGGTCTTGCGCTGAGCCCTCCGCCGAGCTCAGGACGGCGCCTGTCGAAGCGCGGCTCTCTGCCCTTCGACAGGCTCAGGGCACACCCTTGACGGGGCTCGCCGCACCTAGACGCCAGGCTTGGTGATCTCCAGCAGCGTCTCAAGATCCTCGCCGCTGGGCATCCAAAGTCCGGCGGCGACATTCTGTTTGACCTGCTCGGCCGAGGTGGCGCCGGCGATCACCGAGCCAACAGTCGGCATCGCCACCAGCCCTCCGATCGCCACCTCGAGGAGGGAGAGGTCTCGTTCCGCCGCGTATGTCGCGAGGGCCTCGATCAGATCGAAGTTCGCCCGTTCGAGCCGCACTCGATTGCGACCCAGTCGGCTGCCTGGCGGAGCAGGCTCGTCGCGGTGGTATTTGCCGCTCAGCAGTCCGGATGCCAGCGGAAAATACGGCAGCAGACTCTGGCCGGTGTGCTCCAGTGCAGGCACCAGCTCCGCCTCGACCGAGCGGTTGAGCCAGGAGTACTCGTTCTGCGCCGAGATGAACGCCTCGTAGCCGCTGGTCCGGGAGGTCCAGTCGGCGTCAAGTACCTGCCAGCCGGCGAAGTTCGATGAGCCGATGTAGCGCACCTTGCCCTCAGCCACGATTTCGCTGAGGGCAGCGAGCGTCTCACCGATCGGGGTGTGGGGATCGGGCTCGTGCAGCTGGTACAGGTCGATCCAATCGGTTCCCAAGCGACGCAGGCTACTCTCGACGGCAATCCTGATGTACCGGCGCGAGCCTCGGGCACCCCAATCTGGCCCGTTCGCCCCCCGCATATCCGCGCCGAACTTCGTCGCAATAATCGCCTCGGCGCGGCGGGAGCCGAGAGCCTTGCCGAGCAGGACCTCCGAGCCGCCGCCATTGCCGTAAGCATCGGCGGTGTCGAACAGGGTGATACCGGCGTCGAGTGCGGTGTTCACCACCGCTGGGACTTCCTCGTCCGCCATCCGGGACCCGAAGCTGTTGCAGCCGACTCCGATCGTGGAGACGGTCAGGCCAGAAAGCCCGAGCTGCTGATAGGTCATCTCCGCGGGCACGCAGGACCCCTGGGATCGTTACTGCTGGTTGGGATTTTGCGGCCCTGTCTCGGGCGGCACGTAGCCGCCCTGCTGAGGTGGCTGATAGCTGCCCTGCTGAGGTGGCTGGTAGCTGCCCTGCTGAGGTGGCTGAGATCCAGTCTGCTGCGGCGGCTGCTGATACTCCTGCGGGTTGGGCAGCGAATCGTTGGGTCGGTCGAACTGGACCGGGGGCACCGATTGCTGCGGCGGGAGTTGATGTTGCTCGGGCTCGCCGCGGTAGGCGATCTCGCCGAAATTGACATCCGGCGCTTGGCGTACGGCGGGCTCATCGACCTGGAAGTAGGTGGCCTTCTCGAACTTGAACATGTTGGCGATGATGTTGGACGGCACCGATTCGACCTTGGTGTTGTAGACCCGGACGTTCGCGTTGTAGAAACGACGACCCGCCGCGATTCGGTCCTCGGTCTCTGCGAGCTGCCGCTGCAGCTCGAGGAAGTTCTGGTTGCTCTTCAGATCGGGATAAGCCTCGACGCTCACGATCAAGTTCCGCACCGCACCGGAGAGCTGGGCCTCCACGTCAGCCCGCTGCTGACTCGGCAACGCCCCCTCAGACTGGGAGAGCTGCTGAGCCTGGCTGCGCAGCCTGGTGATGTCCTCGAGGGTGTTGCGCTCGTGTGCGGCGTACGCCCGAACGGTCTCCACCAGGTTGGGGATCAGCTCGTAGCGGCGGTTCAGCTCGACGTCAATCTGTCGCCAGGATTCCTGAATCAGGTTGCGCGATTTGACGAAGCCGTTGTACGAGCCCATGCCGATGAGCGCGAGAATGACGACGATCACCAAGATGATGATGATCACGGTGATGGCGGTACCCATCAGATCTCCTTAGCAGCTGGGATTGGGCTCAGCCCACGTTCAACCCTAACGGGTGACCCGCTCAAGAGCGCTCAGAGGCCTTACTCCAGGCCCAGCTCGGTTGTGGAAATCGCCGCGCGGTACGGCAGGCCGGCCGCCTCGATCGCCTCCTGGGC
>DASVEX010000288.1:0-3033 GCA_036380335.1 Propionibacteriaceae bacterium | reverse complement strand
GGCTCCGGATGCTCGGCCGGCTCTTGATCGGCTTGCTGGGTCGCTGAATACCGTCTCGCCAACGGTTGCGCGGTCAGTCCGTGGAACACAACGCTGAGCAGGACGGTCAAACCAATCGTCGCGACCACCTCGTCGATCGGCCCGGGTACGCCGTGAAGATCTTCCAGCGCCAACAATGCGAAAACAATTGAGGCCAGTCCCCGCGGTCCGAACCAGCCGATGAAGAACACCGTGGGCCAGTCCAGCCGTGCGCCCAGCAGTGAGATTGCCACCGGGAGCATGCGGATCACGGTCAGGCTCAGCAAGGCGTAAAGGAGGATTCGCCAGCTCCAGCTCTCGGCGATCGTCGGAACACCGATGGCTCCGAAAAGCAGCCAGCAGATCATCGATGCTAGACCGCAGGTCTGCTCGACGTAGTAAACCTCCCTCTCCTCTCCCCGGCCAGCGAAAGCGCCGAATGCGCTTCCTGCCGCGAAGGCGGCGACGAAACCATTTGCATCTGCCAGCATCGCGCAAAGGTAAGCGAGCAGTGCGAGTGCCAGGACGGATGGGCCCGCGAACTCTTCCGAACCCAGGCCGCGGCGACCGGCAGAACGCAGCAGCATGCCACCCAAGGCACCCAGTACCGCACCTGTCATCGCGCCCAAAACCAAACCGGTCAAGCCATGCCCGAGCCCTTCCTGCCCAAGACCGACCTGGGCGGCGATTGCGGCAACTGCGACCGTGACGATAGGCGTGGCGATTCCATCATTGAGTCCGCTCTCCACGTTGAGTGTCTGCCTCACTCGATAAGGAACGCGCCGATCCGACATGACCGCCGAGCCAAGAGCTGCGTCGGTCGGGGCCAGTGCGGCGCCCACAAGCAGCGCATACCACGCGCTGAGACCCAGGATGGTGACGGCGGCGGCCGTTCCCAATGCGGTCGTCAGCGGCAAACCTATGGCAAGGAGCCGGACATAGTACCGCAGATCTTCTCGCAGGTCGGAGAATCGTACGCGGCTGGCGTCTGCGAATAACACCCAGACAAGCGTGACCTCGGCGATGATCTTGGTCGTATGGGGATCCAGCTGGAGGTCGATCAGTCTAAGGCCCTCGGCCATGAGAAGGCCGATCGCGACGAAGAAAATTGGCGTCGAGATGACTGCCGCTCGCGCGGAAATGACTCCCCACGCAAATATCGCCGCGACTACAAGCAACAGTGCGGTGATGTCCATGGAGTCATTTCACACGTTTTCACCAACGATGTGGGTCGCGGCGCGCATCGCTGCCGCGACGGCTAGGCTCCGGTCAGGAAACCGCCCCGATTCTGCCGCGGTCGGCTGGCGGTTCGGGCCGAGAGGAGCAACGAATGCCATCGGATCGCGACGAGCGGATAGCCGATTTCGTCGAACCACTCCGCGTCAAGCCAGGTTCAAAGGTGTCGCTCGCGAAGGATTTCGACCCCGCGTTCAAGCGCGGCCTCGCCTCCAAGAAACAGGGCAAGGAGTTGCTGGCGCGAGGCATTGACTTGCTCGCTGAATATCAGTCACGGCTCTACGCCCAGGACACTCACGGCGTACTCATCGTGCTCCAGGCGCTCGATGCCGCCGGGAAGGACGGGACTATTCGCCACGTCATGAGCGGCGTCAATCCCCAAGGCGTGTCGGTGCACAGCTTCAAGGTTCCATCGAGCGAGGAACTTGATCACGACTACTTCTGGCGGTTCGCACAACGGTTGCCCGGGCGCGGCGAGATCGGGATCTTCAATCGGTCCTATTACGAAGAGGTGCTTGTCGTCCGCGTTCATCCGGAGGTGCTGGAGCGTCAGAAGCTTCCACAGGACAGTCG
Source organism: Propionibacteriaceae bacterium (assembly GCA_036380335.1). Classification (GTDB taxonomy): domain Bacteria; phylum Actinomycetota; class Actinomycetes; order Propionibacteriales; family Propionibacteriaceae; genus Microlunatus. The sequence goes on along the minus strand of DASVEX010000288.1, from coordinate 1,206 downwards.
TGGGCCAGGACTGTGGAAGCGTCGCTTCCAGGAGATCAACGACTGGGAGCGCACCCTAACCGACAACGGGATCAAGATCGTGAAGTTGTTCTTGAACCTGTCGAAAGAGGAGCAGCGCACACGCTTCCTGCGGCGCATCGATCTTCCTGATCACAACTGGAAGTTTTCCTCAGCCGACGTACGTGAGCGTGAGTACTGGGAGGAGTATCAGAAGACTTTCTCGGAGATGCTGACCCATACCAGTACCGAGTGGGCACCGTGGTACGTGATTCCCGCCGACCGTAAGTGGTATGCCCGGATAGCTGCTGGCGCGGTGATCGCCAACGCCTTGATCGACATCGACCCGCACTATCCGACGATCGACAAGGCCGCTGAGGAGAACCTTCGGGAGATCAAGAAGACTCTCGAGGCGCAAGCGCCGCCGGGTGCGGCGGCGGATCCATTCGCTGACACTGACGGCGAGAACGAGAAGTCCTGATGACGACGACAGACAGTGCAAGCACTCGGCCAGTGCCTGCCGAGCAGCGTTGGTATGCCCTCGAGCCGGCAGATGTTGCCACGAGGCTCGGTGTCAACGTGGACTCGGGCCTTTCCGCGGCGGAGGCCGCCGAGCGCCTCAAACGCGACGGCCCGAACGCGCTTCCTGAGGAGAAGCCGCCATCGAGGTTCCGGCGTCTGCTCGGTCAGTACACGAGCTACATGCAGATCATCCTCGTCGGGGCGTCGGTGGTTTCGCTGGTGATCAAGCAGTGGAGCACCGCGATCGTGCTGTTCGTGCTCAGCTTGATCAACGCGATCACCGGTCTGCGTCAAGAGGGCAAGGCCGAGAGCGCAATGAATGCGCTGAAGTCGATGATGGAGGCGACCGCCAGGGTACGGCGCGACGGGGTTGAAGCAGAGATCCCCGCGGAGCAGCTGGTGATCGGCGACGTGGTTTTGATCGCGGCGGGGGACGAGATTCCCGCCGACGGGCGGATCGTCTCCTCAAGCTCATTGCAGATCGATGAGTCCGCCCTGACCGGCGAGAGCGTTCCGGCCGCCAAGGACGCCGAGACCTTATCTGATGGTGATCTTGGCGCTGGCGATCAAGAGAACATGGCGTTCATGCACACGCCAGTGACCCACGGCAGTGGCGTCATGATCGTGACCAGCGTTGGGGGCCAAACAGAGGTGGGCAAGATCGCCGGCATGCTGTCGGCGACGGCG
>DASVEX010000287.1:0-21149 GCA_036380335.1 Propionibacteriaceae bacterium | reverse complement strand
TCGATCTCTAGTGTCACTGCCGTGGCGCTGCAAGCCTCCTTTGATGATCTTGGGACACATCTGTCCCAGGTGACGTTCTGCGTTGTCGATCTAGAAACCACTGGCGGCGCCGAGACGGACATGATCACTGAGGTCGGCGCTGTCAAAGTACGCGGCGGTGAGGTGCTGGGTGAGTTTCAGACCCTGGTCAATCCGAAAGCGCACATCCCGCCGCTCATTGCCGTGCTGACCGGCATTACGAACCAGATGGTGGCCAACGCGCCCGGACTGGGCCATGTCCTGCCCTCCTTCCTGGCCTTTGCGCACGGAACCGTGCTCGTTGCTCACAATGCGCCGTTCGACGTCGGTTTCCTGAGACGTGCCTGCGAGGCATGCGAGTATCCGTTCCCACGCTGGCCGGTCGTCGACACAGCGGCCCTGGCCCGACAGATCCTGCTCCGCGACGAGGTGCCGAACTGCAGGCTCGCGACATTGGCTCGACACTTTCACACGGCCATCACGCCGAACCACCGTGCGCTCACCGATGCCCAGGCGACGGTTGATGTGTTCCATGGTCTGCTCGAACGGGTCGGCAATCTTGGCGTACACACCATCGAGGATTTGGCCGAGTTCAGCCGGAAGGTGTCACCCCAGCGACGCGCCAAGCGCACCTGGGCAGCCGCCCTACCGGCAGTGCCCGGGGTCTATCTCTTCGTCGCCGAGCACGGCGAGCAGCGCCACATTCTCTACGTCGGCAAGTCCAAGAACATTCGGGCCAGGGTGCGCAACTACTTCACGGCAGCTGAAAAACGGCCGCGGATCGACGAGATGGTCCGGCTGGCTACGGGCGTGGAGGCTGTCCCCTGCCTCACCCAGCTGCAGGCAGACGTTACCGAGCTGCGGCTGATCGGCAGCAGCGCACCGCGCTACAACCGTCGCTCCAAGTTCCCCGAACGCACCCAGTGGATCAAGATCACTGACGAGCCTTTCCCCCGATTGTCGATGGTCCGGGTGGTCCGCGACGACGGTGCCACCTATTTCGGTCCGTTCACGCGCCGCAAGTCGGCCGAAGACGTGACACTGGCGATCTACGACGGCTTCCCGATCCGGCAGTGCACGCCGCGGCTGAGCAGCACCGCACTGATCTCTGCCTGTGCCCTCGCTGGCATCGGCCGCTGCGCGGCGCCGTGTGACGGCACCATCTCCCGGGACGGTTACCGCGAGATCGTCGAAGCGGTACGTGCCGCCTTGTCGCTGGACGCGCGGCCCGCGGTGCTCAGTGTCCAGGCACGGTTACAACGGCTGATCAGTCAGCAACGATTCGAGGAAGCGGCAATCATCCGACGGCGACTGGAAGCGCTGACTCGTACAGCTGCCCGCTTCCACCGCATTCGCAGTCTCGCGGCCTGCGTTGAGATTGTCGCCGCACGGAAGGTGGACCTCGACTGGGAAATCCACGTAATCCGTTACGGCCGGCTCGCCGGCGCCGGGCTGGCGACTCCTCGCGAGGTCCCCCAGGCGGTCGCGCGCGCCGTACGCCTCACCTCCGAAACCGTCTCCAAGCCACCGGATCCGTTGCCGGCGGCCGGCATCGAGGAGACGGAGCGAATCGCCGACTGGCTCGAGCAGCCTGGCATCCGATTGATCGACATCACCGGTGATTGGATGTGGCCGCTGCACGCAGTACTAGATCATGAAGCGCTGGTGCAGTACGCACTGGGTGGACTCCCGGCCGTGTGAGCGGCTTCCAGACCAGCTCCAAGCGTCGGCAAATCGCGCGCGCCGCGCTGAGCCAGGCCGGCGCGCCGCTGTCCTGGAAGAGCGAGCGAGCAGACATGCTTACGTCTGCGAGGGAGTGAGGCAGGCAGCGGCTTCCAAGCGCGAGCCTCCGCGAGCGGAGCGAGCAATGTACACGGAACGAGCGGACACGCTTTTATCGTCTGCGAGCGACGACGAAGTAGGCAGCTTCCCAGCGCGATCCGCAGCGAGCGGAGCGAGCAATCAAACAGCGAGCGGAGCGAGCAATCAAACAGAGCGCGATTGCGCGAGCAGCTCAAGATTAGGATGACGCCATGGTCACTGCGATCGTCTTCGTGAACGCCGAGATAGCCCGCATCCCAGAAGTGGCGGAGCAGATTGCCGCTCTCAGCGGGGTCAGTGAGGTCTACTCCGTGACCGGAACGATCGACTTGATCGCGATGATCAGGGTTGCGAACCATGATCAAATAGCTGAGGTCGTTGCCGACAAGCTCAACAAGGTGCCGGGTGTAGTGAGCACGGAGACGCACATCGCCTTCCGTGCATATTCGGCCCACGATCTTGAGGCGGCGTTCTCCCTTGGTGGTTAGCGCCCAGCAAGCCCAGCCTGGTGAGCGCGTTGCCCGGGTATCCACTACCACGTTGATGATCGCAACCGTGCTGCTACTCCTGGCACTCGCCGGGGCAGCCATCGCGGCATGGGTGATCACTCGTCAGCCGCCCGAGCAACCTCTGCAGGTGCCCTCGGTATCGCAAGCGCACCTTTCTTTGGAGCTGCTCGCGCAATCGCGCGAATAGTCCGCCTACTTTGTCGTCGCTCGCAGCTCGTTTCGCTGCTCGCGCAATCGCGCGAGTCCGCCTACTTCGTCAAACGACCATCAACTTCGCAAAGACACCGACCAGACAAAGCGTGATCACTCCGAGTAACCCGACAACCTGAACGGTGTTGCGATTGCGCCGGGGCGCGTACGCCAACACCAATCCGACCAGCGCACCGACGACGATGCCGCCGATCAGCATCAGCCAGCCGAAGCTCCGGAAACCGATCAAGATGCTGTAGAGAATGAGCAGGACGAACAGTCCGATATCGGCCCGAACGTCCTCGCGCATCTTGTACTTGAAGATCGCATTGGCCGCGAGCAGGCCGATGACCGCGGCCGCGGCACCATACCCGCCGGCCCCAGGCGGGCCGAAAACGAACAGCATGGTGGCACCACCCAGACCAGCCGCCAGGAAGAGCGCGACGAACCGCCAAGCGCCCAGCTCCGACTCAATTGCACGGCCGGCGATCCAGAGCACCAGCAGGTTCATCAGCAAACCCAAGATCGTTCCCGACGTCAGCGACGCTGTGAAAAGCCGCCAGAACTGACCGAGGTACACGGCCTCGTTGCTCATCACCAGCAGTTGATCAAGCAGCCGACCGCTGAGCAGACTGAGCAGCCATTCGACGGCCAGAACGCCCATCATCACCTTGGTGGCGGTTCCGCCGCCTGGCTTCAAGATCGCGCCGAACGCGGTCCGCGGAGCTCGGGCGCCGCCCCGCCCAGAGGCAACGCAGGACGGGCACTGAAAACCGACCGATGCCGGGTTCATGCATTCGCCGCAGATTGGTTTATGGCAGCGCTGGCAGGAGATGCCTGTCATCCGCTCCGGATGGCGGTAGCACGGAGCGAAGCCCGGTGGGGAGAAGTCCGGGCCGGCGCCCGGGGGCTGGCTCACTCGGAGACGTCACCCGAATCGATCGTCACCGACTTGATGATCACCGCGTTCACCGGGCGATCACCTCGCCCAGTCCGTACCTGGGCGATGTCGTCGACGACATCCCGACTGGGCTGGTCAGCCACCTCGCCGAAGATCGTGTGCTTGCGGTTGAGGTGCGGTTGCGGACCAAGGGTAATGAAGAACTGCGAGCCGTTCGTGCCAGGCCCCGCGTTTGCCATGGCAAGCAGGTAAGGCTTGTTGAAGACAAGATCAGGATGGATTTCGTCTCCGAACTTGTAACCCGGACCGCCAGTGCCAGTCCCGAGTGGGCAACCTCCCTGAATCATGAAACCGTTGATCACCCGATGAAAGGTGAGCCCGTCATAGAAGTTACCGGTCGTCGATGTCCCGGTGCTGGGATCGGTGTACTCGCTGCTGCCTGAGGCGAGGCCTACGAAGTTGTCCACTGTCTTGGGAGCTTGATCACCAAAGAGCAGCAGTGTGATATCGCCGTGATTGGTATGCAGAGTCGCCGTTTGCTGTGCCACGTCGAGGCACCTTTCTGTCATGATCATCATCGCGATGATCGGCTGGACTTGGTCCGGCAGCCATCCTGTCAGACCAAACAAGATGGGGATACGGTGGGAAATGCTCCATCCGGGAGTGCTGGGTTTTCATAACGGAGGAAACGTGTCTAAGAGTTCCCGCCGCGCAGAAGCCGCCCGAAAGGAAGTTGTGCCAGCCGCCGAAGACTTTGTGCATTCGGCCGCTGATCGTGTTGGACCGCTGGTCCACACCGCAGCTGATCGAGTAGGGCCGCTCGCGCAGTCCGCCGCCGACCGAGTCGGGCCGCTCGCTGGAGTCGCCGCTGATCGGATTGGCACAGCCGCTGACAAGGTATCTCCGCTCGCTCATTCGGCAGCGGATCGGCTGGGACCGTTAGCACAATCGGCCGCCGGTCGGGTTGGCCCGATTACCCATGACGCTGCCGAACGACTGGCTCCGCTTGCTCACTCCGCCGCGGATCGCATCGCCCCGTTGACGAACCAGGCCATTGACCGGGTGTCGCCGTACGCCCAGCAGGCGGTAAGCAAAGTGTCCCCCTACGCGCATCAAGCTGCCGAACGGATTGGACCGATGGCAAGTACAGCCAAGCAACAAAGCGCACGAGTTGCCCATGACGCTCTCGAGAAGATTGGCCCGGTCCTCGACGAGGCTCTGGAGAAGGTCAGCCCAGCCGTTGAGGCCGCGCGCGGCAAAGTTTCGGACGACATATTGCCCAAGCTCAGCGAGGTGCTGAGCGCTGCGGCGGGAACGCCAGTTGTCGTCGAGGCAACCAAGCGCGGCAAGGCCGCGGTCGCCGCAGCGAAGGGTGAGCTAGAACTACCGAAGGAAAAGAAGAAAGGCCGCTGGGTGATGCGGATCGCCGTTGTCGCGGCGATTGCTGGAGCAGCGGTGTTCGTCATCCGCCGGTTCCTCGGGAGTCGAGACGCCGACTGGCAGTCCGCTCGACCGACTACCCCGTACGCGCCACCCCGGCCAGCCGAAACATCCCGCTCAGCCGAGTCGGCTGCGACAGCAGCGGCTCCGGTCGTCGATGGGGCGGACGCAAGCGATGATCCGCAGGGCGGCCTGTCCGCGCACCTGGTCAATCTGGAAGCTGACGGCGCAGCTGTGCCAGACCAGCCGGCTGAGGGTGGCGATATCGAAGCTCCAGGAGAGGCGATCACTGAGATAGAAGAAGGGCTCTTCGAGACCTCAGTCGGCGAGGAGACGCCAACCGAGGCTGCCCCAGAGCCCGAGATTGCCGAGCCTGTTACGGCTGACGACGCAGCCGAGGTCGAGCCCGCTCGAGCCGAGGACGTAGCCGAGTCGCCGGCCCTCGCGGATCAAGGCGCCGCCTGGGACACCGACGCCGCTCCTGATGCCGGAAACTCTCGGTACCAGGGCGAGGGTGTCTACGTTGGACACGAGCCACCTGAGGGCTTCACGATCAAGGGGAACGAGCGGTCGATGAAGTACCACGTGCCCGAATCGTCCGGGTACGGTCGCACCCTCGCCCAGGTGTGGTTCAGCAGCGAGGAGGCTGCCCAGCAAGCCGGGTTCGTCCGCGCCCAGCGCTAGCTCTGGCTCGCTGTCGCAGGCACGATTTCTTGTCGTCGGTTGATCTTCGGCCGGCAAAATCAATCAAAGTTTGCGGCGTCAGTAACATCCGCCCCCTTCGCGACGCCTTCTAGAGATAGAAGGCTTCGATGAGGGGGGCGTTGGCATGGCGGGGGTTGCCGAACGCGAAGGACTTGCCGGTGCATGGGTGGACGCACGCCCTTTCCGGGCACAGTTGCGCTACCTGATGGCCAGTGGCTCACTGAGCTTCGATGATGTAGCCGCCGTTGCCGGGATCTCGCCTCGGCTGGCTGACCGGCTGCTGCACGGCCGGGACGGCCGACCGTTGCGGCGCATCAGTCCGGATACCGCGCGTCGGCTGATCCAGATCTCCGATCAACAAGTGCGCGCGCTGCGGCGCATCATGGTGCCTGCCGCTCCGGCCAGATTGCAGCTACGGCGCCTGCGTTGCGCGGGTTGGGACGATTTTCTGATTGCCGAGCGGGTACGCGTCGCCGCTCCCGAGCTGATTGAGCTGGCAGCAGGCGCCGATACCTGCTCCTTGCTGCTGACGATTCGATTGACTGCGGCCGCGCGCACCGATGAGAGCGATCGCTGTCGCCGACGGGCTGCTTGGTTGCCTGATGAAGTCACTAGGATCGCCGGGTGATCGAGCAGGCCGTGGCCACCGTTGCCATTGCCCTCACGGCCGCAATAGCTGCCGCGTTACTGACGCGGCCAGTGCTGCGGAGACTCCCCGAGCCGGCTGACGGAGACGACAAGCCGCTCTACCGCGAACTTGGTAGTACACCGTTTTTGGTCAGCTGCGGTGTGCTCGCGGGCGTTGCAACGGCACTCAGCTGGCTGAGTCTGCCCCGGTACGCGCAACCGCCCTGGTCTGTGTTAGCGATCTTGGGGGTGTTGCTGGCGGCGATCGACGCACGCACGAGCTGGTTACCCCTACGGCTAACGCAGGCTGCCTGGTTGGCGATGATTGTTGCGTCGTTGCTGGCTGCCGTTCTCGGCGGCGACCTCGGGATTGCACTGAGAGCCGCAGCCGGGGCGGCGATTGCTGGCGGGCTGTATCTGCTGGTGTGGCTGATCTCGCGCGGCAGCTTCGGCTTCGGGGACGTACGGTTCGCTCCTCTCCTTGGAGCGGCAGCCGCCGCCGACTCCTGGGCGCTGCTGTGGTTGACCCTGCTGCTCGGCACCATAGCGGGTGGTGTGGTGGGCTTGGCGCGGCTAGCACGAGGCCGCCGGGGTGCCTTCGCGTACGCACCATCGATGCTGGCTGGTGCTTACGCGGCGTGCGTCGTAGCCCTGCTGACCTGATCATGGCTCACCTGATCATGACTCACGTGATCATGCTCGGCTGCTCCGCGCCAAGCACATAGAGCGCCGCCCGGGCGTAGGCGTCGGCCGGATCAAGCTCCGCTTCGGTGTGATACGCCTTGCCGGGGCCGCTGACCGTAACGACGAAACCGTCGGCCGAGGAGTCCAGCGATAAGAAGTACTCGCCGAGCATCTCGCGTAGTTGATCTTCTCGAGGCAGCCACACCACTCCGTCGGATTCCACCGAGTCGAGGGCCCACTCCACGGTGCCGTTGAAATGGAAACGCGATTCGCCACCAGCCACAATGAGCTCGACGACCATGTCACTGACGGTAAACACGGAATCGACAATCTCTGGCCGCGGGATGAAGAACATGTCGCCGTTGGCGGGCTTCCATGCCAGATGCGGGGCCAGCCGCCGGGCAAGATCGCGGGAGATCACGGCTGCAGTATCGCGCGCCGCTCAAGAGCAGCGCCAATAGATCGTGCTCAGCTCAGGTGTCGGCTGAGGTCCGTCCGGCGCTTCACGGAGCCGCATAGGCTCGAGGGCGTGACCGTCGCGCCGAGACCTGGGTGGTACCCGGACCCAGCCGGTGCCACGGGCCTCTATCGCTGGTGGGACGGCAGCCGCTGGGCTGAAGTGACCAGCGACTCCGTCAACGCACCGCCGCCCATCCCGGTTGAGCCAGACTTGGGACACCTGGGCGTTGCGTCGTCGCGCACGGCCTCTCCGCTGCGGGTTGCCACTGCCCTGTCCCTTGGGTTCGCGCTGTTCATCAGCGCCTCGATCGGCCTTAGCCTGGTGATCTGGCGGGATCAGCCCGATACCTCGGCACAACGGGTGGCGAATGGCTCAGCTGGTCGACCAAGCGCGGGCGGTGTCAGCAGCGAGCCGGTGGGGTACCTGGACGAGAGCACCAGGACGGCAACCATTGGAGCGGCTTCACTCACGATGCCCAGCGACCCGTATGTGCTCTCGCCGGATCCCATGACTATTCGCGGTGTGCTGGATGTGCTGTTCTGGGCGAGCGCACCGGTTCACTCTCGTTACGACGGCCAGCACGATTGGTCATCGGGGGTACTGCTCGGTCGGGTATCCAAGTCGAGCAGCCAGGGTGATCTGGAAACAGAGGGCAGGCTCGCACTGCACCGGCTGAGCACCGCAATCTTCGATCAACATCAGACCCAATTGAAGGGCCTGAGCTGGGACGAGCGGCCCGTCGATGGCCAGCCCGGAATGCTGTTTTCGGCCCAGGTGCATTATCGGGTGGATCGGCTACCGAGCCGCTACGACACGGTCACGGCACTCGTGGTGCAGCTGGACGATGGGTCGTTGATCATCGCTGCCAGCTCCGTGCCGAACGACGCTGATTCCGCTGTCGCCCGCCAGGCTCGCGATGCGGTTCGCACACTCACCATCCGCTAGTGTCGTGCATTCGACGTCGCTTGATAGTAGGCGTCGTCCAGGTGGATGCACCGCAAGGCCGAGGAGCAGTCCCATAGCGGTGTTCTATGGGCGACGACGAGAACGCAGCGGGGCGCCGCATGGGCGGCGCATACATCAAGCGACTTTGGATGCGCGGCACTAATACTATTCCGCTGCCATCCTCGTCGGCTCTGAGCCGGTGTGCTGAGCAGGACCCGAGCGAAGGAGCAGAGCGCCCAGCGCGGCGGCCGCGGTGACCGCAGCCGTCAGTATGAACACATTGGCGTACGAGTCGGCCAGTACAGACACCTGGGTGCGCCGGTAGAGCCCGAAAAGCTGCAGCAGGGGCATCTGCGTCGCATGGCCGCTCGTACCTTCCAGCAGGTCCGCCCGGCCTTGGGTGAGCTGTGCCTGCTGGGCGGTCGCCATTGCTGTCAAGGCCGCGAGTCCGAGCGCCGCACTGACCCGCTGCACAACGGTATTGATGGCGCTCCCGCTGTTCGTCATCTGTGGGTTGAGCGAGGCAAGGCCTCCCGTCATGATCGACATCATTGCCATTCCTACCCCGGCGGCGCGGATGCACATCCACATGACGACCTCTTCGCGGGTCATGTCGGGATTGATCCTGGCGAGGCCGTAGCTGCCGAACGCGGCCACCAGCAGGCCGGACACGACCAACCACCGCGGGCCGATCTTGTCGTACAGACGGCCGCTTATCGGCATCAAGACAGCCATAACCAGCGCCTGGGGCAGGAGGAGCAGCCCGGTGTCGAGCGCCTGATACCCCTGTCCCGCCTGCAGGAATAGAGGTATGTAGAACAAGGTGGCGAACATCCCGGTCATCATTACGCCCATGATGACCAAAGATGTCGTGTACGCAGCGCTGCGAAAGACCTCGAGGTTGAGCAGTGGATGATCGACTTCGAGCTCAATGGTGACGAACAGGGCCAGCGACAGTAGGCCGCCGACGATCAAGATCAGCACACGGTAGCTGAACCAACCCCAGGACGCTCCCTCAGAGCAGGCCAACAACAAGGCAACGAGGCCCACGGCCACGGTAATGAAACCCCAGACATCGAATGGCCGGGTCGGCGCGCGAGTGAACTTCGGCAGCGCGACTGCGGCTGCGAGCAATCCCAGAACTGCCACGGGGACATTGATGTAGAAGACCAGACGCCAACTCACGTACTCGACGAGGTAACCGCCAAGCGTTGGGCCGATGGCGGGAGCGAACACGATGCCCAGGCCATACATTCCCATTGCGGTGCCGATCTTCTGGCGGGGAACGATCCGATACACCATCGTCAGTGTCACAACGGGTAGCAACCCGCCGGGAATCGCCTGGATTACCCGGAAAGCGATCAAGCTGTTAAGGCTCCACGCCAGCCCACATAGCGCTGAGGCGAGGGCGAAGCCCGCCAGGGAGATCATGTAGACGCGGTCGAGTCCGAACCGATCCCCTAACCAGGCGCTAGCCGGTACGACCACACCGAGAACCAGGCTGTATGCGGTAGTGATCCACGCAACGTCCGCAGTGCTGCCACCGAAATCGGACTGGATCGTCGCGATAGCGACGTTCACGATACTGACGTCGAGCACCGACATAAACATTCCCGCGATCAGCACAGCCAGCGGAACGCGCCATCCTGCGGACGGCTGATCGACCGTCTCGGCCCGCCGTGGCTGCGGCGCGGGCTGGGCAGGATCGCGCGGTCGCTCAGCGACGCGTTGCGCAGCATCGTCGCGGACAGCGGTTACGCCAGGAGCGGTATCGGTACTCATCGACCTACCTACTCATCGACCTACCTACTTAGCGACCCGCGCGGGCCCCAACAGCGCCAGCATATGCCGCGGTCAGCGGCCACTGTCCAAAAGCATCCGACGAGGCTGCCACGGTCAGTCGCGGTGGATCTTGACGGTGACGTTCATGCCGGGCACCAGCGGCAGATTCTTCAAATCGTCGATGGTGATCTTGACCGGAATCACCTGGGTGACCTTTTGGAAGTTGCCCGATGTGTTGGACTGCGGAAACAGCGAGAAGACCCCAGCCGCGCCAGCCTTGACCTCGGCCACCCTGCCGGTCAGCTGCTCGCCGGGGAAGGCGTCGACCGAAATGTCGACGGCCCGGCCAACCTGCACCTTGTCGATGTCTGTCTCTTTCACGCGAGCGGTAACGAACACACCGGCGCTGTCGTACGCGATGGCCAGCTGCGTGCCAGCGGTGACAAAAGACCCCTCGACGCCGTTGTCCACCGCCACTGTTCCGTCCGCAGGCGATCGGATCACCATCTGCGGCTGGACATAGCCGCCCTGGATCTGAATCCTCCCGACCGAGGCGTTCTTATGCAGCTCTGTGCCCTGCTGGCCGCGCCAATCGATCAGGGTGCCCGTTGTCGGTGCGTTGATCGAGATCTGGTTCCCGTCGATCTGGGCGTTGTCGGTGGTGACGTAGTTACTTGTGTTGAAGATGTAGTAGACGACGAATGCCGCTGCAGCAAGCACCGCAAATACTCCGATGACCAGCAACCTGATCTTGGTCGGGCGTTTCAGCGAGCGCCGGCGGACCGGTGCGCTCGGCGCGGGCTCGGGAGCTGCCGCCGCAAGCTCGCTCGCTGACTCGGTCACCGCGTTCTCTGTCACGGCATCATCCGCCCGGATTCACAACCACGCGCTGGCCCTCGGAGAGGCCGGACAACACCTCGGTGCGGTCGGGCCCGACAAGCCCGGGTTGGAACGTCACGACGCGCTGCCGGCCGTCCGGATCTACGACGGTGACGATCGCCGCGTCCCCCTGCCGCCGTACAGCGGAATTGGGCACACTCAACACGTTCTGCCTCTCAGCAGTGATCACCGCTGCACGCGCGGTCTGCCCGTCCCTCAGCCGCGGGTCGACTTCATCAAGGCTCATCGTCACGTAGTAGCTGATCACTCCGGAGATTGCGGTCGCCGATGGCGCGACCGCTACCACGTTACCGCTCTCGGTCAGATCTGGAATTGCGTCGAAGGTCACCGACACCTGTTGGTCGGGTGCGATTTGGGACGCGTCTGATTCCTCGAACGGGACTACGGCCTGGAAGCTCTCGGCGTTCGACAGCACAAGAAACGAAGAACCGCCTGGTCGGGTCGGTGCCGCACCACCCCCCGTAGCCCCGGTCCCGCCGCCGGCAGACGCGGATCCGGGGATCGCAGCGCGGCTCCCGGGCGCCAACGCTGTCGTTCCACTGGCTGGAGAGAGGTACTCGTCGACCACACCATTGACCGCCGAGATCACCCCATCGGCGGGCGCTGTGAGCGTGCCGTCGTCGACGTCCTTCTCAGCGGAGCGAACCAGCACTTCAGCGCCATCGACAAGCGCCAACTGCTGGTCGATGGCGTGCGGCCGATCGGAGGACGCCGAATTGAGCGCGTTCTGTGCGGCCACCACACTCGCTCGAGAGGTCTCTACTGAGACCTGGCCAGCGGCTGCATCGACCTTTTTCTTCTGCTCTGCCGCTGTCAGGGTTGTCTTGGCCGCCTCGACGCCCTGCGCGGCCGAGGCCTGCGCGGAGCTTGCCATGGCGACCTGCGCAGCGCAGGCCGCGTTGGCCGCGAAAGCCGTAGAACCCGGAGGGGCTGTGGAGCTCGGAGGAGTTGTAGGGCTCGGAGGGGTTGTAGGGCTCGGAGGGGTTGTAGGGCTTGGAAGGGCCGTGGAGCTCGGGCGAGCCGTAGGTGTTGTAGATGGGGTTGGTGTTGCAGGTGGGGTGGTCGTTGCAGGCGGAGTACGGATCGCGCTGGTCGTGGCGGTGGTACGGGCCGTAGTGGTAGTGGTACCGGGTCGCGGGTCTGGCACGTTGCAGGCATCCTGTGCCGCGTGGAGGGCTTTATCTGCCTTCTGCTCCGTCCTCCGCGCGGCGCGCAGCTGGGCATGAGCTCGATCGATCGCGGAGTTATCGGCGGTCTGAATGGCGCTGACTTGGCGCTGCGTTGCAGTCAGAACTACCTTCGACTGGCTGAGTGTTGCCTTCGCGTTAGGCACCGCCGGGCTGGCAATGATGCGGTCCAGCGCCGCCTGCTGCGCGGCAAGATTGGCCTTCTGCTGCTTGAGCACCTGTCGGGCCGCGTAGGTGTCGATCTTCGCCAGCATCTGGCCGGCCGTCACATGATCACCAACCCTGACTCTCAGCGAGGTCAGCCGACCGCCTTTGGCAAATCCCAGATTTTCGCTCGCTGCGGCGGCTACCGCGCCGCTGGAGCTGACCTGGTCAGTGATTGTCGCGCGCTCGACGAGGGCGGTACTTCCGACCGAGGTGCGCCCGCTCGTGCATGCACCGAGGACGAGCGGCAGGAAAACGGCACTCGCCGTGACCCGCCAGCCTCGAGCAGCCATGCTTCCCCCTATCGCGCCGCGATAATAACTCATCAAACGATGAAATATTGGTCGCCCGACTGGCCGCCCCCGGCAACGCGATGATCAATCTCTGGGAAGGCTAACGCCTTGCAGAGGGGGTGCGGAGCTATTCAGGGGGCTGAAGTGACCAGCGTCACCGTAGAGCTCGGGTGACCGCGATCCACTCCTGCAGCTTGGACTGCGCTGCACCGGAGTCGATCGCCTGTTGCGCTCGCTTGAGCTCGTCGGCGAAGTCGTTCTCCAGCCTGCCGGCGGCAGGCTTGCCGTAGGCGACCAGGGCCGCAGCGGCGTTGAGCACGACGACATCCCGGATCGGACCGGGCTGGCCGGCGACCACCTCACGGACCACCTGTGCGTTGCCGACTGCGTCTCCGCCAACCAGGTCCGACAGGGTTGCCCTCGGCACACCCAGCGTCAGCGGATCCAGATCCCTTCGCACGACGCTCCCATCGGCGTACACCCACACAGTTGACGACGTTGTCGTGGTGAGCTCATCGAGCCCATCACCGCCGTGCACAACGAGGCCGTAGTTGCCGCGCGATGCAAAGACCCCGGCCATCAACTCAGCCATCCGCGGATCGGCTACCCCGACCGCCTGTGAGATGGGTTGGGCGGGATTGGCCAGGGGACCGAGGAAGTTGAAAATCGTGGGGATACCAAGCTCACGCCGCGTCACCGACGCGTGTCGCAGCGCGGGGTGATATTGCGGCGCAAAGAGAAAGCCAATGCCGACGTGGTCCACTACTTGTGGTTGAAGCTCAGGCGCGAGATCGAGCACGACACCAAGCGCCTCCAGAACATCCGCCGAGCCGCACGCTGACGAGGCTGCTCGGTTGCCATGCTTGACAACTCTGGCACCCGCGGCCGCTGCGACGATGGCAGCCATCGTGGAGATGTTGACGGTGTTCGATCGATCACCGCCGCTGCCGACCACGTCGACCGCGGGCCCACCGATCTCGATCGGCGTTGCGAACTCGATCATCATGTCGGCGAGGCCGGTCAGTTCCTGAACGGTCTCGCCCTTACTCCGCAATCCAACGACGAACCCCGCCATCTGCACCGGTGTCGCGTCGCCGTTCAGAATTTGTTCCATGGCCCAGGCGGTCGCCTCGGCCGGTTGATCCTCGCCCCTCACCAGGCTGCTGAGAAGTTCTGGCCAGTTCATCGTGAGGGCATCTTGTCAGGCCACCGAAGTGGTACGCGCCACCGCCGTCTCTGTGGACGCTGGCGGACGCAGCAGCTCTGCCACCGCCGCCGGCAGCCGAACCGGGTCGATGGGATGCGAGACCGCGCCTTCAGCCCGGGCCCAGGTCGCCAGCCATGCGTCGTCCCGACGCCCGATCAGCAGCAGGATCGGTGGGCAGCGCAAAATCTCATCCTTGAGCTGGCGGCACAACCCCATTCCACCGGGCACCGCCTCGCCGTCCAAGATCGCGAGGTCGATGCCGCCCGCGTCCATAGCTGTCAGCACCGCCGGCTGGGTCGCCACCTCGAGCACCCGGACTGGTGGCAGATCGGCTGCCACTTTGCGCCCCAGCGCGAGCCGGACGTCTTCCCGCGTTGCCCGGTTTGAGGAATACGACAGGATTGTCAGAACCTCGTCGTCCCGAGGTTCCTGATCGCCGGCCATTGATCATCTCCAGGTCGTGTCGGCTGATGCCCACGGTTTGCAGCGTGGCTACTGGCGCCGTTTGAGGTCGCCACGCCTGTCCGGATGGATCGTAGCGTGCGGGCCCGACCCGTTTACGCAACCGGTCAGATGCAACCCGGATTGCTGCCGTCCCTCGGTTGCAGCTCACCGGTTTCGGCCGAAGAGCGCTGCAGACGACTCGGATAACAAAGTTGTGCCGTGGGGTGACCTCTGCACGGGTTCCGGCAATAATGACCACGTGGCCATGCACACGCACGCAGTCTCTGGATCTATGACGATGCCAGAGGGTTCTCTGCATCCCATTCCCCTGTCTCGCCTGCGTGGCCGCGAGAATCGCCCTGAGCCGGTTGCTGTCGGCACCATCATCTGGCTGGCTTCGGAGCTGATGTTCTTTGCAGCGCTGTTCGCGTCGTACTTCACCATCCGAAACGTGACCAACTCACAGGCCGCGGCCACGGGTACGGTGCCGCTCTGGCAGTCCCAGGGCGAGTTGATCAACATCCCGTTTGCGATCTTCAATACCAGCGTGCTGGTCGCGAGCTCGTTCACCTGCCAGATGGGTGTGTTCGCGGCGGAGCGGGCGCAGGTCAGTCGGACAGGGTCGCTGTTCAACCCGCGCCGCTGGGGACTGCGCGAGTGGTACACGCTGACATTCCTGATGGGCGCATTCTTCATCGGCGGTCAGACCTATGAGTACGCGGCGTTGTTCCACGAGAATCTGACTATCTCGTCCAATGTGTTCGGGTCGGTCTTCTTCCTGGCCACGGGCTTCCACGGACTCCATGTCACCGGCGGTCTGTTCGCGTTCCTGCTCTTGATGGGACGGACGTTCCTGGCCCGGACTTTCACTCACGAGCAGGCGGTCAGCGCGGTCGTCGTGTCCTATTACTGGCACTTCGTTGACGTGGTCTGGATTGCGCTGTTCGGCGTCATCTACATTTTGCGGTAGACGGAAGAAAACCAAGGGCCTGTGCGTCCGTTCAGGCCCGGACAACTGAATATGAACTGAATATGTTTGGCCCACAACAGTGCATCAAAGACACGAGAGGGACCCGAGTGCGACTCCTGTCTTCACGGCGCCGGCACCCAGCAGCCAAGGCCTTGCTCCTGGTGTCCGGGCTCTTCATGATGGGCGCCCTCTATACGGTCATTGCTCCGCCGGCCCAGGTCTCGGCCGACACCGGAAACAGCCAGCAGATCGCCGAGGGCAAGGCGCTCTTTGCCGTGGGTTGCGCGTCCTGCCATGGCCTCAATGGCGAGGGCCAGGTGAATGGCACGATCCAGGGACCACCGCTCGCAGGCGTCGGCGCCGCGGCCGTGGACTTCCAGGTGAGCACGGGGCGGATGCCGATGGCCAAGCCCGGAGCGCAGGCCCCGGTGAAGCCCAATCTCTATTCGGATGAAGAAATCGCCGCGCTCGCTGCGTACGTTGCCTCACTCGGTCCAGGCCCGGCCATCCCGGAACCCGCACAGTTCGACACCGCGAACCTGAGCGCAGAGGATCTGGCACGCGGCGGCGAGTTGTTCCGTACCAACTGCTCCGCCTGCCACAACTTCGAAGGTGCCGGTGGCGCACTCCCCGGCGGCAAGTACGCTCCCCCGCTGATCGGCTTGGAGCCCGAGCGGATGTATCTCGCGATGTTGACTGGGCCGCAGCAGATGCCGGTCTTCGATGACGAGGTGCTGAAGCCCGACGACAAGCGCGCCATCATCGGCTATCTCGAGGCCCTCCATGCGCGACCTACTGATGGTGGCTTTGGACTCGGTGGCCTCGGCCCGGTGAGTGAAGGCCTCTGGGCCTGGATCATCGGTCTGGGTAGCTTGATTTTCTTTGCTATGTGGATTGCAGCCAGGGGGGTGAAAGCCAAGTGAGTGAGGATACGACCCACGGCCGACCCAGTACCGAGGTTGCGACAGTCGGCGAGGAGCGCTACCCCGTTCCGGACCCGGGTCTAGAACCACATCTGCCGCGGCTTACCGATGTCGATGAGAAGGCTGCCGATCGGGCCACCCGCCAGGTGGCCACGTTCTTCGGCTTGGTGCCAGTCCTGTCGATCGGCTTCGCCGTCGTCTATTTCGCCGTGCCCGGCGACGCCTACATCGACTTCGGACCCTTGCGCGCCAACACCCGGAACCTCCTCCTTGGTCTGACCTTCGGCCTCGCCCTACTTTTCCTCGGCGTGGGCGCCGTGCAATGGGCGCGCAAGCTGATGGACGACAAGGAGATGATCGACTACCGGCATGGCGCCTCGTCCAGCGACGACGACAAGACCTACATGCTGACTGAGCTGAACAAGGCTGCGGATGAGGCCAAGCTCACCAGACGGAAGATCATCGGTCGTACCCTAATTGCCGCAATGGCGACGATCCTGCTGCCCATGGTCGTTGGACTCGCCGACCTTGGGCCGTGGCCGACGAAAAAGAAGCGCGCCGAGACCATCGAGCGGACCATCTGGGCGCCAGGCGTCCGAGTTGTCAACGATGTCACGTTCGAACCGATCAAGCCGGAGAATATTGAGATCGGTCAGCTGGTCAATGGCGAGCCGGCGAACCTCCAAGATCTGGAAGGTTCGGAGTACCAGATTGAAAAGGCCAAGGCTGCGGTCATCGTGGTCCGGATGGATCCCAATACGATCACCATCCCGCCCTCCCGAGAAACTTGGCAAATCGGTGGCATTTTGTGCTACTCCAAGATCTGTACCCACGTTGGCTGCCCGATTAGCCTGTGGGAGCAGCAGACGCACCATCTGCTCTGCCCTTGTCACCAGTCCACATTCGACCTCGGGGATGCCGGACTTGTGGTCTTCGGCCCGGCCAAGCGGGCACTGCCTCAGCTTCCGATTGCACTTGATGCTGAGGGTTACATTGTCGCTCAGCGTGACTTTCTCGTCCCGCCCGGCCCAAGCTTCTTCGAGCGGGATTCGCGCAATGATTTCAAGCGAGGCGATAACTGATGGCCGAACCAGCCGCCACTATTAACGACGACGACAGCGCGGTCAGGGCCGAGACCCCCAAAAAGGAGCTAGGCCCGGTCTTCAAGGTCGCTGCCGGGCCCACCAAGTGGCTCGATGATCGGGTCGGCCTCGCTGGATTGGGCAGACCGTTCTTCCGTAAGGTCTTCCCCGATCACTGGTCCTTCCTCCTCGGCGAGATCGCGCTGTACTCCTTCATCGTTTTGTTGCTGAGCGGCGTCTTCTTGACGATCTGGTTCAAGCCGTCGATGTCGGAAGTCGAGTATCAGGGCAGCTACGAGTTGCTACGCGGAATCACCATGTCGGACGCGTACGCCTCGACCCTTAACCTCTCCTTCGACATACGCGGCGGTTTGCTGTTGCGGCAGATGCATCACTGGGCGGCCATGCTGTTCGTTGCCGCCATGCTCACCCACAGCCTGCGCATCTTCTTTACCGGTGCATTCCGGAAGCCGCGCGAAATCAACTGGCTGATCGGCGTCTCCTTGATCGGCCTGGGCCTTGTCGAAGGCTTTGCCGGCTACTCCCTGCCGGATGACCTGCTATCAGGAACTGGGCTGCGGTTCGTCGACGGTCTGATCCGGGCGGTCCCGCTGATCGGCACCTGGGCCGAATTCTTCACCTTTGGCGGCGAGTTCCCCGGCGAGCTCATCATTCCTCGGCTGTACATGGTCCACATCTTGTTACTACCGGCGTTGATCCTCGGGCTCATCGCGGCACACCTGGCGCTGGTCGTTTACCACAAGCACAGTCAATACCCCGGCCCGGGCCGGACAAATGGCAATGTGGTCGGTTACCCGGTCTTCCCGGTGTACGCCGCGAAAGCCGGCGGCTTCTTCCTCATCGTCTTCGGCGTTCTCACCTTGATGGGCGCGACGATGCAGATCAACCCGGTATGGGTGTTCGGGCCGTATAACCCAGCCGAGATCACCGCCGGCTCGCAGCCTGACTGGTACATGGGCTTCGTCGAGGGCGCGATTCGCATCATGCCGAACTGGGAATGGCACATTGGCTCGACGACGTGGTCGTGGAACGTCTTCCTGCCCGGCATCGGAGTCATGACGCTGTTTTTCGGGATCATGGCCATCTATCCGTTCGCGGAGGCCTGGGTGACGGGCGACAAGCGTGAGCATCACGTACTGGACCGCCCCCGGAACAACCCGACGCGTACGGCGTTCGGCGTTGCGGCTATGACCTGCTACGCAATGCTGTGGATCGGTGGTGGTAACGACCTGGTCGCCACTCAGTTCCACGTCTCACTGAATGCGGTGACGTACTTCCTACGTGTTGCCGTGTTCGTGGCGCCAGTGATTGCGTTCTTGGTGACCAAGCGGATCTGTATCGGACTCCAGCGGTCCGATACAGACCGGATGCTGCACGGCGCCGAATCCGGTGTCCTTGATCGCGCTCCTTCCGGCAAGTACTCCGAACGGCACCGGCCGATCAGTGAGGGCGAGGCATTCGCGCTGACCCAGCACGAAGACCTTCCCGCCCTCCTGCCGGTGGCCGAGGTAGACGGCATGTCGGAGAAAGAGATCAGGTCCGAACAGCGCCGGCGGAGAGCAACGCGCTTCTACTTCATGGACACGCTGCGCCGGCCTACCCGGGCGGAGATCGAAGAGGCAGCTCACCACCATCTGCATCCCATGCATCTCGAAGGCAATGGCGAGCATCATGCGATCGAAGAGGTCGAGGAGGAAGAACACCACTTGGCCAGGTGAGCGGATCCACCAGCTGCGCCCCGCTCTCGCCAGAGTTGCGGGGCGTTGCTATCTCATTGCTCGTTCCACTGTTCGAACCCAACTTCCCAACATCCGCAACTCGCGTATACGTTGGTTCCTCACGGTCTCCACACTGTGCAACTCAGGCAGAGCGCAACGACGCTGTGCAGACCTACGGCGGCTGGCTCAAGTGTCACCGTCCGCGCGGGGTGTGTGCTTGCTCACTCTTCGTAGCAGCTGGCAACGATCCGAAACTAATAGGTGTTGACGCGTCTGGACGAGACGATCCCGACCGTCATTGAGCGCCCGAGTACACGCAACGAGGACATGAGCACACACCAAAGACTGACGAATCGTACGACCGACTCGCCGACCGGCAATCAACCAGGCGACAACGCATCCAAGAAGCGCAACTTCGAGTTTTCAGTCACCCAGATCGTGGGCGGCGCGCTGGCTGCTATGACTGCGGCTGCATTGGGATCCCAACTGAGTGCAGCGGGCACAATAGCTGGCGCGGCGCTCGCCAGTGTCGTGGCGGCTGTCGCCGGCTCGCTGTATACGGCTTCCCTGCGACGTACCCGCGACAAGGTGAAGACCGTGTTCTGGACCGGAGAGCCGAATGAGGTCCAGGAGCCCACTGTCATGGAGATCATTCCGGACAGCGAGGGCCACATCGCGGGACAGCGCAGCCACTTGGTTGCGCCTGAGCCCGATCCCAACCAAAAGCCTCAACGTCCCAAGCTGAATTGGAAGCGGGTGCTCGTCGTAGCTCTTGTCACATTCGGCATTGCGGCCGTCGCGCTGACGACGTTCGAGGTGGTTACGGGACAGGCGTTGTCCGGCGGTAAAGGGACCACGTTCCAACAGGTCAGCGAGGGAACATCTCAGAAGGGGTCGGAGACCAAGAAGAAGGAACCGACAAAGAAGCCGACGCCGGAAGCAACAACTGCTTCCGCGAGCCAGGAGCCGACTGCTGAGCCGCGAGCGCAGGCGTCGAATTCCCAGCCTGAGGCGACAACCAACGCGACGACTGAGGCACCGACCCCGGCGCCCTCGAATGCGCCGAGTTCGACTCCCAGCAGCGGCGGCTAGCCAGCACCGAGGCAGATGTATGCGTCTAGATCGATCACTCTCGGTCTTCGAGGAGCCCGGCATTCTCGGCCTGAGCCGGCTCGTCTGGGCCTGATCGAATGCGCCGGCCAGCAGTCATAGCCACCCAAAGGTAGACCGAACCCACGAGGACGGCGACAAAGCCGCCACCGAGCAACCAGGTTAGGACCCTGTGCGGGTGCAGTTCCCGTAGCGCGCGGAGGGCGGCGACCAGCATCAGCGGAATCATGATCATCTCGACTTCCAGCAGGATCGTGATCGAGCTCCACTGAGGATCGGCAAACACTCCGAGGCCGGCAATGCCCAGGCAGAAGATCGCACCGATGACCCTGCAGGTAAGCGGAGTGAGGGACCAGGGCCAGAAAGGCATCATGAGTTGCGGCGCCACGAACATGATCAGTCCCTGGATCAGGGCCAGCAAACCGATTAACCCGATCACCCACCGGGCTGTCCGGGCCGAGGCGAAGCTCATTTGTGGCAGGAGTGCCTGCGGCGCGCTGGTCGCCAACCATGCCCCAAACACCAGGAAGGGCGTGGTGAAGTAGAGCGCCGCCCACAGCCAGAAGGTCACGTGCCGGTGATTGAAGACCCTCCAATGCATGACTGTCGCCACTCCTAGCAGGCTCGCAAACAGCGTGACCGAGACGAAGCCGATCTTGATCACATTCCAGCGGCGATCGAACAACACTCGGACAAAGAAGTAGGCGCCGCCGAAATAGGCCGAGGCGAGCACCATTGACGTCATGGTCGGCTTGATGGGCCAGGCAAAAGCCGGGCGGTGTCCATCGGAAAGACATAGAGGATGGTGAAAGCACCCAGCAGGAACGGGACAATCACCAGGGCGAGTAAACGTGTCAAAAAAGGTACCCGGTTGTCCCCGCTCGACAGCACAGCGGCATCATCGCCCAGTCTCGGAATCAGTGGGGATGGATTTGGCCGAACCGTTACCTGCTCAGCTCAACGACGCACTGCCCGATTGCCGGGCGGTGTTAGGCAAACCTTGGCGCGG
>DASVEX010000286.1:0-13089 GCA_036380335.1 Propionibacteriaceae bacterium | reverse complement strand
GTCGACTTCCGCTCGCTGGGGGTCGGGTCCGACCTGAGGTTTCGCAATGGTGCTGACAGTCACAAAGCGGCGGCCAAGGAGTCAACGTACGCCTGAAGGTCACGGGCGCGGACCAAGCGGCTTCTGTCGATGTGAACAGAGCGGAGTTCGCCCGACTTGAGGAGTTCGTAGACCTTCGAGCGGCTGATGCTTAGATGCTCAGCGACCTCCGGGATGCGATAGAGCAGCTTGTCTTTCATAATCTTCCTCTGCGTGGACCAGGCCTCTACTTACATAAGGACCTGACGAGGTTCGGGCGATCACGACTATCCAGACTTCGTTGCACCCGTCCGTCTCGACCGAGTATTGAAGGCCAACACCGCCATGGCTGCAGGTCTTGTGCCCGCGCATCGGACGGACACCATCTTCTCTGGCCCTGACGCGAGCGACAGTTCGGTCCGCGGTGCAGCGAAGTCCATGTTCATCCAGGGCGATCGACCGTCGCGATTGGCAGACCGGACGGCAAGGGCTGCCTACAAATTGCCCGCAGCCGCTCTAGGCAAAACGAGAGGCAGCTTCCGAAAACCTTCGGAAACCGCCTCTGACTAGGCCACTTACTCGTAGCGGGGACAGGATTTGAACCTGTGACCTCTGGGTTATGAGCCCAGCGAGCTACCGAGCTGCTCCACCCCGCGTCGGCAGTGCATAACCTTACGTCAGCTCTGTGGTCAAGCCAAATCGCATCGCTTTGCTCTTCATTCTGGCGATACGGGCCACGGCACGACCAAGGCGATCGAACATTTGTACGTTTTTGTCAGTGGTTGTCCATAATGTCTTTTGTATGTCAGTACGCCAGGAGAGCGAGGTCACTGAGCCCCCGCCGGTAGACCCGTTGACCGGGCGCCTCGCTGACATTCTCGATGAGCTCGCCGGCGCAGTTGTCGACGCGAATGAGACGACGGATGCGGTTCGGATTGATCGGCTTGCCCTGCTGGAGAGGCTGCGGGCGGTTACCGCAGCATTGCAGGCGGCCGAGTCGGTCAAGTTCGCCCAATCACAGGTGGCCGAGCAGTTGGCCGCGGATGTGCATCCGGACGCGATTGGTCGCGGCATCGCCGAGCAGATCGCCCTCGCGTGCCGCATCTCCCCGGTGATGGCGGCGCGCCGGTTGAATACGGCGCGGGCATTGTGGTTCGAACTGCCCGATACCTACGGCCAGCTGAGTGCGGGGGAGTTGAGCGAGCGGGTCGCCGAGGTCGTCGTGACTGAGACACGGCATCTCGATCCGGACGCCCGCCGACGGGTCGACGGCCAGCTCGCAGCAGCCGGCATTAGCAAGCTTGGATTCAAGGCGGCTGCATCATGTGCCCGCAAGACCTCGTACGAGGCCGATCGCGAGGGCTACGTGCAACGGGGTCGCACCGAACGCAAAAACCGCCGAGTCGGGATTCGCCCAGCACCCGACACCATGGCTGTATTGACCGGCTATCTCCCGGTCGAACAAGGCATCGCGTGCTACACCGCGCTACGACAGCAAGCCGACACCGCGGTTGCGACCGGTGACGGCCGAACCCGAGACCAGATCATG
Organism: Propionibacteriaceae bacterium; assembly: GCA_036380335.1. Lineage (GTDB taxonomy): Bacteria > Actinomycetota > Actinomycetes > Propionibacteriales > Propionibacteriaceae > Microlunatus. Next base: position 11,522 of record DASVEX010000286.1, on the reverse strand, counting down.
GCGGACACCCTCGTCGAACGCGTCACCGGACAGGCCAGTGCCGGCGACGTCAACATTGAGTTGCAGCTGATGATGCCGCTCCAAGCGCTGATCGATCCCGATGATTCGAGTGCCGCCGTGTTACCGGGCTACGGGCCGCTGCCAGGAGGCCTCGCACGAGAGATCGTCGCGACCAGCAAGGGACGCAAATGGTGGCGACGCCTCTTCACCGGACCGAACAGTCAATCAGGTCGCCAAGGCCCGATTGTCAGCGGCGATCCGAGCCGGCGCTGCTTCGACGGCTGGCTGGCCAAGCTCATCAGATTGCGGGACCAGACGTGCAGGGATCCGTTCTGTGATGCCCGGATCCGTCACATTGATCACATCACTCGCTACAGCGACGGTGGTCGGACCACCTTCATCAACGGCCGCGGCGAGTGCGAGCGCGGGAACCTCGTTCGGGAAATGCCCGGCTGGCGGATCAAACTCCTTGATTGCGGTCTCCACGGCGATCCCCACACGATCATGATCATCACACCCACCGGCCATCACTATCGCAGCCGCGCCCCTGACACATCATGACGACCGAGGTCAACACGATCACTGCACCGCGGCCAAAGACGTCAGTCCATCTCCGGGATGAGTTCTCGCGCCTCCAGATAATCCACGCCGGCTAAGCCCATCATGTCTGCCACCAAGGAGCGGGTCTGAGCCAAGATGACGACGGCTGACATGGAGTCAGCGAGCTCGAGATGCGCGCTGGTCTCACCGATCTCGATCAGTTGATCTCGCGCAGCGGTGGGAAGCCGGCGTCCCTCCAGCTCACGAGCGATGAATCGGCATGTCTCAGCCAGTCGGCGGATCAGGTCGTGGTAGGTCGTCGGTACGTGATCACCTCGCCACACAGCGACTGCACACCGGCGGGCCAGCACACGGAGGTTGCGGCTGGCATGGTCCAGCGGCTCGTACAGATCGGCGAGCGCACTAACCACAGGTAAGTGGCGACGCCGAAAAGGGGAGTGGCGGACGACCGCGAGTCCCTCCTTCGCGGCCTCGTCGAAGGTAGCCAAGCTGTCATCTACTGCGCGGGCCCGGTCGAGCACCGCGCTGGCGGCTTCTTCGTCAGCCGCGGCCAGTGCGGCCGCCGCAGCATCGAGTGTTGCGGCCATCTCGTTAACCACCTTGGCCGCAACCAGACCCGGCCTTCGCAGTGGCCCGCTCGGCGCCACGGTGGCCACCGCCAGCGCAAGAGTGCAGCCGATCACCGCGTCGAGCCAGCGGTTCACCCCATACCCGAAATTGGGCGCCAGCGCTGTCACGATGATTGACTGCACACCCGCCTGGGTCATCATCAGCTGGCCGGCTCCCAGCAGGGTTGCGAGCGACATCGCAATGGCGGTGACCGCAATGATCTGCCAAACGCCAGTGCCGAATAAGGCGAGCCATAGATCGCCGACCGCGACGCCCACCGCCACTCCGATCGCCACCTCTACCGCGCGGCGCAGTCGACGGCCGAAGGACAGGCCGAGTGTGATGACCGCGGCGACCGGAGCGAAGAATGGCAGCTTGTGGCCAGGAAGCTGGCTCGCCAACAGCCAAGCGAGGCCAGCCGTGATCGAGCATTGCGCGATCATGAAGGCCCGATGTCGCCAGCGCTCGACACGGCGTACGGCTGATGCTCCACTGCGTCGGATCGCTCTATCGCTCAGGTCAAAAGCCCGGAGCTTCATCCGCTGCAAGGAGAAGGTCTCTGAGTCCATAGCTCATGATTTACCCAACTTCTCCGCGCGCACCGTCGCGCCGTCCGGAACCAAACCTGCCCACGACTTCGGGCAGACTAGGCAAACGTGACTTCACCGATCCGCGTCACTGTGTGGGGCGAGAACTTTCACGAGCGGGCAGAACGAGACAAGGCCGTCATGGCCGAGCGCTACCCCGACGGAATGCACGGCGCAATCGCCACTGGTCTGACTGAACTGCTGGGCGACGCCGTCACGATCACCAGAGCTACTCAAGATCAGCCAGAGAACGGCCTTGACGAGGGAGTCTTGGCGGCGACCGATGTGCTCACATGGTGGGGGCATGCGACGCATGAGGACGTTGACAACGCGGTGGTCGATCGCGTACACCAGCGAGTTCTGGGCGGGATGGGTCTGCTCGCACTGCACTCAGCCCACTTCTCGAAGATCTTCCGCCGACTGATGGGCACCACCTGCTCGCTGGCTTGGCGCAACTCCGGCGACACCGAACTCGTGTGGACCGTGAACCCGTCCCACCCGATCACCGCCGGGATTCCGCAACCGATCGTGATCACCGAACATGAGATGTACGGCGAATTCTTCGACATCCCGACACCCGATGAGTTGATCTTCCTCTCGACCTTCAGCGGTGGTGAGGTCTTTCGGTCTGGTTGTTGTTGGCGACGCGGCAAGGGCAAGGTGTTCTACTTCTCGCCCGGTGATCAGGCATACCCGATCTACCACCATCCCGACATCAAACGCGTGCTGGCCAATGCGGTGCTCTGGGCAAATCCCGAACAGGGCACGAACTTTGCGCCGCCGGCTGTCGCCGACATGCCCGCACCCCACCTCCACAGAGGTGCCCTTCCGGAGAGCATCGAGGCATGAGCCATACTGATCGACTTCGCGCTGGCGTCATCGGCCTGGGCTGGGCGGGACAGCAACATATGGACGGGTACGCCGCGGCGGCCGATGTTGATCTTGTTGCCTTGGCAGGAATGGAGCCCGATGGGCTGCAGCAGCTTGGCGACAAGTACGACGTTCCGCAGCAGCAGCGCTACGCGGACTGGCAAGATCTTATTGATCATGGAGTCGTTGACGTATTGAGCATTGCCGCGCCGACAACTCTGCATGCGCCGATCGCGATGGCCGCGCTGAACAGCGGAGTACACGTGCTCTCCGAAAAGCCGATGGCGGAGAACGCCGATAATGCCCGTCTCATGGTGGAGGCGGCGGAGGCCAACGACCGCGTCCTTGATGTTTCGTTCAACCATCGGCGGCGCGGCCACATACAGGTTCTCAAGAAGATCATCGACGCCGGCCTGATGGGCAAGATCTACTACGCCAAGGTTGGCTGGTTACGTCGCGAAGGCATCCCAGGGCTCGGCAGCTGGTTCACCCGCCGCGCGACGTCCGGTGGCGGACCACTGATGGATCTGGGAGTGCACATGCTCGACATTGCGCTCTATCTGCTGGGGGAACCCTCAGTTCGCGCGGTCACCGCTGCCACGTACGCCGAGTTCGGGCCACGCGGCAAGGGCAGCTCACTGTCGCCGGAGATGCGCAAGACGGGCGTAGAGCTCGGCGCCTTCGACGTAGAGGACCTGTCGACGGCTTTTCTGCGGCTGCAAAACGGTGAGACGTTGTTGCTTGAGTCGAGTTGGGCGCAGTGGATTGCGAAAGATCATTGCTACGTCACGATGTATGGCTCCGACGGAGGCGCCAGCATCGAATGGGGCGCGCCAGGCGATCCGCACCGAACACTGAGCATCTGGACCGAGATGTCAGGCGTGCCGGCCAGCCTCCATCCAGCGGTGCCGCCGGACGGGCTGCACACGGAATGCGTTCTGGACTTCATCGCGAAGGTGCGATCGGGCGACTACACAAATCATCGCGGCAAGCAGGCGCTCGCCCGTGCCGTTGTGATCGACGCCTGCTACGCCTCGGCCGAGAAGGGCGTCGAAGTGACTCTCGATCTCTAGCAAAACCGTCAGTCTCGAACGTCACATTAGTCACATCAATTTCTTTTCATCACTTGCGTGTCAGGTGAGACCTGCTGCAGGCTAAGGCCACTTCCCCATGAACGGACGGCCATGTCTTCTCCCCAGGCGCCAGCAGCCTTCCTCGTTCCCAAGCGGATCACGCGACTTCTTGGTGCCGCGCTGGCTCTCTCGGTGATCGGCACGTCGGCAGTGCTGACCACGATTCCGGCCCAGGCGGACTCGGCTGTTTCGGCAAGGTCGGCAACGTTCACCATTCACGGTGCCGGCTGGGGGCACGGCTGGGGCATGTCCCAGTACGGCGCGTATGGGGCGGCGCGCAAAGGCTTGTCCTGGAAGCGGATTCTCGCTTTCTACTACCGAGGCACCCAGCTGAGCACCATGCCCAGCGGAACCAAGATCAAGGTCTGGATCACCGCCGACAATGACAGCAGCCTGCGAGTCCTGCCGGCGAGCGGCTTGACGGTCCGAGACAGCACCGGCCACCGCTACACACTGCCGGCGGGACCGAACTACACCTCGTGGCGAATCAGTCGGTCGGGCTCCGGCTATCGGCTCAGCTATCGAACCAGAAGCGGCAGCTATCTAACCAAGTCGACTGGGCTGACCACGGGCACGTGGTCGTTTTCAACTCCTTCCAAGATCGTCAAGGTTGTGCTGCCGAATGGTTCAGTGCGCTCCTATCGGGGCACGGTGGCGCTGATCAAAAGTGGATCCGGCGGGCGAACGATCAACAATGTTTTGCTTGAGGGTTACGTCAGAGGGGTCGTGCCAGCCGAGATGCCTACCTCGTGGGCGACGGACGCGGTACGGGCGCAAGCAGTTGCCGCGCGCTCCTACGCGGTTCGCCTGCGTGACGTCGGCCGATACTCCGGCTACGACATCTGCGACACCACCGCCTGTCAGGTCTACGGCGGAATGGGCCGCGAAACCAGCAACGGCAATGCAGCGGTTCGGGCCACAGCTGGCACGATCGTCACCTATCGAGGCAAGGTCGCACTCACCCAATTCGCGTCATCCAACGGCGGCTCCAGCGCCCGCGGTGATTATCCCTACCTTGCTGCCCACCGCGATCCCTACGACGGAGTGATCAAGTCTCAGGCGTGGACTCGCGTCATCAGCGCGAGCAGCATCAGCCGGGCGTGGCCCTCGGTGGGGACAGTGAAGCAGTTGCAGATCACCAGTCGCGACGGCGCCGGCGCGTGGGGCGGCCGCGTCAAAACGATCAAGATCATCGGGACGTCCCGCACCGCGACAGTCTCGGGGACGACCTTCCAGCACATGTTCGGGATGCGTTCGTCGCTTTACATGGTCGCCGGAAGCAACACTCCGGTAGCTGCGGCAGCTCCGCGGCTCGTCGTCAAAAAGCCAAGTGCTCCACGGCCCGTCGCCCAAAAGCCGCGTGCGGCGCGAGCCGCCGCCCAAAAGCCGCGTGCGGCGCGAGCCATCGTCCAGCAGTCAAGTGCGAGATGGCCCGTCGTCCAGCAGCCGAGTGCGACGTACCCGACCCTCCCCGGTCGCTATCCGGCACCCGCTTCCCTGTCTGACGTCAACAGATCGGCAGAATGAGCGGGTGATCGAGGGCTTTGAGATCGGCCACCACACCGCGGACAGTGAGGGCTGGCTGACGGGGACGACGGTGGTGCTGGCGCGAGGGGGCGCGGTCGGTGGTGTCGACGTACGCGGCGGCGGCCCGGGCACTCGGGAGACGGACCTTTTGAACCCGACGACGCTGATCGACCGGATCGACGCGGTGGTCCTCACCGGTGGGAGCGCGTACGGACTGGCGGCAGCCAACGGCGTCATGGAGGCGCTTGAGGCAGCTGGAATCGGGTGGCCAGTCGGTCCAGAGCCTCATCAGGTGGTTCCGATCGTTCCGGCGGCGGTCATCTTCGATCTTGGTCGCGGCGGCGTGTTCGGCAACCGGCCATCGCATGAGTTCGGCCTGAAGGCACTCGCCGCTGCCAGCGGACATCAACCTACGACAGGATCGGTGGGAGGTGGCACCGGCGCAGTCTGCGGGGGAATCAAGGGTGGCTTTGGCTATTCGGAAATGGAGCTCGATTCCGGTGTCTCGGTGGCAGCGGCCGTCGTCGTGAACGCGGCCGGATCAGTCGTGAACCGGACGAGCGGGCGGTTGTGGGCTGACCGTAGGCAGCTGCTCGCAACGCCTACTGATGGCGAACGAGAGATGTTGGCGACGGCCTATGCGCAAGCGCAGCGGCCCCCTGCTACGACAATCAGTACCGCAACCACGATCGGTGTCGTCATGACAGATGCGACCCTGACCAAGGCGCAAGCCAGCAAGGTCGCCGCAGTCGCGCATGACGGGATGGCTCGGGCAATCCGGCCGGTGCATTCAATGTTTGATGGCGACACCATCTTCTGCCTCGCGTCCTCGCATCGCCCCGTTGCCGAGGATCAGATTCGCTCTCTGTTCGCCTTCAATGCGTTGCTGGCAGCAGCAGCTGATGTGTTCGCCGACGCTTGCCTCGACGGAATTCTGGCGGCGACGGGCCGCGGCGCATGGCAGAGCTATGCCGAGCTGGCGCCCTCCGTCGCCGGTTGAGATTTCGGTTTTGATGTAGCGCCGAATTCCTACACTGGTGGCTGCATGCAGCGATCACCAACGAGGAATTATGAAGGCGTTACTGCTGGAAAACATCCACCCTGAGGGTGTCCGACTGCTCACCGAACGCGGCATCGAGGTTGAGGAAGTCAAGGGGGCGCTCGACGAGGCTGAACTGATTACCGCGCTGCGCGGCGCGCAGCTGCTGGGCATCCGCTCGAAGACCAATGTGACAGCGAGCGTCCTCGATGCTTCGCCGGAGTTGCAGGCGATCGGCGCCTTCTGCATTGGTACCAATCAGATTGATCTCACCGCTGCTGCGACGTTGGGGATTCCAGTCTTCAATGCGCCCTTCTCCAATACCCGCAGCGTCGTGGAGCTCGTCATCGCAGAGATCATTGCGCTGGCGCGCCATCTCACCGACAAGAACGCAGGGATGCACGCCGGCGTCTGGGACAAGTCAGCCAAGGGGGCCCATGAGGTGCGCGGGCGCACCCTCGGCATCGTCGGATATGGCAACATCGGCAGCCAGCTCTCGGTCGTAGCCGAGGCGCTCGGCATGCGGGTCTATTTCTACGACGTCGCCGACAAGCTCGCGCTCGGCAACGCGCGACGCTGCGAGACGCTCGATGAGCTGCTGGATGCTGCCGAGACGGTGAGCCTGCACGTCGACGGCCGACCCGGCAACGCAGGTCTCTTCGGTGCCGAGCAATTCGCGATAATGCGCCCCCGGAGCCTGTTTCTCAACCTCTGCCGCGGTTTCGTTGTTGATCATGAGGCGTTGCGCGAGCACTTGCTCAGCGGCCACATCGCCGGAGCCGCGCTCGACGTCTTCGCTGACGAGCCCAAGAGCGCCGGAGATCCATTCAGCACCAGCCTCCAAGGTCTGCCCAACGTGATCTTGACCCCACATATCGGTGGATCGACCGAGGAGGCGCAGACCGACATCGGCCGGTTCGTGGCAGGCAAGCTGCGTGATTACGCCGACAGCGGCCACACCACCATGTCGGTCAATCTGCCTCAGGTGCAGACCGAAAGCAGAGTGGCCGGACGCAGCCGCCTGCTACACGTCCACCAGAACGTCCCCGGCGTGCTGGCGACCGTCAACGGTCTGTTGGCAAACGCCCATGTCAACATCGAGGGCCAGGTGCTGTCGACCCGTGGTGAGCTGGGCTATGTGATCACCGACGTGGCTGGCGGCGGGCTTACGGCCGATCTGATCGACAAGCTGCAAAGCCTGCCGGAGACGGTACGACTGAGGGTCCTCGACTAATGCGCGCTGAGCTTGTCGAAGCGTGCCCTTCGACAGGCGCTGTCCTGAGCTTGACGAAGGGCTCAGGGCACATACCGGTGACTACCTAGCGAGCGAAGCCCGGCGGATCAGCGGGGGCAGCCATGACGGACAGCGCGGATCGGCTTCAAGATCACCAAGCGTCCACCAGCCGATCTCGGTCAGCTCGTCCGGCGCAGCCACGAACGGCTCGACCTCAGGCGGCGCATGAGCCGTGAACGTCACCGTGATCTGACGCTCGCCACCATCGGTGATGAAGAACTCCGACTCAAGGTACTCGAGGCGTACGCCGGCGAGATCGAGACCGACCTCTTCGGCGACCTCGCGTCGCACGGTCGTCTCGAGCACATCCGCCACGGGATGGGTCACGTCGACGTGACCGCCGATCATTCCGATCATGCTGGGGGCGTACTCGACACCTGGTGCTCGAACGACCAGCAACCACATGTCGCCGCGTTGAATCAGCACACAGACCGTGACCGCGTACCGCTCGTTGGCCACGGATGGATCAGGACTTGCGCCGAATGATCTTGATCAGGACGAAGATCAGCAGGCCGACGACCGCGAGAGCCGGACCGTATCGCTTCAGCAGGACTGGTCCCACGGTGCTGAGCACATTAAGCGTGCTCTCACCGCTATCCCCCTGGGGTTGCGCAGAGTAAGCCGGCGAGGGCTGCGGAGCGCCCGGGGATTCCGCGGGCGAGCTGGCCGCTACGGCAGCGGCCGCCGTCGCAACTACCTCTTCGGCCGGCACCTCTTCGGCCGGCACAGCCTCGGCCGGCACAGCCTCGGCCGGCACAGCCTCGGCCGGCACAGCCTCGAGCTCGATGGTCTGCTCGGTGTCCGCCTCGTCGCGCGGGGGCTCTGTGGATGTCGCTCCACCGAACCGCCCTGAAACGCAGCTCACGAACTGATCCAATAGCTTGTCGCTGACGTCGGAGATCACTCCGCGACCGAATTGCGCCGGCTTCCCGGTAATCACCAGGTCAGTCAATACTTCGACGTCGGTCTGCCCACCGCTCTCTGCAAATGAGGCAGTCACTGTCGCGGTTGCCGTTCCGTTCCCGCGCTTGTCCTTGCCCCGGGCCTCGATCACCACCCGGCGATCCGCATCATTGCGTTCTACATAGCGGCCAGACCCGTTGTACATCAGGGAAATCGGACCCAATTTGATCTTCACCGATCCGGAGAATTCATCACCGTTGACACTGGTGATCGTGGCGCCCGGGAAGCACGGCGCCAACTCTTCTAGATCATTGAAGGCGTCCCATGCCTCCGCTACTCCGGCGGGCACGCTAAAGCGATGCGTCAGGTCCATGACCCCATCTTTGTCCTAGGGGCGCGCCGCCGCCAACACCGCCTGTGCTGCTATGTGCGCGCGGCTGCAAGCACCGCGCTGGGTCCTATGTGCGCGCGGCTGCGAGCACCGCGCGACGCCCCAAGATCGACACCAGATGCCGGCGATACTCAGGGTCACCATTGATGTCGGTCGGCGGTTCAGTGCCATCGGCGATGCTGGTGAGCGCCCCCGCGACCGCATCGGGCTGCGCCGCTACGCCGACGAGTGCCTGCTCAGCAGCTCGTGCCCGGACCGGCGTTGGCCCCATGTTCGTCAAGGCGATCCGAGCCTCGGCGATGGTGTCGCCCTCCGTCCGAACTGTCGCTGCCACGCCCGCAATGGCCCATTGTTGAGCGACCCTCACGAACTTCTCGTACGCGGAACCCCAACCGGTGTACTTCGGAACCCGGACCTCGACCAGAATCTCGTCATCCCCAACTGCGGTTGTGAAGAGATCTTGGAAGAAGTCAGCCGCCGCGACTCTCCGTTGCCCACTAGGTCCGGCGATCACGAACTCAGCGTCCAACGCCAATACCGGCGCAGGGATGTCGCTTGCCGGATCGGCGTGCGAGCAGGCTCCGCCGAAGGTGCCGCGGTGCCGAACCTGCGGGTCAGCGACCGTTTCAATGCACTTGGCGATCAAGGACGCATGCTCAGCCACGAGGGGATCCTGGAGAACCTCGAAATGCGTTGTCATCGCGCCGATAACGATCGCGTCGCCGTCGTCGCGAACGCCTTTGAGGGAATCGATCTTGCCCAAGTCGATCACCAACTCGGGAGTGGCGAGCCGGAGTTTCAGCACGGGCAGCAGGCTCTGCCCCCCCGCGATGATCTTGGCGTCGTCACCGGCGGATGCGAGCAGCTGCAGCGCCTCATTCAGATTGGTGGGTGCCTGGTATTCGAATGCCGCGGGAATCACGCCCGGCCTCCTTCAGCGTCGAAGTGGGGTTGGGTTTCGTCTGGCGTTTCCGATGACTCGGCTCCGCGAAGGGCCTTCCAGACCCGCATCGGCGTACACGGCATCTCGATGTCTTTCACCCCGAAGGGTCGCAATGCGTCGAGGATGCCGTTGACGATGGCCGGAGTTGAGGCAATAGTGCCGGTTTCCCCGACCCCCTTTGCGCCGAGAACATTGGTCGTCGAAGGCGACACAGTCCAGTCGGTGACCATGTCGGTCAAATCGGCTGCCGACGGCACCAGATAATCGACAAAAGACCCAGTGATCAACGTGCCGTTGTCGTCATAGACCGCTTCTTCGAACAAGGCTTGGGCGATCCCCTGGACCACGCCACCGTGTACTTGGCCCTCGACAATCGACGGGTTGACGATATTCCCGATGTCATCGACGCAGACGTATTTGCGGACGGTCACCGCACCGGTCTCGGTATCGACCTCCATGGCTGCGAGGTGGGTGCCGTGCGGATAGGAGTAGACCTCGGGGTCGAAGGACGCCGAAGAATCCAAGTTCGGCTCGATTCCCTCGGGCCAGGCGTGCGCTTGCAGGGCGGCGAAGGCAATCTCAGCCAGCGACTTGCCCGTATCAGTGCCTTTGACCCAGAAGTGGCCGCCTCTGAACTCAAGATCATCCTCGCTTGCCTCCAACATGTGCGCAGCGATCGGCTTGGCCTTTTCGATCACCTTGTCGGCTGCCTTGAGCACCGCGGTCGCGCCGACGACAAGTGATCGGGAGCCGTAGGTGTCCAGGCCACGCTGAGCAACCTGGGTGTCGCCATGCAGCACTTCCACATTCTCAAAAGCCACCCCCAACTTGTCGGCCACGATTTGGCTCCAGGTTGTCTCGTGTCCCTGCCCGTGCGGGCTCGTTCCGACAACCACCTCCACCGCGCCAAGGGGGAGCATCCGCACCTCAGCGTGTTCCCAGCCGCCGGCGATGTAGTTCAGCTTCCCGAGTATCCGCGACGGGGCTAGCCCACACTGCTCGGTGTATGTCGAGATGCCGATTCCGAGCTGTACTGGGTCTTTGCGGGCACGGCGTTCGGCCTGTTCAGCCCGCAGCCCGTCGTAGTCGAACAGCTCCTTCGCCCGGGCGGTAGCTGCCTCGTAATTCCCGGAGTCGTACTCGTATCCGGCCACTGTGGTGAAGGGGAATTCATCGGCGGTGATCCAGTTCTTGGCCCGCAGCTCCAGGGGATCCATGTCCAGCTCGACTGCAAGATCATCCATCAGCCGTTCGATGGCATACGTCGCTTCCGGGCGGCCGGCCCCGCGATAGGCATCAGTGCGCACCTTGTTGGTCAAGATGTTCCTGACCTCGAAGCGGTAGGCGGCGAACTTGTAGATCGCGTTGTACATGTAGGCGCCGAGGATGGGAATCGCCGGGCCCACCAGACCCATGTATGCGCCCATGTTGGCAAGTAGGTCGACGTGCAACGCGGTGACCTTGCCCTCCTTGGTCGCAGCCAGCGTCAACCGTTGCACCTGATCCCGGCCATGGTGGGCACCCTGCAGAGACTCGCTGCGGGTTTCGGTGTACTTGACTGGCTTGCCCAGCTTCTTGGCCACCGTAAAGGTAATGAACTCTTCGGGCGTGACCTCCAACTTGCCGCCGAAGCCGCCGCCGACATCCGGTGCGATCACCCTGATC
>DASVEX010000285.1:0-2109 GCA_036380335.1 Propionibacteriaceae bacterium | reverse complement strand
GAGTCCGCGATTTGTCCGGTGAACCAGCCCTCCTCGATGCCGAGGAGCAGCCCTGAGGTGATCGGGCCAATCTCATGCTGCCGAGTCGAGCCGCCGCCCAGCTCCTCGATCCGATCGAGCATGGCTACGACCTCCGCCTCCATCTTGTCGGTCAGGGCCTCGACGTACCACGACCCCCCGAGTGGATCGGCGACGTTGATCACGCCGGTCTCCTCGGCGAGTACCTGCTGGGTCCGCAAGGCGATCTCTGCTGACTCTTCGGTGGGCAGTGCGAGCGTCTCGTCCAGCGCGTTGGTGTGCAACGAATTGGTCCCGCCGAGCACAGCAGCAAGTGCCTCGATGGCGGTTCGCACGACGTTGTTGTACGGCTGCTGCGCAGTGAGGGATACGCCTGCCGTCTGGGTATGAAATCGCAGCGACTGTGCCTTCGCGGTCTGCGCGCCGTATCGATCGCGCATCCAGCGCGCCCAGATTCGACGGGCGGCGCGGAACTTGGCGATCTCTTCAAAGAAGTCGATATGCGCGTCGAAGAAGAAGCTCAGTCCTGGCGCGAAACGGTCGATATCCAGGCCCCGGGATAGTCCGAGCTCGACGTAGCCGAAGCCGTCGGCGAGGGTGAACGCAAGCTCTTGCGGAGCCGTCGATCCGGCTTCTCGGATGTGATAGCCGGAGACACTGAGCGGCTTGTACGCGGGAATCCTCGCGCTGCAGTACTCCATCATGTCGCCGATCAAGCGCAGGTGAGGGCCGGGCGGAAACAGCCATTCCTTCTGAGCGATGTACTCCTTGAAGATGTCGGTTTGCAGAGTTCCATTCAGCTTCGTGATGTCAACGCCTTGGCGCTCCGCGGCAACGAGGTACATGCAGAAAATCGGCACTGCTGGACCAGAGATCGTCATCGACGTCGTCACTGCGCCAAGATCAATTCCAGAGAACAGCAGATCCATATCCGCCGCGGAGTCAATCGCAACACCGCAATGGCCTACCTCACCCAGACTGCGGCTGTCGTCGGAATCCCGACCCATCAAGGTCGGCATGTCGAACGCCACGCTGAGCCCGCCGCCGCCGGCCGCCAAGATCATCTTGTAGCGCTGGTTGGTCTGCTGGGCGTTGCCGAATCCGGCGAACTGTCGGATGGTCCACGGACGGCCGCGATAGCCGCTGGGGTAGAGGCCCCGAGTAAAGGGAAACTGCCCGGGCCAGCCGATCCGCTCCACCCGCTGATCGGCGGCCTCGTCGTCCGGCCCGTAGACCGGATCGACTTCGAGACCTGAAAGGGTGGTGAAGTCGGCGTCGCGCACCTGTCCCTTGGCCTGAGCCTCGGCGAATGCGGCGACCCACCGCTCCTTGCCGCTTGCCGCATCTGCGGTCATCGCAACCTCCAGATAAATACTAGGATGCCCTAGTAACAGGACCAAGCACTAGCTGCGAGCAGCTCCAAACTAGAAGTCGCCGGCGGCCTCGCGCGGCATGATGAGCAACCAGGTGAGCTGATCGCATTCCTCCTCGCTCAACGCGCTCAGTCCGAACCGAGCATTGACGATTGCGTCGGTCGCCTTCTCCATGACGTCCCGTCCCTGAGGAGTAATCGAGGCCAGCACCGCGCGCCCGTCCTCGGGATGGGGCGTACGCCGGATCAACTCGGCCGCTTCCAGGCGCTTCACCAGCGGTGTCACGGAGGTGGCATGCACCTGGAGGCGTTCGCCGATCTTGCCCAATGGCAATGAGCCGCGACGGGAGAAAGAAAGCAAGACCAAGACCTCATACCGGGCGAAGGTCAGGCCCAATGGCCGAAGCAGTTCATCCAACTCGGTGAGTAGCAGTTGGTGTACCCGCATCAGCGACGTGACAGCACGCATCCGAGGCATCTCGCCCCAAAGAGTGGCCCACTGCTTCGCGGCCTCCTCAACCGGGTCGAAGGGCAACCTGTGTCGTTCCACGGTGCTCACGTTCCGTCATCCTCGTCGATCCCGGAAACCTGTTGAGGCAACTCGGGCGGTTGCATCACCATGCGCAGCACATCCTCACGCTGATCTATGTCGCTTACGTAGGTGATGACGTTCAGGCCTTGGACTTGAGCCGCGGACTCGAAGACGAAATTCCCATAAT
>DASVEX010000284.1:0-9211 GCA_036380335.1 Propionibacteriaceae bacterium | reverse complement strand
CGCGCTGAGCCGCTTTCGCTGCACATCGGTGAGGTGCTGGTCCACCAGAACCACCTCGGGAGCCCACGGATCGGCCAGGTCCGGATCGATGCGGTGCTGGCTCAGCACCTCGTAGCGGCGATGTTCGCGTTGGATGGCGGCGCGGTGCTCCAGCCGGTCGAGCAGCCCGTCGCAGTCGTTGGTGTGGATGACATTGTGCTTGCCCAGCGCTTCAGGTAGCCGCCGATCATCGCTCACCACAGTGATGATCATTTCGTCAGCCCATGGCGAGAAGGAAAGTTCGACGATCATGGCGGCGAGCAGATCCGAAGTGGCGAAGCCTGAGTCGGTGTCAAGCTCCAAGAGACCAAAAGCTTCAAGATCACCAAGCACCAGCCGATCATGATCGTCGCGACCCAGCGTGACTAACGCGGGCCAGGGTCGAGCAGCCTCGCTCAATCCCGGCACTGACTTGAGATAGTCCACGTCGGCTTGGTCGAGAAACCAGGACCGCCCACGGACGGTGAAGCCCACCGGGGCGGTCGGAGACGGCTCACGCATGCGCAACTCGATCTCCGTCTCACCGACCAATGCCAACTGGAGCGGCGGTGGCGCGACGCCGGCGTTCCTGCAGTGCGCGGCAATCGCCCTCATGCCACGATCAAGCGTCCGCAAACTCAACGGCCGTTGCCGTTGACCGAGCCCCACCTCGACTGCGCTGGCCTGTGCGGGAGGATGAACGATCCGTCGGCCTTGTGGCCTGGCCTGGAGCTGAAGACGACGCCGCAACGCCAGTCCGCTGATCACCCCGGCTGCCAAGAGACCTCCGACACCTGCCAGCCAGATGGTCGAACCATCAGCCGTCGGGGCCGTACTCGTCGGCACGTTCGGCACACTCTCCACAGGAGTGGGGGGTCGAGCTGGTGCAGCTGATGGCTCGGCCGGCGGCGCAGCTCGGTGCTCGTGCTCGGGTGCCACTTCGCCCGAACGGTGTTGATCATGGTGTCGGGATTTTGCCGCGGTGGCAGATGTCTCCTGCTTGGGCAGCACGAGACGGACGCCGACGGGTAGCTCGTCGGGGTCGCTGAGCTGGCCGCGGTTTGCGCGGAAGATCTCCATCCAGTGCGACGCCGACCCCAGCTCACGCTCGGCCATCGAGGAAAGCGTGTCACCGCGGCGCACGGTGATCATCCGTCGGCTCTCATCGGAGACGGCATCACCAGCATCGGGAATCTTGAGTCGCCAGCCGATGTGCAACCGGTCGGGCCCACCAGTCAGGATCTTTGGATTCGCTGTTGCGATCTTGCGCCAGTCCCGGCCATCTCCGTAGTACCGCTCTGCCAGACCCCAAAGATCATCGCCTGCCCGCACCAAGTGGTAATGGCTGGTGTCCTCGGCGTGTTCTGACCGGGGTGCGGCTGCTGTTGGCGGCGGCTGGGGCTCGGTCGGCTTCATGATCAGGTTTGGCGGCTCGGGTGTCGCCGCCATCACGACGGCCTGGCGATCGGGAGCAGGATCGGCCTGAACGGCCTGCGGCACAGAGATCATCGTGATCACCGAGAGCAGCAAGCCGGCCGCGAATCGCTGCGGCGCATCGAGTCCGGGGAGGCGGATCCGGATCCGCTGCTGGGAAACAATCGCCACCAACTCGCTGATCACCGAAACAGCGAACACCAGCCACGCCAGCCAGCCGACAATCGAGATCAGTCCAACCAGGACATTGCCGTCGACCTGCGTCAGCAGCGCATGGAGCACTGCACTCCAGGTCAGCTCGCGCGGCAGCGGATTACCGCCGAGCATGGCCAGGGCGATCGGAATGCCGGCAAGACCGAGCACCAGGAGGGCGAGTGACCCGAGACCGCGCATCAGTCGAGCCATCAACGGATCACTCGCTCAACCATTCCCATCCCCTGCCTGTCCCCTTCATCCCGCTCTGCTCCCCACGACTTTCCTCTACTCTTCCGAGGTCGCCCGTCGATGGGAACAGCCAGGTGTTGTCCGTTCGCCGAAGGTGTTGTCGGTTGCGGATTTCGTCGCCGTACGCGTTGCGGAGACATCAGCCAGTCAGAATCCGAAGCATGGCAGCGACGAGAAAGATGAGGCCGAAGATCAGCGCCGGAAGCGTCATATAGATCGTCATTCCCTCGGCCGCCGCGCTCGCCTTGATGTGCTCCCGCGTCAGGTGTGCGTCGCGGAGCTCGCGGACTCGAGCCCGCAGCGTCCCGGACAGCGCTGCACCGGTTTCGTCGAGCTGCATGATGTCGGCAATGTCGGCCAGCTCGGGAAGCTTGAGCTGATCAGACAGCCTGCGCAGCTCATGATACGGGGACTGCTGCTCGAGTCGTGAACGCTCCAGTGCTGTGCGGATCTGGACGAAGAGCGGAGCGTCACTGAGCGCGGCGGCGTTCTGGAGTGCCTGGGTCGCCGAGGCGTTGGTCAGTCGCTCCAAGGTGACAAGATCGATGTACACCAGCAGCGTCTCGGAAGCTCCCGTTCGGACACGTGCCGCGGTGCGCCTCAGCAGCAAATCAGGCACGAAGAAGCCGATCACTCCACCAAGAACAACGGCAACTACGGGAATCACGTTGAGATGACCGGTGAGGTATGCGAACGCGGCGCCGGCTAACCCTGGGAGTAGCGCGCCGATGATCGCCATCACGGCTTTGTCGGCATAGAACTCCGCGATGGATTTGTCCTGCAGCCGTAACGCTCGACGTTGCCCGGGGGACAGCGGGATCGGCGCAAGGCGGTACAACAAAGCCCCCAGCCGTTCGGACTGACTGCTGACTGGACCAGCATCGCTTGTCGGCCTCGGTTCCGCGTCGTCGGCGCCGATCCGCTCCACGGCGGCCTCCAGCTGCGGAGTGAAGCGCGCAAAGGCGATCACGAGGCAGCTCAGCCCCCCGGCGAGCAGCATGCCGGAGAGCAGCACCAGGCTAATGATCATCGGTGCTCTCCGATGAGAACACGGGGTCGTGGAGTCTGGCGCGCTTTCCGTCGCATCAAGAGCAGCGAGCCAATGTAGCTGATCAACAGCCCGGCCAGCAGCGCCTGACCGAGAGGTGTGCGGTACGGGGCGAAGAAGGCCGGCGATCCGGCGAAGACGAGGATCAGAGTGGACAGCGAGATGATCGTCACCTGCCGGACCACGACGTACGGCTTGGATCGCTCGACTTCGACCGCTCGTCGGCCCTTCAGCTGCGCCTGGATCGAGTCGGCAAGGGCTTGCAAGGTGACAGAAGCGCCGTTGGCGCCGCGGCTCGACGCCAAGATCAACGCAGCAACGACACCGTCGGCATCGGGCGAGTCAATGGCATCGGCGAACCGCATCAGTGCATCGCGCGTCTCCCAACGGTTGTTCAGCCGGGCGACCAGCAGGCTGATCTCATCGGCGATCAGTGGTGGCGCGGTACGCCGTGAGATCCGGATCGCGTCGGTGATCGACTTTCCAGTAGCCAAGGTCGCGGCCAGCGAGCGTACCCAGCGATCGAGCGCCTCGAGCAGCTCGATGTCACGTTGCTTGGGGAGAATCAGTAGGTAGGGCAGGCCGAGGGCAAGTGCGGGCAGGATGACGATCAAGATCAGCCACCCGGTGAGCATGGCGATGACACAGCCCATGATCACGCTGCCGACCAAGATCAAGTCGCGGCGTCGACCCGCTCGGCCGGCTGGTCGTCTGGTGATCTTCGCCCAGACCTGGCTAGGAGATTGTCTCTGCGTCCCCGCTACTCGTGTCTCTTGGCGCATTCCGTGCATAATTCCGAGCAGGCCTGCAGTGATCAACAAGCCTGCGGTGATTGCCAGCATCCCCATCACTGATGGCGCCTGACATCTCGGCTGGAAGGTGGCAGATCGCGGCGGAATGGCAGCAACTCAGCCTCGAAGTCTGCGTCGGGGAAGTAGCCCGCGGGCTGTCTGGCGGTACCCAGGGCATGGTAGGTCAGATGGGTCACGGGACGGCCGTGCTCGATCGCGCGGGAGACCTGTCGGATCTCCGACACATACCGTCGCCGCGTGCCGCCCTTCCAGCTTTCGTCCACCAGTTTCACGAAGATGAAGAGGTGGATGTTGTGGGCGATCTGCCGGTAAGCCTCGTCAATCGTCAAGATGCCGCCCTGGGCAACGCGTGACGCGAGGCGGTCCATGGTCGATTCCGCCGAGTGGGAATGGGTCGTACTCAGAGTGCCCGTGCCGGCCTGCATCGCCTCGAACATCGCGGATGCTTCGCCACCGCGAACCTCGCCGATCACGAGGCGAGAGAGGTTCTGCCGCAAGGCCTCTGGTACCAGCTCTGAGATCGTGAAATCGCCGACCCGACTGCCGCCAGACATCTCACCGTGGCCGACCCGCGCCTGCAGCGCCAAGATATTCTCCCGACCGGGCTGCAGGTGGGTCATCAGTTCGTAGTCTGTTTCCAGTGTGCCGAAGCGTTCGTTCAGCGGAATTGAATTGATCAAGGCACGCAATAGTGTGGTCTTGCCTGCGCCTTGATCGCCGGAGATCACCATCGACTTGCGCGCCAAGATCGCGGCATCCAGGAACTGCGCCACCTCGTACGGCATCAGGCCGCCGTCGGCAAGATCAGCCAAAGACACATCGGTCAGGGTGTGTTGCCGGATCACAATGCTGGGCCGGTACGACAAGCCGAAAGCCATCGCGTGCAGGCGGAACCGCTCTCCGAGGGCGAGGGTCATCGTGGGATGGGTGTCGTCAAAGGGTCGGGACGGTTCGCTGTTCTGGGCCAAGAAGCGAACTGCCTCGATCAGCTCCGCGTCGCTCTCGGCCACCGGCGGCATCTGTCTCCGCCGCCCGTCGCCGTACTGGATGACGACCGAGTCCCAGCCATGAATCTCGATATTCTCCACGTCTGGCATCTCCAGGAGTGGCTGCAGCCGGCCGTAGCCGAAGACCGCATCCTCGACTGCAGTGACGTAGGCCTCCTCCTGGGCCGGCGACCAGAGCTCAGCGCCGCTGCGATGCAGCGAACGAACGTGATCACCGACGACGCGCCTGATAATCGAACGGCCGAGCAGCAATCGATCTTCGTCGGCAAGCGGTCGGCCAGCAGACTGGGCGTACTCGGTGGCCTCATCGGTGATGATCTCGGACGCTCGCCGGCGAAGATCAACAACTTGAGTCCAGTCAAGATCGCTGGTCGGTAGGCAGGCACCGCTGGAGCGCAACTCTGCGGCGCTGTAGACCCCGAATGGTTCGCCGTCTGCGTCGATAGCCGGGAGCGGTGCCGAAAGCTCCTCTTCGTATTCAGCAAGCATCGGAATATCGGTCAGGGCTGCGGGATGCTCGGCGTGCTCATTCATGATCGGCCACCTACGAGTTCGGCTGACCGCTGCATCGTGGTCGACAAGTGGAGCGATGCGTCACGAATGCTACGCATCAGCGGGGAGGAGTCGAATCGTCGGTGTCGCGGTCCTCCGTCAGAGAAGTGGATAGCCGTCTGCGGGTCGTGGGCAATACCCGTGATCACTGGGACATCTAGAACTTTGGCGATCTCGCTACGACCGTACGGCTGCCCCTCGCCGATGACGACCAGGCCGAGGTGTCCGCGATCCTCCGAATTGAGCCGCGGATGATCACGGAGCACCGGTAGATGAACACGGGCACTGATGACGGATCGGAGAGTCGCGTTCAGCACCACGGCAGTCAGGGCGCAGCGCTCTAACAGCGCCGGCGGTGGCCCGGCTTGACTAAGGCGACCACAGTCAATGATCACGTCGATATCGACATCGGCCAGGCGGTCGAAGGCCTCGGCCAAGTCTTCCCACACTCCACCGAAATGGCTTGCACTGCTCGGCTTGCTGAAGCCAGGCAGGAACAGCCGACGAGTGTCCTGCTCTTCCGACAGCGGCAGCGTTTGATCAAGAACTGCTTCGCGCAGCGGGCGACGATCACGGTGTGCCTCCGCTACGCGTAGCAGGCCTTTGCCGCCGGGCGATCGGCCCGCGAGATAGCCCGCAAGGATGGCTTGGTGGGCTCCGGGATCGCAGTCAGCGAGCAGAATCGGCCGCGGCCATGTAAGGGCAAGACCGACGGCCAAAGTAGTGACACCAGGTGAGCCACCCGCCGATGTCAGCAGCAGTATCGCCATATCTTGATCACCGGCCCGCGTCGCGTACCATAGCAATTCGATCTTGAGCGGCCAGCATCGCAATCGTTGGTGCGGCTGCCGCGTCGACATCGACGTTGACCAAGATCGACGTACCGTCAGCAGCTGCTGCTTGATCAATGACGCTACCAACGAAGATGCTCCCTGCCAGCTTGTCGCTGGTGGAACTGTCGGCTGCAGCCGGCATCGCAATGAGGCGTACCCGCGAGGACGGCAGCAACAGACTGCCTGGCGCTCGGCCCTGTGCAAGCTTCAGCCCCACGATCGCTCGGCCCTCGGCCGGGGTTGCCACGTCCGCGACTGCTGTCGAGACGATGGCAGAACCTTCCACAAGATCGAATGCGGCTCGCTTGCCCACCAGATCCTGGAGTTGAGTTGCAGGAATTGCGCGCGGCAGCGAGCCCTGGCGCACAGTGATCGTCGCTAAGTCGGCTTGCTCGATCGTCTCGCCACGGTAAACGGTGTGAGCAGCCGCGATGACCGCTGTCTCGGTGGCGATGCGGGTATAGATCAGGTACGAGAGCAGGCCGCCCAAGCAAAGCGCGACGATGCCGAGTGCGATCCACTTTGGGTTACGGCGGGCCGGCAAGCGAGGTGGCTGCGGCGTGGCAGCTGAACCGCCCGACGGCGCCGTCGGTCGCTTCCGAGCATTCCCGGCAAGACGTGTCTCGCGAGGTTCGATGTCAATGGTCATTCGATTCTTCCCAGAGTCGTACGGGTTTGCATGATCATCGTGATGCTCCGGTGGGCACTACGTTGGCGCGAGCCGAGCCTTGTCCGCTGACCGAGCCGATGCCGATCACTGAGAGAAAGATCGTTGGCACCTCGGCACTGGTAGTGATTGTGACGAAACCACTGGCGATGGCGACCGTACCTTTGATCCCTGGCTGGCCAGCAAGGTAGGCCTTTGCAGCAAGTACAGCGGCACTCGCGGGGTCCGCGCCGCCCAGCTGTTGTGTCGCCGCTGCATTGCCGGCTGCACGGCTGGCCCCAGCGGCGGCCGACTCGGCCCTACTGGTGGCCGCAACCTTCTGGCCGCCATCGATCACCAGACCGGTTGCCATGATCAACGCACCCATGATCAGCAGCACGAACAGGCTGATCGATAGGCCGCGCTCATCGCGGGCATCGGTCGTCCTCTGCTTCATGATCAGTCTGCTCATCGGCTGCGATAGGTGTCGAGGGCGGCGGATCCCTGGCCGATCAGCTGGATGGAGCCAGGCCAGCCGGGAAGGACAATGTCGGAGAAGTCCACTTTGCATATGACCGTCGAACTGACAGTGGAGGGCGTTCCCGCGGGAACGTTGAAGGCGGCGGCGTTGATCGAGACGGAGGTTGAGCGGCAGCGCAGTCCCGCCGTAGTGAGCGACTGCGATCCGGCCTCCTGTCCGGCGCTCGCCGCAGCGTACGCGGTTCGCGACAATGATGCGGCACGAGCAGCGGTCTGAGCCGCCTCGTTGACCGTCGTGCGGGCAAACCACAAACGACCGCCGGCGACCAGCAGCCCGACAACCAATAGCAGGGCGGGCACCAGCAGTGTGAGCTCGACGGTCGCAGCGCCCCGCTGGTTAGGTGCAATGGCCGCTGAACTGATGATCATGGCTGGGTGACCCGTTCCAGCGGCGCTGTGGCAGTCTCCATGATCCGGCCAAGACCAAGATCGAAGATCATCGGAGCGTTGCCCGAGACGTCGGCGCTAGCTGAGGTGGCGGTCCGCTGGACGCGTACCGAAATATTCTCCAGACCACCAGAGCTGGCAATGGTTTCGGCCAGGTGTTGAGCGTCGGTCGCCGAGCCATAGCTGCCGCGGGCAGCGTCGACTGCCGCTGTCGCTGCTCGTTGCGCGACGTTCCGACCGTGCAGGAAGATGCCGGCCTGGATGATCCCGAGGGTGAGAAGCATCAGAAGAGGCCAGAGAATCGCCCATTGCACGCTTTCGCTGAGGCCGCGCTCATCGCGGGCCGCGACGGGCACGGGTCAGATCTTGGGGAGCTTGGCGCGTACGTAGACCGTGATCAACGTGATCACGATCCCGGCCACGGTGACGGCACCGGCGAGCAGAATGGCATTTTCCGCCGACTGGCTGAGGCCACGCTCATCGCGTAACTGCGGATTCTTGAGCAGGACGAATAGTCCCACCATGACGGCGGCGTAGTGCTGAACCTTCATGGACTTCCTTTCGGGGGGCAGGCTTCCTGATCATGAAGCCCGAAGGGGAACTGCATGACCGCGAGGGGCATCTTCTCGCGGCTGGTCTGAAATGATCACCGAACGAGCACCTGGAGCTCTCCGACCGGAAGGTCGATCGTGTCGACGGCAGGAACGTTGATCACGCCCGACTGGCCGTTACTCGTCCAGGTGACTGCCCAGTTGGCAATGGCCGCCACTCTGTACTTATCGTCCGGCAACGAAGGCTTGGCGTAGGAGTATCCGCAGGTGGGAGACTTGGCACCCGGCTGCACGGACTTGGTCCAGGGCTGGCCAGCACCCGCGCAGGTCACCGAGTGCCCGTCGCCCATTCGGAACGTCAGACTGCTCATCTCGGCGTCGAGCGAGACGGAGAGGCCTGCAACGGAGTCCGAGATCGGGCCAACATGAGTCGGGCCATCTGCCCAAAGCCACAATGGGTAACCGACGGCTGCCATCTTCCAGGGGTTGAGGTCGGGTGACGGGCCTATGCCGGGCGCGATGGTGGGAAGTTGGAGGCGTGCCACGGCAATTGCGGCTGCCTGCCCGGCTGTGATCGCCGGATTTCCTGGGCCAGCGAAGTTGTTTGTACTAAACATCGGAGCCGTTGGTGCCGTAGGCCTGTTGCCACAGCCACCAGGGTTCGTGCTCGGGTTGAACGTCACTACGCATCGGTTGTAAGTGGTCAGCTGGCGTATGTATGCGGCATGTGCGGCGGAGAACTTCTTGCGCGCCTCCTGCAGTCGATCGCTGACCGCATGTTGACGATTGGCTTCTCGGGTGCGCGACCTGTTACTTGTCGAGTTGCTGCCGTGAGTTCCTCCGGTTTGAGACGTGACTTTGCACGATCTAGTCCACCTGTTGCACTTGGCGCCATCTGCGGCAGCAGTATTTGGAACTGTCAGCATGACCACCATGCCG
>DASVEX010000283.1:0-8148 GCA_036380335.1 Propionibacteriaceae bacterium | reverse complement strand
GTCAGTGCGACGACGACCCGCTCCCGGGTTTCCCAGTGTGAGCCGATGTTGTGATCAGCGCGATACCTGTCGAGTTGCTCATCCACTTTGCCGGCGACCCAGAGAAGCGCCAGCTCACGGAGTGCGGTGAGATTGCCGACTCGGAAGTAGTTGCCGAGGGCGGCGTCGACCTTCTCCGGCCCGTACACGTTGCCATGCACCAGCCGTCGCCGCAGCGCCTCCGGCGTCATGTCGACCAGTTCGATCTGCTGTGCCTGCCGTACGACGGCGTCGGGCACGGTTTCACGCTGCCTTATGCCGGTGATCTCGTAGACGACGTCGTTGAGCGATTCCAGGTGTTGCACGTTCACGGTCGTGATCACGGTGATCCCGGCGTCGAGAAGCTCCTCTATGTCTTCCCATCGCTTCTCGTTCGGTGAGCCGGGGGCGTTGGTGTGAGCCAACTCGTCCACGAGAGCGACCTGGGGTCGTCGGGCTAGGACAGCTGCGAGATCCATCTCCTCCAGAGTGGTGCCTTTGTAGGACACCTTGGCCCGCGGGACGACCTCGAAGCCCTCGATGAGTTCCTCGGTGTGCTTGCGCCCATGTGTTTCGATAAAGCCGACCACGACATCGGTGCCACGCTCCAGCCTGCGGTGGCCCTCCTCGAGCATTTTGTACGTCTTTCCAACACCAGGAGCCGCGCCGAAATAGACCCGCAATTGTCCTGCCGCCATGGCACCTCCTCCCGGCAGCGATTTCATCCTCGCTCGCTTCCTGGAATCTTCAGTTCCATTCTGATCTGCAGGTGGAAGAGCCGATCAGGCTCGGTAGGGGTATCGGTTATCGAGGTCCAGGTTGAGGGCGAGAACATTTACGGTTGGCTCACCGAGGAATCCGAGGGTCCGGCCGCTGGTGTGGGCGGCCACGACCGCATCAAGCTCGGCAATACTCATCCCCCGCGCCTTCGCTACGCGTGCTAGCTGCAGCTGCGCGTACGCGGGGCTGATGTGGGGGTCGAGCCCACTTCCGCTGGCGGTAACGGCGTCAGCTGGCACGACAGGATCGGCCGGCGCGGTTCCCCGAACAGGGGTGATCACTCCGTGGGAGTAGTCCTGGCCGTAGCGGGCACACTCGACCACGGCTCCCTCCCACGTTGTGATAAAGGGCTTGGCGGGGCATGGCTGGTTGAGACTGACGGCGCGGGTGACCGGGCCGGTCAGCCCGTTCTGGTGGAAGACAGCGAGGACTGCACCGACCCCGTCGTCGGTGCAGAACAGACGCCGCCCATCAACGCCCTCAAGACTGCCGACATCCTTGCTACGGGTGCAGACCTGGCTGAGCAGGCTCTGGCTTCCCGCGGCCTCGTCCGACCCTGGGGCAGCGTTTGGGTCGGGAAGCGTGTCGACGATGTCCTCGGGGCCCAAGTTGGAAGCAGACGTCGATGTCGGGTCGTACCCGTCAACGGCCGCCGAGGCACGGGACTGGAAGTACTGGACGAGCGGCTTGCCATCCTTGTCGAGGAAGGCTTGGCCGATGAGCCGGCTTCCCACCGGTGCCCGCGCGTCTGGCCTGCTGAGCAGGGATCCGTCAGCGCGGCTATGCAGGCCTGGCAGTTGGGCCACCGCTGTTATGGCCAGGGGGTAGGCGAGGCCGAGCGCGACCGTGAGGAGGAGTAGCGCTCGGAGGGCGGCGAGGTGCTGGGCGAGCCAGGATGGAAGGCGCATCAGGAGATCCCGGGAATGATCGAGATCAGCATGTCGATGATCTTGATTCCGATAAACGGGGCGATGATGCCGCCCAGTCCATAGATGAACAGGTTGCGTCGCAGCATGGCACTGGCACTGCCCGGGACATACCGCACGCCTCGCAGAGCCAGCGGTACGAGTGCCACGATGATCAAAGCATTGAAGATCACAGCGGCAAGGATCGCCGTTTCCGGGCTATGCAGCTGCATGATGTTGAGTTGATTGAGGCTGGGGTAGACCGCGGCGAACATCGCGGGGATGATCGCGAAGTATTTCGCGATGTCGTTGGCGATGGAGAACGTGGTCAGCGCCCCTCGGGTGATCAGCAGCTGTTTGCCGATCTCGACGATTTCGATGAGCTTGGTGGGGTCGGAGTCGAGGTCGACCATGTTCCCGGCTTCCTTGGCGGCCGAGGTGCCGGTGTTCATTGCTACGCCAACATCGGCTTGCGCTAGGGCGGGGGCGTCGTTGGTGCCGTCTCCGGTCATCGCGACGAGCTTGCCGCCTTGCTGCTCAGCCTTGATCAACGCCATCTTGTCCTCGGGTGTCGCTTCGGCCAAGAAGTCGTCCACACCGGCTTCGGCGGCGATGGCGCGGGCGGTCAAGGGGTTGTCGCCGGTGATCATGACCGTACGGATGCCCATCCGTCGCATCTCGTCGAAGCGCTCGCTCATGCCGGTCTTGACGACGTCTTTGAGGTAGATCACGCCGAGGGCGCGCGCCGGTTCGCCGTGCAGCTGAGCGGCGACCACAAGCGGCGTACCGCCGGCTGCGCTGATCCCATCCACGATCGGACCCAGACCGTCGGTCGGCCCGCCGCCGTTCTCCCGTACCCAGACCAAGACAGCAGCGGCCGCACCCTTGCGCACCCGAAGCTCCGCACCATCTGTCTCCCGGGCGGGCAGGTCGACCCCGGACATCCGGGTCTGGGCGCTGAACGGCACCCAGTTGGCGGCCGCCAGCTCGCCCGGCTGACGAGCCCGCAGCCCGTAGCGCTCCTTGGCCAAGACGACAACGGAGCGTCCCTCAGGGGTCTCGTCGGCGAGGCTGGATAGCTGCGCGGCGTCAGCCAGTTCGACCTCATCGGCGTCGCCGACCGGGAGCAGTTCGCTCGCCTGCCGGTTGCCTAGGGTGATGGTGCCCGTTTTGTCTAGTAGCAGGGTGTTGACATCGCCGGCCGCTTCGACAGCACGACCTGACATGGCCAGCACATTGCGCTGCACCAGACGGTCCATGCCCGCGATGCCGATGGCCGACAAGAGAGCGCCGATCGTAGTCGGGATCAGGCACACCAGCAGCGATACGAGCACGATCCCCGTGACGCCGTGATAGTTCAGCACCATGCTGTCCGATGCCGCCGCCTGGACCTGTTTGGAGTAGATCGCCAGCGGCTGCAGAGTTGCCACGGCAAGGAGGAACAGAATCGTCAGCGCGGCGAGCAAGATGTTCAGGGCGATCTCATTGGGGGTTTTCTGCCGGTTCGCACCTTCGACGAGAGCGATCATCCGGTCGATGAAGCTTTCGCCGGGCTGTTGGGTGATCCGGACGACGATTCGATCGGAGAGAACCTTGGTTCCGCCCGTGACCGCGGATCGGTCCCCGCCGGACTCCCGGATCACCGGTGCTGACTCTCCGGTGATCACCGATTCGTCCACCATCGCAATCCCGTCGACGACGTCTCCGTCGCCAGGGATCACCTGTCCGGCCTCAACGACGACCACATCTCCCAGCTGGAGGGCGTTGGCCGGGACGGCTTCCTCTTCCACACTGGCCGCACCGTGGGACCAGTCAAGCAGCCGACGGGCAGCGGTCTCTTGGCGGGCGCGGCGCAGCGTCGCCGCCTGCGCCTTGCCGCGACCCTCCGCGACCGCCTCAGCGAGGTTCGCGAACAGCACCGTCAGCCAGAGCCAGATCGTGATCGCCCACGCGAACAGGCTGGGTTGGAGCACCGCGAGCACGGTGGTGAAGATGGAGCCGATCTCAACGACAAACATCACCGGATTGCGCCACAGCGTCCGAGGATCGAGCTTGCGGAGCGCGTCGGGGACGGATCGCCACAACAGTTTGGGGTCGAGCAGCCCAGCTCCGACGCGACGGGCGGCCGACCTGGACAGCTGCTTGGCGGCCCCATCGGTGGTGCTGGCAGGTTCCGACGACGGCAACACAGTGGAGCGCTCGGAGCTCATTTGAGTCCCTCCGCGAGCGGTCCGAGCGCCAGCGCAGGCAGGAAGGTTAGGGCGACCAAGATGATCACCACTCCGGCAAGCATCCCGACGAACAGGGGTTGATGGGTTCGCAAGGTCCCGGCGGTAGCCGGGGATGGGCGCTGGTTAGCGAGTGATCCGGCCAGACCCAGCACAAGCACGATCGGGAGAAACCGGCCGAACAACATCGCCAGACCAAGGGAGATGTTGTACCAGACGGTGTTGACGCTAATGCCCGCAAAGGCGGAGCCGTTGTTGTTGGCTGCTGACGTATAGGCGTACAACACTTCGGACAACCCGTGAGGTCCGGTATTCAACATCGACGCCCGTGCGGATGCCGAGGCCATGGCCGCCGCCGTCCCCACCAGGACGAGGATCGGTGTCACGAGGAAGTACAGGGAGGCGAACTTGATCTCCCGAGACCGGATCTTCTTACCGACGTATTCCGGCGTGCGGCCCACCATCAGTCCTGCGACGAACACAGTGATCACCGCCAGCACCAACATCCCATACAGACCCGAACCCGTGCCGCCCGGCGCCACCTCCCCCAGCATCATGTTCACGATCGGCACCATCCCGCCCAAAGCGGTGTAGGAGTCGTGGAAGGAATTCACCGCACCTGTCGAGGTCAGCGTCGTCGCCGAGGCGAAGGTCGCGGATTGGGAAATCCCAAACCGGGCCTCCGTACCCTCCGTAGCAGCACCGACCGCTTGCGGCACCGTCCCGCCGGCCTGCAGTTGGAAGTAGTTGACCGAGGCAATGCTGATGACCGCCAAGATCACCATCACGGCGACGATCGCGTACCCCTGGCGAAGATCACCAACCATCCGACCAAAGACCCGCGGCAGGCTGAACGAGATGGCGAGAAGTGAAAACACCTCGAGCCAATTCGTCCACGACGTCGGATTCTCGAAGGGGTGGGCGCTATTGGCGTTGTAGAAACCGCCGCCGTTGGTTCCCAGCTCCTTAATGATCTCCTGACTCGCCACCGGCCCGCCCGTAATGTGCTGACTGTTGCCCGCCAACGTCATGACATCGGTGCCCGGACAGAGATTCTGCACCATGCCCGCTGCGACAAACAAGATTGCGCCGACGACGGCAATCGGCAGCAGTAGCCGGAAGCAAATCCGGGTGAGGTCAACCCAGAAGTTGCCCAGGCCGCCGTTGCCTGTGCGAGCGAAACCGCGGATCAAGGCGAAAGAGATTGCGATGCCCACCGCTGCGGAGGCGAAGTTCTGAACCGCGAGCCCGGCCATCTGGACCAGGTGGCCCATCGTGGATTCACCCGAGTACGACTGCCAGTTCGTGTTCGTCACAAAACTCACCGCGGTGTTCCACGCTTGGTCTGGTGCGACGCCGGAAAAACCTAGGCTGAGCGGAAGATGGCTCTGCAGCCGAAGAAAACCGTAGAGAAACAAGATTGACACCGCCGAGAACGCCAACACACTCCGCGCGTACACACCCCAGGACTGCTCGGTCTTGGGGTCTGCCCCTACGAGACGGTACGCGAACCGCTCCGGCGCCAGGTCCCGCGGTGAGGTCGCCACCCAATACAACAGATCGCCCAACGGCCGGTGTACCACTACAAGAGCTACCGCCAGAGACGTCACAAACAAGACACCAGCGAGCGACTCCGACATCAGAACCTCTCCGGAAACAGCAGCGCCAAGACCAAGAACACGGTCAGCAACACAGCGACCACCAAGCCCACAGCGTTCTCGGCACTCACAGGCGCTGCCCAGCCCGAATTGTGAGTGTCAAGATCACGAACGCCAGCACTGTCACCAGAACGATGATCAAGTCAGCCACTTCAGACCCGTGATTCCGGTCAACACGCTTGCTATCCGACATCCGTGCCCGGAGGCCGCCAAGCCGCCTTCACACGTCTCATACGCCAAGTGGGCTGATTCTCACGGCATTTCTACGCATGAGCCCGCCAGCGTGATGTTCACCAGACCACACGTTGTCCGCAAGGATCGCCGAGCGAAGAGTGTTGAGCTGAAGACGTTGCAGTGGTCAAGCCCGGCAACTCTGCCACCCAAGCCCGACTGGCCGTCGATCCCGCAAGCATCGACTCGCCGGCCCGACATGAGACAGTTTGATCACCTCGAACATCGGCGACCAAGCACCGGCAATCCGGTCGGGAAGGACGGCCATGAATCTCGAGAAGGTCATCTTCGGCTTCTTCGTGCTGCTCGCGGCAACGCTCAACTTCGGGTTCTTCATCGGCGACATCGCCAATCCGGAGGTGCACAACATCTACGAGCTGTTCGCGGCGCTCGCTGTCAGCCTGATCGCCACCGTGTTGAAGTTCGGGGACCGCACTCAGATCGGAGCGGTACACCTGGCGACCAGTCTGGTAGCGGATCTGCAGCTGGTCGCTGCGGGTGTTGTCTGGATCTGGGCGAATGAGATCTCGGCGCAGGGCATGACTGCGGTCCATACAGCCAGCATGGTCTCCCTGTCTGGTGGCGCACTGCTGGCCAACCTGGTCTCGGTCGTGCTGCTGGTGACGGAGACCGTGACGTTCCACCGCGGCTGAAAGCTGGTGCAACAGTGAGCAACCCGTTGCTGGTCTTCTGGGCTCAGCTGTTCAGCCGGCGCGAGCCAGTGGGCCGCGTTCCGTCTCAGGCGCATATGGAGTCAGCTGCCCAGGCGTCCTCGGCCATCTTTGTGGTGATGCGACGCATGCGGGCACCGCTCATCACCCTCATCGTGATCTTCTCCATCAGTGTCGTCGGCCTGACGTTGATCCCTGGTATCGGCCCGAACGGTGAACCGGCGCGGCTCAATCTCTTTGAGTCGTTCTACTTCATGAGCTACACGGCGACCACGATCGGATTCGGCGAGCTGCCGTGGCCGTTCAGCAATGCCCAACGGCTCTGGGTCACGTTCTCGATCTACCTCTCGGTGGTGGGCTGGGCATACGCGATCGGCTCATTGCTGACGCTGCTCCAGGACCGGTCGTTCCGGCAGGCGGTGGCGCTGCGCCGATTCACCGGCAAGGTGGCGCGGCTACGCGAGCCGTTTCTGTTGTTGGCCGGTTACGGCCGCGCCGGCGAGCTGCTCGCCAAGTCCTTCGACGCACTCGGACAGCAGCTCGTGGTGATCGACGAGTCGTCCGACCGGGTCGACGCGCTCGATCTGGCGTCCTATCACTCCGACATCCCTGGATTGAGGGCCAACGCCGCTAATCCGCATCACCTGACAGCAGCCGGGCTCGACCATCCCTTCTGCTCCGGGGTGCTGGCGCTTACCAACAACGATGAGACGAACCTCGCCGTCACGATGACGGCGGCGCTACTTCGTCCCGACCTACCCGTCATCGCGCGGACTATCTCGGCCCCGATCGCGGAGCGGATGCGTGCGTTCGGGACGCCGTCGGTGGTCAACCCCTTCGACCGATTCGGCGATCATCTGCGGCTCGCGCTCAACGCGCCGGCCTCCTACCAGCTGCTCACCTGGCTTGAGGCCGGTCCGGGCGGAGAACTACCCGAGCGCGGCCATCCGCCCACAGACGGGCGATGGGTGATGTGTGGGTACGGCCGCTTCGGTCGCGAAGTCACCGCTGACCTGCGGGCAGCGGGCCTCGAGGTCACCATCATCGAAGCCGTTGCCACGGATCTGGGCGAGCGAGGCGAGCCGGAGCCAGGTGTGATCGTCGGGGACGCCTCCGATCCGGAAGTGCTCGCAAGGGCCGACCTCGGGAGCGCCGTCGGCCTAGTGGCCGGTACCGACAACGACACAACCAACCTCTCGATGCTTGCCACGGCCCGCAGGTCGAACCCTCAGCTCTACCTTGTCGCGCGACAGAATCAGCCGACCAGCGCCGCGTTGTTCGAGACCATGCGGGTGGACGCCCTGCTGGTGCCGACCGAGGTGGTCGCCCACGAGGTGTACGCCCAGATCAGCACGCCCATGCTGTGGCGCTTCATCCGGGAGATGCCGGCACAAGGCGACGAATGGGCGGCCGACCTCATCCAGCGGCTGCGGTACAACTGCGGTCGCGAGCTCCCCGCCCTCTGGAAGGTCAAGCTGGATGCGGAGCAGGCGCCGGCTCTGGGCAGCTGGCTGGCCGACGGCAAGGTCGCGCTCGGTGACCTCCTCCGGAGCCCCGAGGATCGGCAACGGCGACTCCTGGTAGTGCCCTTGCTGCTGGTCCGCGGCGGCGAAGCGGTCCTCACACCCGACGGCGAGACGATCCTGAACCCCGACGA
>DASVEX010000282.1:0-25422 GCA_036380335.1 Propionibacteriaceae bacterium | reverse complement strand
CACATCGATCACCAGCCCCACATCGATCACGAGCCCCACATCGATCACCAGCCCTGCCAATCGGAGGATCCCCCGCTGCGTCGAGCTCGCCGCGGTGTTCCAAGATCAACTGCTGGAGGAGCCGCTGACGACCGGAGTCTGCGCAGCGCCAAGGCGCCGGCAGCTGGCCTTGATCACCCTCGCCAAGGCCGCCTGCCGCGAATGCCCGTTGACCACTGAATGTCTGTACCGCGCGGTCGTCGAGTATGACGTTGCAGGTTATGTCGCGGGCACCACGCCGCCCCAGCGCGCTGTGATTCGCCGTCGGCTGGACATCACGGTGGAACCCGAGAACTTCGACACCCTGGCCGGGGTTACGCGTGGGAATCGTCTGGTCAATCACAGCGAGGTCGCACGCCTTCGGAACGCCAATCCGCACGAGAGCCTGGACTTGTTGGCGCAGCGACTCGGCTGCTCCCTTTCCACTGTCAAACGTCACCTGCGCCGCGAACGTCGAGAGCCCACCGACCAAACGACCAAGCCCAAGCCCACCGTCGCCGAGGTGCTCGCCGCTGCCGCCACCGTCACCAGCTCGTCGACCGGCAGCCGCCGCCCCCAGGCGGCGTAGCGGTCCTTTTCGGGGGCGTTCGCGCATCGCGCGCTGTGAACCCGCCGACTTCGTCCTCACTCGCAGACGATGAAGCGTGTCTGCTCGTTCGTCCTTAGCACGGCAGGCGCGCGATTACCGACGCTCACGCCCTTTATTCGGGGCGTTCGCGCATCGCGCGCTGTGTACCCGCCGACTTCGTCCTCACTCGCAGACGATGAGGCGTGTCTGCTCGTTTGTCCTTAGTACGGCGGGCGCGCGATTGCCGACGCTCACGCGCCCGCGCGGCGCCAGTTTCGGATGAATCCCCGACGGGTACCCCTATCAAGCGGACAGTTGCGCAGCGGCAGCGTGCAACGGACCGAGCCCCGAGTCCGCCAACCAGAAGGGAACTCGGATGAGTACCACCGCATGGATCATCATCGCGATAGTCGTCGTCGTGGTCCTGGCCGTATTGGCCTTCGTGTTGATGAATCGCCGATCCACGGCACGCCGTGCTCGCGCCGAGAAGATCAGGCTAGAGGCGACCGAGCGGGCAGCAGAGCTCGATCGGAAAGAAGCCGAGGCTAACGCCATGGCCGCGCAGGCTCAGGACGCTCGCGCGGAAGCGGACCGGCTTGAGTCGGTGTCGGCTGAGGAACGCGAACGCACCGCGGAGGCTCGAACCGATGTCGAGGAGGCGCTGCGCAAGGCCGACCGTCTTGACCCGGACCCAGGTGGCCGTCGCGCGGCCGACGCCGCTCCGAGGCGGGCCGCAGATGACACGTCAGCAGAAGGTGTCGTCACGGATCGCGGCGTGGTCGATGACGACGTACGCGGGTCTGGGCGCGATGTCAGGGACGAGGGAGTCGGAGACAACACTGGCCGCGACGACGTCCGCCGCGATGACGTGCGCGGTGATGCTGTGACAGACCCCGCAGTCGAGGACAGGAACACGGATCCGCGCCGCTCGTCCCCCTGATCACCTCACGTGTGGAAGTTGCGGAACCTCGCTTAGCTGAACCAGTCACGTAGCTCCGCCGCGGGTCCACCATCGTCAATGGTCTTGGTCACGTCGTCGGCGGCTGCCTTGACCTCGTCCGGAGCATCACCAATGGCGACGCCGCGACCGGCCCAGCGCAGCATTTCAATGTCATTGCGGCCGTCACCGAACGCGAGTACGTCGGCAGCCGATACGCCATACCCGGACGCGACTTCGGCGAGAGCGGTCGCTTTGTTCACCCCATCCGGTGCGATATCGAGCCAGGTTCCCCAGCCGACGAAGTAGGTCATCCCATGCATGCCGAGGTGGCGGGCCAACGCCAGAAAATCCTCTTCGGAACGCGTGGGGTCTCTCAGAATCACCCGCGTCACCGGCCGCGAGCTGAGCTGCTTGGCATCCTCAATGATCAACTCTCCGGTCAGGTCGTCTCCCGGAAATAGCTCGTTGAGCCGGTATCCGCGGCCAATCTCTTCTACTGCGATCAAGGTGCCGGGCGCGAAGTCCTCGACCTGGGCGATCACAGGCCGCGGGTCGAAGGTGATCGCCTTGATGATCTCCTGTGGCGGATAGCGTACGATCACTGCGCCGTTCGAGCAGACCGCCGGACCCGGCGGCAGCCCGAGCTGGTCAAACACCTGCTGGGTGCCGTGCCATGATCGGCCCGTTGACAAGACCACCGGCACGCCAGCTTGCATGATCAGCGCGACGGCCTCGGCCACGCCGGGCGGCATGAAACCGTTGCGATCCACCACAGTGCCGTCAATGTCCAGCGCGACCAGGCGCGGACGCCAGGCGCGATACGCGCGCTGAGCTTGTCGAAGCGCGGGCTCGTGCCCTTCGACGGACTCAGGGCACATCAGCGGGCTCGGCTGACTGTCTCAACGCGGGGTCAGAGCCTCTCGGCCTCCCAGGTACGGTCGCAGCGCCTCCGGCACGCGTACCGAGCCATCAGCCTGCTGGTGATTTTCCAAGATCATGATGATGGTCCTGGTCATAGCGCACAGCGTGCCGTTCAAGGTCGCGACCGGTGCGGTGCCGGAGTCGAAGCGAGCCCGGATATTGAGCCGTCGCGCCTGGAAGTCAGTGCAATTGGAGGTCGAGGTGATCTCCCGATAACGATCTTGAGTTGGCAGCCAGCCGTACACGTCGTACTTGCGTGCAGCGCTCAGACCAAGATCACCGGCAGCAAGCTCGATCACCTGGAAGGGAATCTCCAGCGCGGCAACGAAGTCCTTCTGCCAGTGCAGCAAGCGCTGGTGCTCCGCCGCCGAGTCTTCCGGCGCACTGAAAACGAACATCTCGACCTTGTCGAACCAGTGCACGCGAAAGATGCCTCTGGTGTCCTTGCCATGGGAGCCCGCCTCGCGCCGATAGCTGGGGCTCAGGCCGACATAGCGGCGCGGCAGTGTGCCTGCATCGAGAATCTCGTCGGCATGATAGGCCGCAAGCGGAACCTCTGCCGTACCGACCAGGTAAAGATCATCTTCTTCGAGATGGTAGACATCCTGTGCCGCCTGGCCG
Source organism: Propionibacteriaceae bacterium (assembly GCA_036380335.1). GTDB lineage: Bacteria > Actinomycetota > Actinomycetes > Propionibacteriales > Propionibacteriaceae > Microlunatus. The sequence goes on along the minus strand of DASVEX010000282.1, from coordinate 22,333 downwards.
AGGAAACCGGTGCCCTCCATCGCTTGCGGCTTGACCAGCGAGGGAGGGATGAAAGGAATGAAGCCGTTTGTGGTGGCGGTCGTCATGGCGAGATTGATCAAGGCCAGTTCAAGCTCTGCGCCTTGGCCGGTCAGGTAGTAGAAGCGAGACCCGGAGACCTTGGCGCCACGTTCCACATCGATTGCGCCGAGCAGCCGGCCGAGCTCCACATGATCTTTGGGTAGGAAGCCTTCGGCGCCGAAGTCGCGCGGCGTACCGACGCTTTCCAGTACGACATAGTCGTCCTCGCCGCCGGGCGGCACGTCGTCAAAAACTAGGTTGCCGACCTGCCGCAGCATCTGGTCGAAGGCGAAGCTGATCTCGTTCTGCGCCGATTCCGCCTTTTTGACCATGTCCGCGAGCTCTCTGGTTCGGCTCAGCAGCTCCGTCCGATCCGCACCGGCCGCCTGCGCCACCTTCTTGCCGAGCGCCTTCTGCTCGGCACGCAGCTCCTCGAACTGAGCGATGGCGTTGCGACGCGCCTCATCGGCTTTGATCAGGTCGTCCACCAAAGACTCCGACTCGCCGCGAGCCCGCTGCGAGGCCCGTACCCGATCTGGATCGAGGCGGAGTGCCTTGACATCAATCACCGGCCAAGCGTAGCCACCTCGGTGCGTAGAGACGATTCGATTCGTCATCCGCCAACAACCGACGCCCCCTGTATTGCATTGCACTCTGACAGGCAACGCGCAGGATTCGCCTCCTTCGTCGCTGGCGAACGGCGAGTTGATCAACAGCGCACTACACCCGCGAGCTTCTGCAGTCGGCGAAGCGGACTGCCTTCATAGTGCTGTTGAGTACGGCTGCAATGATGAAGCGGTTATGGTCCGTCGCCCCCCGACCCGATCTTCGGTCCTGATCGCGATCTTGTTGCTGCTGGCGTTCGTGGTGTGGACGTGGCTGACCTTCAACTCAGCTGCATTCATGGCCTTCGATCAACGTACGTCGGCACCGCAGCTGGATCCGGACTCGAATACTGCAGAGATCGCCGCGGCCTTCGCCCTGTTGACCTGGCCAGGCTTGGAGTACGCCGCTTTGGCGGCGATTGCGCTCTGGGCATTCCGACGCCGGCTCCGCCAGCTGGCGGTGGCACTCGTTCTAGTGATCATCTTCGGTTGGGGCGGAGCTGATCTTCTAAAGATCATCTTCCAGAGGCCGCGTCCCGAGCAAGCGCTCGACCTGCTGACCGCGACCGGATATGCCTATCCGTCTGGTCATATGACCGGTGTCATGGCGTTGTCGATCGCCGTTGGAGCGACCTTTGCTGTGACCAGGCAGACGTTCCGCGCGCGAATTCTCTGGCAGGTCGGCTCCGGCCTCCTGGTACTCGCTGTCGCATTTGATCGCTGGATCACCGGGGCGCACTACATCACCGACATTGTGGGCGGCGCATTGTACGGAGCACTGGCCGCGACGGTCGCGCTGCTTGTGGCCGGGGTCAAGGTGCCGGTTCCGCATGAACTGGTCGGCGAAATTGTGCGCAGCCGGGCCGTCGCTGAGCCATCCGCTACCCCGTTACGGCGCGCGGCGGTCATCTTCAACCCAGCTAAGGTCACCGACTGGATCACCTTTCGGCGACACGTGGACTATGAGCTGAAGAGTCGCGGCTGGGATCGGCCGTTGTGGCTGGAAACCACCAGCGAGGATCCCGGGCGGGCGATGACCGAGCAAGCGGTACGCGAGAAGGTTGACCTGGTGCTGGGGGCAGGCGGCGACGGCACGATCCGGGTGATCTGTTCCGGGCTGGCCCACACCGGAATCCCGTTTGGCCTGATCCCTGCCGGTACCGGGAACCTGCTCGCCCGCAACATCGGCATCCCGCTAGACGAAGGGGCGGCCCTGGCTGTCGCCTTCGACGGAGCAGACAAGGCGGTTGACCTCGTGCAGGTCAGGATTGACGATCAGCCTCCTGATCATTTTGCGGTGATGGCTGGCATCGGCCTGGATGCGGTGATCATGGAGGGTGCCGACCCGAAGATGAAGAAAGCTGTCGGTTCAGCTGCTTACTTCGTGTCGGCCGCTCAGAACGCGAATCATCCTGCGCTGAATACCACTATCGCGGTCGATGATCAGCAACCTTTCAGGCGCCGCGCCAGTGTGATCGTGGTGGGCAATGTCGGGTTTCTGATGGCCAACATTCAGCTGATTCCAGATGCACGTGCCGATGATGGGCTGTTGGATGTGCTCGTCGCCTCGCCGCGTACGTTCCGCGACTGGGTCAGGCTGACGACTCGGGTCTTGACCAGGCGCCGGCAGCCCGATGATCAGCTCGATCGGCTCACGGGACGCAAGGTCACGATTTCGGTCGAAGAACGTGATCAATTTCAGCTCGACGGCGACACGGTCGGAGAGTGCTCGACCTTGACCGCCGAGGTGGTACCGGGTGCGCTGCGCCTGCGGGTACCGAAGCAGGTCAGCGAGCTGGCGACCGGCAACGGCGAGGTGAGCGCTGCTGCTGGCTCCGGCCGGAGGCAGCAGCAGGGTGCCCGGGCCCTCAGCCGCGCAACTTTTGCAGCCAGGTCGCGGCCGCGGCGTACTCCTGGTTAGAGGTGCCGTGCCGGATGATCGATTCCGTGAGGTCGGCACGAGGGTAGCTGCCAAGGAAGACCACGTCGCGACAGACCCGATGCAGGCCCATCATCGCCTCCGCCATCCGGGCGTCGTCGACATGACCTTCCGCGTCCACGCTGAAGCAGTAGTCACCAAGGGTCTTCTTGGTGGGGCGCGACTCGATGCGGCACAGGTTGACACCGCGGCTGGCGAACTGTTCGAGGATCTCCAGCAGCGCACCCGGGTGGTCGTCGCGCATGAACAAGACCATGGTGGTCTTGTCGGCACCGGTAGCCGGACCGACTGGAGCTGGCCGCGAGACCAACACGAAACGCGTGACGGCGTCCGGATTGTCAGCAATGCCGGTCGCAAGCGGTATCAACCCGTGCAACTCCCCGGCGACTTGGGCGCAGATCGCCGCATCGAATCGTGAACCCGGGTCGGCAACTTCTGCTGCGGCAGCAGCCGTTGAGCCACCTTCGGTAATGATCGCCTGCGGCAGCTTGTTGGCTAGCCAGTCGCGACACTGGGCTGCCGCGTGCGGATGGGTAAGCACCCGGCGCACCTCGTCGATGTGTGTGCCGTGACGTGCAAAGAGGGTGAACTGAACGGGGAGCAATACTTCGCGGACGATGCGCAGTGGCTCGCCGTTGGTCAGGTTGTCCAGCGTCGCGGAGACGCCGCCTTCGACCGAGTTCTCAATCGGCACCAGGGCCGCAGCGACGTCGCCGTCGCGGACAGCCTGCAGGGCAAGGCCGACAGTCGCGTAAGGCGCCGGCTCGTCAGGCAGCGCGGGCAGCGTCAGCAGCGCCTGGTGGGTGAAGGTTCCGACCGGTCCGAAGTAGCCGTAGTGGTTCGGCGGGACTGCGAGCACCGGCTCAGGCTATCTCTGCCCTACCCGACCGTTCGACCAATTCTCACCCGAGTGTCATGCGCCCTGAGCCCGTCGAAAGGCGCCCACCTTACGCTGCCTGTCGTACGCCGAGCCGCTCCGCCGCACTCTCGCCGCGCCGTGCCACCGGTACCGAGGAGGTCGCCGCCGCCAGCCCCGAAACGGGCATTCCGGCATAGACCGTCTCGGCTCGTTCGACGAGATATGTCTCGTGCCAGATGCCGACTGCCCCGGGAGCCTTACGCGCGCGGCGATTGAATGCGGCCCAAGCTGGACGGTGAGCTGCATCCCGGTCGCTCGCGTAGGCATACAGCTTCTCGTGTGAGCTCCAGTACTGCACCAGCAGCGGTCCACGGGCGCCAAAGGTCAGCCGGTAGCCAAGCAGTCCGGAGTCAGATTCCCTCGACAGCTCGGCCAACATTCGGGGCATCGCGTTGAACACCGGCAGCCAGAGATCGAGGCGCCACGGCTTGTTGATCCGCATCCCGATCAGGAATACGACAAGCTCGCCGTCATAGTCATGAGTCATCCGACTCGCGATGATGTCAGCCATGAAGTCCTCCACTAGATAGTGCTACTCTCCAATATTGGAGAGTAGCACTATCCAATGTCAAGTGAGGTGTGGATGCGAATCTCTGAACTGTCGTCGCATTCCGAGATCTCCGTTGCGACGATCAAGTTCTATCTGCGGGAGAACTTGCTGCACGAAGGCGTTCGGACCGCGGCCACTCAGGCTCAGTACGACCAGAGCCATGTGGCGCGACTCCGGCTGATCCGTGCGCTGCTAGGTCCGGGTGGGCTGTCCGTCGCAGCCGCACATCAGGTCATCCAGGCGATTGAGGAACCTCCTGAGTCTGTCCACGAGCTGCTTGCGGTTGCCGCCAGTGCGGTGGCTGGACCGAATCTGGAGGACGCACTCCGGGCGCTCGATGAGGCCGGCTTCAAGCTCCCGGAGGGAGCACTTGACCTCTATCAGGACCACATGCGACAGATCGCGGAATTCGAGATCGACAATATGCCTACTGAGTCACCATCTGCGGCGGTACGGTACGTGGTCCTCGGGACTGTGCTACTCGAACCGGTGATCCTGGCACTCCGTCGAGCGGCGGAAGGAGAGGCCTCAGCTCGCCGTTTCGGCTGATCGTAAAGAGCGTGCGCGTTTGACCGGTGTCTGTGCGGGGTCAAACGCGCACGATCTTTCCGCGGAGCCTGGGAGACTGGCCCGCGTGGCGATCCTCCAGAGCTTCATCGCGGGTCTTCCGAAGGCTGAGCTACACGTCCACCACGTGGGCTCGGTGTCCCAACGTGTCGTCGCGGAACTGGCCAGCCGGCATCCGGGCACGGTCCCGAGCGATCCAGCCGAGCTCGCCAGGTTCTTCGTCTTCGACGACTTGTCCCATTTCATCCGGAACTATCTGGCCGTCGTCGACCTCATCAAGACCGCAGAGGATGTCCGGTTCATTACCTACGAGGTCGCAGCCGACATGGCGGCCCAGCACATTCGCTACGCCGAACTGACGGTGACTCCCTACATCTCGATCAACGACGCGCTGCCCGCCGAAGCGTTCCTGGAGGCCATCGAGGACGCCCGACAGGCTGCCCGCCGTGATCATGGCCTGGAGCTGCGCTGGATCTTCGATATTCCGGCCGACTTCGGTATCCCGGCTGCCGAGCTGACGGCCTCAGTTGCTCTTGATCATGATGTGCCCGGACTGATCGGCTTTGGGCTCGGCGGCTCGGACCTCGGCTTTCCGCGTTCGATGTTTCGTGATCAGTTCGATCGGGCTCGAGCCGCCGGACTGCACAGCGTGCCACACGCGGGAGAGACCGCTGGGCCCGAGAGCGTCTGGGAGGCACTTCGCAGCCTGGGTGCGGAGCGGATCGAACACGGCATTGGCGGGGTCGGTGATCAGCGGCTGCTCGAGCACCTGGCTGAGCACAAGATCGCGTTGGACCTCTGTCTGACCTCAAATGTTGCACTACGGGTCGTGTCTGACCTTGATCACCATCCCATCCGGGAGCTGGTCGCGGCCGGGGTGCCGGTGACAATCAACACCGACGACCCGCCGATGTTCGGCACCGATCTCAACAGGGAATACGCGATCGCGGCTCGGCTGCTGGACCTCGATGAGCGTGGCGTCACCGAGTTGGCCCTCGCGGCTGTCGGCGCCTCATTTGCCGGCGCGGAAACCAAGTCATCGCTACGCGTCGAGATCAGTTCTTACGCCGCGACGCGAACTCCCTGACCGACATCGCAGCACGGGCCTGCGCGACCTGCGGCGGAGAGCTGCGGGCTGCTGCGGTCTTCGATGCCTTCGGCCGCGACTCAGAGAGCTGCGGTGCCGACTCGGTCGGCGGAGCTTTCGACTTCTTGAAGGGAAAGAGCTCGGGGCGGTCGGGCTGCCGCCACCACAAAATCACGGCGAGCACCATCGCCATCTGAATGATCGGCGATACGGTGTCCCGCATCCGAGTTGCGGTGAAGTCGAGGGCCTTCCCCATGTCGATCGCCCGTCCAGGCACGTAGGCCAGCGACAGTGCCGCACCTCGAATCACCATGATTTGATCAAGCTTGCTAGCTGCCAGCACAGCCAGCGGCATCCAGGCCAACAGGTCGTACCAGGAGAGCGTGTACATCGAGGTGATCAACCACGCGACGGACAGCACCAGCGCCGTTCGGAGCGCGATGGTGAGTGGATCTCGACGCAGGTCAGCATCCTTGTCCAGCCCGGGCGCCGCAGTCCATGGCACAACCCGGGAGAGCATCCAGGCAATGATGATCAGGCCGATGTAGGAGATCACGCCGACAATGATCTTGGCGTGATACCCGGTCATAAACACGTCCAGAAGGCGATAAAGCGGATTGGCCCACGAGCCGACCGAGACGTACCCACCGTTGCGCAGTGACTGGAGAAACGCGGTGGGCTGCCAGACCACGTACGCCAGGCCCATCGGGACCGCAGTGCCGAGGCAGAGCAGCAATGCCTTCTTGGGTTCTCGCCGGTACGCCCACAGCATGGCGAGCCCCCAGAGCCCGATGCTCACCTTCGCGCACCCGGCAAGTCCTATGCCGAGGCCGGCAACGAAGGGGTTCTTGCGCATGAACAGCAGGCCGGCAACCGCGAACATCACCGCCAGCGCCTCGTTGTGAGCGCCGGCAACCACGGCCCAGATCAGCAATGGATTCGCGATGGTCAACAACGCCGCTCGGCCCTGCCGGCGCGGATCGCCATGCGCCAGCATCAAGACGCCGGCGCAGGCCAAGATGAAGGGCACGACCGAGAACACCTGCAGCCAAAACACGATGTCGTGCATGTTTTCGCCACCGAGCTTGTTGGCGGCGAGCTGCGTCCAGGACGTAATCGGGCCGTACACGCTGGGGGTGTCCTGCCAAGGCCGCTCGGTCCAGGAGAGCACAGGATCGAACTGACCGCGGAACACCTCCGCAGGCGTGATCTCGTACGGATCCCGCCCGATCGCTTGCAGCCGCCCGTACGCCGCGTACATCAGCACGTCCGCCGACGTCATCGGCGGGACGCAGATGGTTAGCAGGCTGAGGACGGTACCGAGCCCGAAGAGCTTTTTGTATCTGGGTTTCCAGCCATCAGCCATCGCCCGCAGCCCGACCCACAGCCCGAGAGCTCCGAGAATGATCGCAGCCCAGATCAAGATCGAAACGAACCACTCGTTGGGCTTGATGACCCCGGCCGGCAGGTACCAGGGCGGCAGATAAGAGTGCCGGGGACCGAGAGTCAAGGTCACGGCAGAGGGACCGAGGAAACCCACGAGCAATGTGAGTGCAGTAGCACCGACGATGCCGAACAGGGCGAATTGATGGTTGCGGTGCCAGATCCCGGGCCGATATCGCGGGCCCGACGGCTTGGCCGGATTACCGCGTCGGCGCTTGTGCTTGGCCGCCGTCATCGATTCATGCCTGCTTACCTCTGAGTCGTTTGAACACGCCGGATACCCCACCGGAGTCCTTCAGATCCTTGAGCCCTGCCTGGACCAGGCCGCGCGCTGTTAGTGCGCGCGTGACGTCGCGTAATTGTGCCGCTCGATGCAGCTGAGCACCAAGGTCACTACCGGTCGCGCGGTGCCGCAGGTCAATCTCGATCTCGGAGATCTTCAAACCCGCGCGTAGCACGTCGACGGTCATACCTACTTCCAAGCCCCAACCGGCCGCCAGAGGACTGGCGAGCTCGAACGCACGCCGGGTGATACAGCGCTGGCCGGAGAGCGGCGCCTGTGGCGTCCAGCCGGTCAATTCCTCGATGCCCCGTCTTGCGGCATTGACCACCAGGCCGAAGCCGCCAGGAGCGCCGCCGTCGTCGGTGACCTGCGCCGGCAGCACCGCAATCGTCAGATCGGCTTCGCCGCTGACCACGGGATCGATCAACGGTGCGCAATTGGCGGCAGACTCGGCAAGATCGGCGTCGAGGAGCAGCAAGCTGCCCGCTTCGGGCAACTTGTCCCGCTGCTCGATCACGCCGAGACCGTTGACTGCCGACTCCACGGCAGCGGCCTTGCCACGGTTGCGGCTATGGGAGACGACAATCGCACCCGCACCGGCAGCCCGCTCCGACGTACGATCGCTGCTGCCGTCATTGCAGACGATCACGATCTCAACCCCCGGAAGATCTCTGGCTGCGGTAACGGTGGCGGCGATTCTTTGCTCCTCGTCCTTGGCCGGGATGATGCACGCGACACGGGACAGGTCGGAGCTCACCAGCCAAGGCTAGTCTGGCGACCGGCCCTGGCTGTGTGCGTTTTGGCAATCGGTAATCTCACCGTCATGTCAGCAGACGGGGAGACTGCGCCCGAGGTCCGGTCGGAGGTTGGCCGGTTGCGTACGGTAATGCTGCACCGGCCTGGCAGCGAGCTAAAGCGGCTGACGCCCCGAAACAACGATGCCTTGCTCTTCGACGGGCTGCCATGGGTCGACCGTGCTCAACAGGAGCACGACGGCTTTGCCGAGACGCTGCGCAGCCGCGGGGTGGAAGTCCTCTATCTCGGCACCTTGCTGACCGAGACGCTGGCCAACCCGGCCGCGCACGCCAGAGCCGTCGAAGATCTCGTCTCAGACATCCGGCTCGGAGGTACGCTGCGGGGATTTTTGCGGCGCTACCTCGCTGATCTTGAGCCCGAGGAGCTCGCCGAGATCATGACGGCCGGGCTGCGCAACGACGAGGTACGCGGCAGCGGCAGCCTGGTGGCCGCGCTGTACCAGCCGGAAGACTTCTTGATCGATCCACTGCCAAATCTGCTGTTCACTCGCGATTCGAGTGTGTGGATCGGGGATCGCGTCACGATCACGTCCTTGGCGATGCCGGCACGCCGCCGCGAAACCCAGCTCACCGATCTGATCTACGCCCTCCATCCGCGCTTCAGCGGAGCTGAGCGGATTCACGGCTGGCGCGAGGAGTATCTGGAGGGCGGCGATGTCTTGGCACTGGCCGACGGCGTGTTGGCGGTGGGGGTAGGCGAACGAACTCACCCTTCCGGCGCGGAGCGTTTGGCGCGTACGGCGTTCGAGCTGGGACTGGCACGTACGGTGCTGGTCGTGCCGATTAGTCAAGATCGCGCCACCATGCATCTGGACACCATCTGCACCATGGTCGACGTCGACGCAGTGCTGATGTATCCGAACGTTGCGCAGCAGCTGTGCGCCATCGCTGTTCGCCCCGGCAGCGGCTCCGACCTCTCCATCGCCGAGCCGGCGCCCTTTCTCGAGGCTGCGGCACAAGCTATGCAGATTGATCGATTACGGCTGATCGACACTGGTCTCGACCCGGTGACCGCAGAGCGTGAGCAGTGGGACGACGGCAACAACACGCTGGCTATCGAGCCCAAGGTCGCGATTGCCTATGAGCGCAATGTCGAGACGAATCGGCGCCTTGTCGAGGCCGGTATCGAGGTGATTCCCATCGCTGGGTCCGAGCTGGGTTCGGGGCGCGGCGGACCGCGCTGCATGTCCTGTCCTATCGCCCGCGACGGGGTGTCCTAATGTGCCTCGAGCCTGTCGCGATGTGCCCCTGAGCTCGTCGCAATGTGCCCTGAGCCTGTCGCAATGTGCCCTGAGCTCGTCGCAATGTGCCCTGAGCTCGTCGAAGGGCACGCTTCGAGCAGCTCAACGCGCATCCTCCGCGAGAATCGCAGCAACGCGATCTGGGAAGTCGGTGGTGAAACCGGTTACTCCGAGATCACGACAGAATCTGATGTCCTCCGGCTCGTTCACGGTCCAGACGTGTACGTCGTGATCCCTGCGGCGGCACCGCGTGACGAACTCCGGATCCTCCCTGATCAACGCCAGATCCGGCCCGACAACGCGTACCCCATCCGGCAGCCTGCCATCACGCCATCGTCCAAGATCATCTTCGATGAGCAGGGTGCGTTCCAGCCCCGGCAGCAGCCAGCCGAACCGCTTGACCGCCTTCACTGAGAAGGACAGCAGCCGAACGGGCGCACCAGGGTGGTCCCAGCCGAACTCGGTAAGCATCGCTGCAACCCGTTCATCGACCTCGCGGCCGCGATCGTTGGGATGCTTGGTTTCGACCACCAGACTGACGGGCACATGATCTTGCCGGGCATCCCTGACCATGATCATCAGCTCGCGCAGGGTCATCAGCTCACGTTGCTCGGGGTCTGGATCGAGCACCCTCCGGGAACCGAAGTCGAGCTGTTTCAGCTCCGCGACCGTGCGCTGGTACGCCCGTCCGGTGCTCGTCGACGTCCGGTCCAGAGTCAGATCGTGCAGGCACACCAGCTCATCGTCAGCGCTGAAATGTACATCACACTCCAGGCCGAGTGCGATGCCAGTGTCGGACGACCAGTCGATGGCAGCCTGATAGGCGGCCCTCGTCATCTCTGGATGTCGGGAGGAGAAGCCGCGATGCGCGATCAACACCGGCGCGCCCGTCACATCGACACCTGACACATCGGCGAAGCTGTCACGCTGCGGCGACGCGACGGTAACGCAGCAGCAAACCGCTCACCAACATCACGGACCCACTCACAGCGATGGCCGCCACCGAGGAGCCCAGCCAGCCGGGTGGGACGAATCCGATCCGCCCGTCGAGCCACGTCCAAAAGTCTGCCCATCCAGGGACGTTACCGGGGTACACAAGCTGGTAAGCGACGAACCCGCACGCCCACGCGATGACCGGCGCAGCCCGCAGCGGGGACGTAGTCGAGACATCCCAACGCTGCCGGCTGACAAAGAAGAAGTCCACCGCCGCGACGGCGTACAGCGGGACGAAGACCGAGCCGATCAAGAAGAGAAAGGATTGGTACTGGCCGAAGTTCAGCAGGCCGGCGAGCAGCGTTGCCGTGACACCGATGATCAACGCGATGATTCGTCGATCCAGCTGGGGAACGATGTTGTGCACCGACATGGTCGTCGAGTAGACGTTGGCGAATGCCTCGTCCACCTCGTCGACCAACAAGATCGTGATGGCAATGGCACCAGCCGGAAGCGTGACCAGCGCAGTGATCACGTCGCTGGCGCCGAGATTGACCACTGCGAAGACGCCCAAGGCGTAATAAGCAATGGCCGCCAGGCCGTAACCGAGGGAGGCGCCCCAGAAGGCCGCCCGGCGGGTCCGCGAGTGCCGGCTATAGTCCGCCGCCAAGGGCGCAAAGGAGATCACTCCGGCGATGGCAAGATCAACTGCCGGCCAGAATCCCAGCACCGAGTTTTGCGGAATTGACTGTCGCGGCTGCAGCAACACCTGAACGAACAAGAAGACCGAGGCCGCCAGCACCAGCCACACCATCACCTTGCGGAGCAGCCGGACGCTGCCGAGCGGCCGGATCGCCATGATGGTGGCGGCTGCGCCGGCCAAGATCACAAACGGCCAGCGCCAGGCGTCGCCGACTACCGCCACAGCGGCGGTGGAGATCACGATGATCTCCATAGTCGCCCAGCCGATGTTTTGCGCGATATTGAGGAGTGTTGGCAGCACCGAGCCGCGGCGACCCACCAGGCCCCGAAGGGTGACCATGGCTGGTGCCCCCGTGACGGTGCCCATCACGGCCGAGGCGCCAAGAAGGATTGCTCCGATGCCGCAGCCGACGACGATTGCCGCTAGCGCGAGCCCGACCGACCCCGCGGTCGTGGCAATCAGCGCTCCGGTCAGTGGGCCAAACAGGCTGATGCCGAGGTTGCCCCACATGGCCAGCTGATCGGTAAATCCCAACGGCCGCGGCGGCTCTGTGGTGAGGGTGAGCGGTGCCTCGGTAGCGGCACGCTCGGAGGTCGGGGTCGGGATCGTTGGAGTTGATGTGAGCGACATTGCAGGCTCCCTACGACGGCATTACCCGGTCAGGTTCGATCGGTCGGCGGACCCGCGCTGTCTTATGCACTCCGCCCTCTCAGCCCACCAATGAGGTGTGAGCTCCCGAAGGTTTCGGTTAGTTTCTCACGCTAACACCGGGGCGAATGCCCAGCCGCCGCGAGGTGAGTCGATGACATCGGGGCGGATTATTCCGCGAGTATGCGGCAGAATCCGCCCCAGCAACCCGGTCAGGCCTCGACCGGGAGCCCGCTACCCTCCCAGGCGTACAGACCGCCGTCAAGATTGACTGCCTCGCGGCCCTGGGCGTTGAGGAACTGGGCGACTCGGGCAGAGCGGGCACCGACTGCGCAGACGCAGACAACCCGATCGTCGAGCTCGTCCATGCGTTGCATCAGCTGATCCATCGGAATGTGGACCGAGCCCGCGATCCGTCCAGCCGCCCACTCGTCGTCGGTGCGCACGTCGAGGAGCATCCATCCGTCGGCAACTCGGGTAGCGACATCGCCGGGCTGAATGGTTGGCACCTGGTTGTCAAACACAAGATCAACCCTAGTCTCGTCCGCGCTCGGACCGTGTCTCCGCACAAAGCCACGAATGCGGTCCCCATCCCCTGACATTGCGCTGATTTGTGGCTTTGTGCGGATTAACGACGCGAAAGCGGACCGGAGCTCGTTAGCGATGCCCGACGAATGTCATCGCCTCGGCAACCAGTTCCCGAGAAGACTGATCGTCCACGGTCAGCCCCACCCACTCCTTCATGGGCTTGCCTTTGCCGGCATCGAACGGCACTCCGTCACCTGCAGAGATCAATTGCGTGACCCGGGGGGCTGGCAACTTCACGACGATCCGGTCGTCGACCAGCATCGCGAAGATCGACTTATTGATCTTGATCGCATTGGATCCGAAACCGGTGCCGCCGGTTGGTACGGCAACCCCGCTCACGCTGGCGTACTCATCGCAGAGCGACTCGAACAATGCTGAGGGATTTTGGCCAGTGGGCATGATCTATTTCAGCAGCTTCGAGAGACGACGGTCGGCGAGCTTCTTGCCGCCTGTCTGACACGTCGGGCAGTACTGCAGCGAAGAATCCGCGAACGACACTTCGGCGATGGTGTCACCGCAAACATCACACTTCTCGCCGGTACGCCCGTGCACCCGAAGGCCTGACTTCTTCTCACCCTTCAGGTCTTTGGCCGCCAACCCGTCGGCTCGCTTGATTGCCGCGGACAGCTCACCCTTGATCGCCCCGAACAATGTGTCGAGCTCTGACTGAGTGAGAGAGTTGGACGGCTTGAACGGGCTGAGTTTGGCTGCATGCAAGATCTCATCGGAGTACGCGTTGCCAATACCCGCGATGGTCCGCTGATCTTTCAGGACTCCTTTCAACTGCGCCCGGCCGGCCTTGGCGAGCAATTCGGCAAGCGCGGCCTCATCGAAGTCGTCGGTGAGCGGATCGGGCCCCAACGTCGCAACCATGGGAATAGACATGGGATCGCTCACCACGTAAACGGCGAGCTTCCGTTGGGTTCCTGCCTCTGTCAGGTCAAAGCCGGACGAATCATCCAGCCGTACGCGCAAGGCAAGTGGCCCCCTGCCTGGCCGCGGGGGCTCGTCCGGAAGGGAATCACGCCAGCGCAGCCAACCTGCCCTGGCCAGGTGGAACACCAAATGCAGACCTTGGGCCGAGATGTCGAGGAACTTCCCGCGCCGGGTCACCGACTCGATTTCCAAGCCGTTCAGCGCGGACAGCGGTGGGTCGTAGGTTTTGAGTGCGCTGAACGCGAGAAGGTCAATGCGTTCAATCGCATGCCCGACACACTGCTCGGTGAGGAATCGCGCGAGCGATTCCACCTCTGGCATCTCAGGCATGGGCCCATTATGAACGGCGCAATATCGATGGACTCTGACGGGCGTCCGCCAATTCGCCTCCTTCGTCGCTCGCGAAGGAATGCCGGTCTGCCAACGAAGCCCAGCCGCGAACTCCTGCAGTCGGCGAAGCGGACCACCCGTCATAGCGCGTCGAGCTTCAGGGGGCTTGACCAGTCAGGCGCCGGCAGCCGGAGAGCTGGCGGGAGGCGCTCGAGATACTCCTGGCGCGGCACCGCGACCGCCCCGAGCGATTCCAGATGCGGCGTAAGCCATTGCACGTCCAGCAGCCGATCCTGTGACCCCGCGCGCTGAAGCAGATTGACCAGCGCAACGAGCGCAACCTTGGACGCATCCCGTCCGATGTCAGGTCGGTAGAACATCGACTCGCCCGCAAAGAGACCGCCGATGCTCACCCCGTAGAGACCGCCGGCCAGGTCGCCGTCGGGGGTCCACGCTTCCACCGAGTGCACGACTCCACGTTTGTAGAGCCGCCGATATACCCGGCGGATCTCGCGGTTGATCCATCCGCTAGGTCGCCGGCGGTCGGCACACCCATCGAGCACATCGTCGAACGCGGTATCGATCCGCACGTCGTAGTGCTTGACCGATTTGCGCAGCGAGCGGCTGATCCGCATCCCGTCGAGCGGCAGAATGGCCCGCTCTAGTGGCGAATACCAGCCCATCAGGCCGGGCTTTGCAGGCATCGGAAAGGCGCCACACTCGTACGCCGCCAGCGCGAGCTCTTCGTCGAAGACGCGCGACACTCCGATCAAGTCGTCGTGCCGCCACATCTCCGGCGATCCGAACGGGGAGCCCATCTCGGCATACTCCCACCAGAATCAAAGTCGGATTGCGCGCCGCCGTGCTGAGCCAGGCTGCTGCGCTGCTGTCCTGGACGAATGAGCGAGCAGACACGTTTCGTCTGCGGGCGAGTGATGAAGGCAGCAGCCGACGGGCGCCAGCCTCAGCGATGGAGTGAGCAATGGACAGCGGTGAGGCGACACGCTTCTCGTCGACGAGCGACGACGAAGTAGGCGGCTGCCATGCGTGATCCGCAGCGAGCGGAGCGAGCAATCAAACACTGCCTCGGTTCAGGGCCGGGCCGGGGTTGTCCCGGAGTCAGGTGATCATCGGCCACCAACATCAGCCACGTACGCTGGGGGTCGGACGCTGCCCCTCGGGGCGGCTGATCGCACTGGGAGCCCAGACCCGGAGCAGAGTGGTTGGAGGCCTGATGGCGTCAGCGCAGGACGTGCGCCGAAGGATCGCGACGGTCATGATCCCAGTGGCCAATATCGTGACGGCGCAAGGAGCGGGCGGCGCCCTGCGCCAGGTCATCGAGATTGCCATTGACGGCTACGGCCGGATGCCTAGTGCCAAGGCCGTCGCCGCCCGCCATCTGCAGCGGGAAGGCGGCTCTATTGACGAGGCCATGTCATCGATCATCGACCATCACATCCGGCTCGCCTCCGCCCAAGGTTTCGTCACCAACATCGGCGGCCTGGCTGCGTTGCCGGTCGCGATACCCGCCAATATCACCGGCGTCGCCATTGTGCAGGTTCGCATGGTTGCCGCGATCGCTCATCTGCGCGGCTACGACCTGGATGACCATCGGGTGCGTACCGCACTCGTCATGTGCTTGATGGGTGGAGAGCAGGTGGCCAAACATATCGCCGAGGGAACCCTGCCAACGTCACCTATGGCGGTGGCGACTGCACCCGTGTTCGATCCCGAGCTCGACAAGCAGGTCGCTGACGAAGTGATCACCGACCTTGCTGCTCGGATAGGCGGCAAGAACCTGGCTTTGGCGATCGTCAAGCGCGTGCCACTTATGGGCGGGGGCGTCAGTGCGGTGATGGATGGCTTCGCGACTTACCAGATCGGCCGATATGCGACCGGTGAGTTGCTCAAGCGTCGAGCGCTGGTGACTTAGCCCCAACATTTGCCGCAAGCTCCTCTAGTCGGCGAAGCGGCCGCCCGTCATTAGCAGCAGGGAACTCCACATCCGGGGCATCTATCCTGCTCGCGTGAATCCTGCGCAGGTGCGCGCCTGGGCTCAGGAGCATCTCGAGTCCCAGATCATGGCGATCGAGCCCGTCGGCGGCGGCCGGACAGACACCATCTCAGCGGTGCATCTCCGTCATGGCGAACGGGTCATCCTGCGCTGCGTCTCCATCGAACGCTGGGGTGAGATTGGCCGACAGCATGTGGTCTGCGAGGCGTTGGGCTGCCGCCTAATGGAGAACTCTGATCTTCCCGTGCCACGTCTCATTGCCTCGGACCCGGATGGCAGCCAATCCGGAGCGTATGCCAACCTCACCAGCTGGCTCCCAGGCCGCGTGCGGCTCGATCCATTGAGCCTAAGCGCGATCGATGAGCTGGCAAAGATCGCGGTGATCATTCATGGCACTCCCGTCGACGATGATCATCGGCCCCGCCCGTACGTGTTCTGGGTTCCAGATGATCTTCATGTGCCGAGCTGGACGTCCCGGCCACGGCTGTGGCAGCGTGCCATCCAGCTTTTCGATCGAGATCCGCCGCCGACCAAGCAGGGGTTGGTGCACTGCGACTTTCATCCCGGAAATATCTTGTGGGAAGGCGATCGGATCACCGGCGTGATCGATTGGGCGGAAACCTCCTGGGGACCTGCGGATCTCGACGTCATGCACTCCCGAGCCAATTTCGCGATCTTGCATGACCTTGATAGCGCCGTCGCCTTCTCCGATGCCTATCGCTGGCACGGCGGCGTGCTCGACGATGATCAAGAAGCGGAGCTGTTCTGGTCAGTGAGCGACATCCTGGGCTTTCTGCCGGATCCCGCCGTGATCATGGCCGCATTGATCCATGCCAGACCGGATCTGACTGGCGAGGTAGTACGCGAGCGCCTCGAGCGGCTGCTCATGATCACCCTCGGCGAGACCGGCTGCTGACAAGATCGGTGAGAATAGCCAGTCGGATAACTCCGCTGCAGCAGGCCGGAGCCGTACCGATGAAATGCGTGCTACGCGTCGTCATACAGGCATCAACCTCGCACAGATGGGTGGGAACGGTGGGTGACGTAGTAGCCAACATGTCGATGTCGCTGGACGGCTACATCGAGGACGCGCGTGGCGGCGTCGATGAGGTGTTCGCCTGGCTGTACGGCAGCGGCAATGCCGAGGTAGCCACTCCCGCTGACGACCGGAAGTTCACGACCTCCGAGGCCAGCGCTGTCGCCCAAGCCAAGGCAGTAGCCGGTGATCGGACGGTAGCGGTCGCGAGCGCCGACCTCGCGCAGCAGTGCCTGAATCTCGGCCTGCTTGATGCCATCGTTGTCGACCTGGTCCCGGTCCTGCTCGCCGGTGGCAAACCGTTCTTCGCCAACCTGCAGCAGCTGGTCGCGTTGAGCACCCCGACAGTCGTCGAAGGGAACGGGATCACCCACCTCACGTATCGCGTCCGGAACAGAGCCTGACATGAACGCCGACACCACCACCGACCTCGACTTCGCCGAGCGCGCCGAGCGGTACCGCCACGAGTTGCAGGTGCACTGCTACCGGATGTTGGGGTCGTTCACCGATGCCGAGGACCTGGTGCAGGAGACGCTCTTACGGGCGTGGCGGCGCAGCGCGGACCTTCGGGAGGGTGGCAATCTGCGCGCCTGGTTGTACAAGATCGCCACCAACGCCTGCCTCGACCACATCAAGGCCAAGGATCGTCGCATCCCGTCGCTGACCTCCTTCCGCGACGTGCCGTGGCTTGAGCCCTACCCGGACCGTCTTCTCGACCAGCTCGATGCGACCGGTCAGGATCCACAGGTGAGCGCCATTGGCCGAGAAACGATCGAGCTCACCTTCCTGGCCGTGATCCAGCTGCTGCCGCCACGGCAACGAGCCGCGGTGATCCTTCGCGACGTCCTGGACTGGCCGGTCCCTGACATCGCCGAACTGCTCGACCTCAGTACGGCGGCGGTGAACAGCGCCCTGCAACGCGGTCGGACGACGCTGCGCAGCCAGCTGCCGACATCGCAGCGCGAGGAATGGGCATCGGAGGCATCCAGCGAGACCGAACGTGAGGTTCTGAACGCCTACATAGCGGCGTACGAGACCGGCGACGACGAGGCCACTTTCGCCTTGCTCACCGAGGACATTCGGGTCACCATGCCGCCGGCGCCCTACCTGTTCGAGGGCCTCGACGCTATCCGGCAGTTGGTCGACAGGGCGCGCGACACTGGCCAGTGGCGCCTGCTCCCCACCAGCGCCAACCGGCAGCCCGCCGCCGCCTGCTACTTACTCGACCCAGCTAGCGCTGAGTTTCGGGCGTTCAAGATCGACGTTCTTCGGCTGGCCGACGGAAAGGTTGCCGAAATCACCACGTTCGGCGCCAAGCACTTTCCGGCCTTCGCCCTCCCGGCGGCACTCCCATGACCAGCCCGTTCTCCCTGCTCGGCCGAGCTCTGCCGGCGTCGGTAGCGCGGGTCGTTCACGAAATCGCCGCAGGCGGCCAGATCAGCTGCGACGGCGACGATTGGCGGGACGCGCTGGCCGTCGTGGAGCAAGGCACCGTCGAGATTCAGACCGTCAACGGCGGAGGCGTCCACCTGGAGGAGGGTGCATCGTTCTGCCTTGCCGGCCTCGATTCGGCAGTCATTCTCAGTACCCGAGACGCCCACGCGGTCGTAGCGACGGTACGACACATCCCCTGTCGCACCGGTGACGTCCAATGAGCTTGTCAACGGTTGATTTCACCGATGATTTCCTCAGCGCTGTCGTCTTATGAGCATCGGACACGTCAGAAGGGATGAATCACCATGACCGTTGCCGGACCAACCGCCCGCGCCTTCGTCAACGAATTCGGTGACGGACCGCTCCGCACCGCGGAGGTGTTCGCGCTCGCCAAACGCTCGATCGACATGGACCTCAACCAGATCGAGGAGTTGCTGCAACACCCCGATCGCCGGATTCGGCTGGGGGCGGTGAGCGTCATGGACTTCCAGGCAAGACGCCGTTCGACGACGTCCGAACGTCGGCGAGACCTCTACGAGCTGTATTTGCGTCGGCACGACCGAATCGACGACTGGTCGATGGTGGACCGAGCCGCGCCGTGGGTCGTGGGCGGCTACTTGATCGACAAGCCGCGCGACCCGCTCTACGAGCTGGCCCGATCACCCCACTGGTGGGAGCGCCGGACCGCGATAACCGCCACCTGGCCGTTCATCCGGGAGGGTCAACTCGACGACACGTTCGGCATCGCCGAACTCCTGATCGACGATCCGGAGCATTTCGTGCAGACTGCGGTCGGCGGCTGGCTCCGAGAGGCCGGCAAGCGCGATGTCGGCCGCCTCCGGTCATTCCTTGACCGGTACGCCGGCCGGATGCCACGGACGACTCTCCGGATGGCCATCGAACACCTCGACGCCGACGAACGGCACCACTACCGCAGCATCACGGACCGCCCGCACCCGAGTCAGGACTCTGACGAAACAGAAAGAGAACCGTCATGAAGATGAAGCTCGAACTCGTTCCCGTCCCGGTCAAAGACCTAGACCGATCGATGGCCTTCTATACCGAGAAGCTTGGGTTCGCCCTCGATGTCGATGTCAGCCCGTCGCCCGGCGTGCGGATCGTACAGCTGACTCCACCCGGATCAGCCTGCTCGATCGTGATCAGTACCGGCCTGGACGAGCTGTCCGAGATGACACCGGGTTCGATCAAGGGCCTCCACCTGGTGGTGAACGATATCGCCGAGGCGCGGGAGGAGCTGCTCGGCCGGGGCGTCGCAGTGGGCGATCTCTTGCCGCTCGGCGGTGGCGTCACGTACGCCTGGATGTCGGACCCCGACGGCAACACTCTCACCCTGCAACAGATGGACTGGCGGACCGGAGACGCTTTCTGAGTCCGAGCTGTCCTCCTACGCGGTCGCACGGCCCGGACCGTCGGAACCTTTCTGACAATGGGCGCCGACAGCGAGTCCAACGTGGATGCAGCAAATTGCCCAGCTGTCTTGCGAAGCAAGGCTAGCCTGACTTAAGTTAGGTGAGCCTCACCTATATTCCGAACGGCGTTGCTCTGGGGAGGCAGGCCGCGAAGGACGCGCGGGGGATCGAGGAGACATGCTAGGCAACTTCCTAATTGGCCTACGCGAAGGCCTCGAGGCCGCGCTCATTGTAAGCATTCTCGTGGCCTATCTGGTCAAATCAGGGCGCCGTCATCTCCTGCCGCAGATCTGGATCGGGGTAGGTATCGCAGTCGCGGTCTCACTTGCCTTTGGTGCCGCCCTGACCTTCGGGCCCAAGGGACTCACTTTTGAGGCCCAGGAGCTGATCGGTGGTTTGCTCTCGATCATTGCGGTCGGATTTGTCACCTGGATGATCTTCTGGATGGCGAAGGCCGCACGCACGCTCTCGGGTGAACTGCGCGCCCAAATCGACAAGGCCGCCGATGCCGGGCGCTGGTCGCTGACCATCGTCGCAATGCTTGCTGTGGGCCGCGAAGGTCTGGAGACCGCACTGTTCCTGTGGGCGGCCACCCAAACCGCCGCTGGTGGCACCGGCCGTACCGCAGGCCCTCTGCTGGGTGCCGCCCTCGGACTTGTCGTCGCGATGGTGCTGGGCTACCTGATCTACCGTGGTGCCCTGAAGATCAACTTGGGTCGCTTCTTCACCTGGACCGGGGCGTTCTTGATCGTGATTGCGGCGGGCGTCCTCGCGTACGGAGTGCACGACCTCCAGGAGGCTGGATTACTGCCCGGTCTGAACAACCTGGCCTTCGATGTGTCCGGTGTCATCCCGCCGACCTCGTGGTACGGAACGGTACTCAAGGGCGTCTTCAATTTCTCGCCCGCGACGACGGTCCTTCAGGCGGTCGCTTGGTTGTTGTACTTCATCCCAACGCTCGCGATCTTCCTCTACCAGAAACGGCAGCGCACCCAACCTGCACCTCCCCGTCCAGCCGCCGAGACCGTTGGAGCATCCGAAAGCAAATGATCATGACTCGACCAAGCCGTCGGGCCGGCGGATTCGCCCTGCCCGTACGCGCACTCCTCTGCACCTCGACCTGCGCAGTGCTCGGCCTGCCGCTGCTGGCGGCCTGCACCAACAACGCCCCAGCGCAGAAGCCGGGTTCTGGCGGCGCTCCGAATCCTCGCGCCCTGACCGTCCAGGCAACCGACACTGAGTGCAAGCTTTCCGCCACGAGCGCCCCGTCAGGAGCTCTTACCTTCGCGGTGACGAACGGCGGTAGCAAGGTGAACGAGTTCTACCTCTACGGCCAGGACGGACTGCGCATTGTCGGCGAAGTGGAGAATATCGGCCCCGGCATTACGCGGGAGCTGGTGTTGAAGGTGGAGCCCGGGAGCTACATCTCGGCATGCAAACCTGGCATGGTCGGCGACGGCATCCGCGCCCCCTTCTCAGTCTCTGATTCCGGTGAAGAGCAGGGGTCCGCAGGCAATGATGTGGAGCTGGTCGAGCAGGCGAACCAGAACTACCAGAAGTACGTCGAGGACCAAACCGATCAGTTGGTCTCAATGACCGCAAAATTTGTGGCTGCATACAAGGCGGGCAAGGACGATGAGGCACGTGCCCTCTACCCCGCCGCCCGGACGCATTGGGAGCGCATCGAGACCGTGGCGGAGTCCTTTGGCGATCTTGATCCCAAGCTCGATTTGCGCGAGGCCGATCTTGAGCCCGGTCAGAAGTGGACCGGCTGGCATCGGCTCGAGAAAGATCTCTGGCCCGCGCGCGCCAAGAACTATCAGCAACTCAGCGCAGCCCAGCGCGCGTCGTACGCGGACAATCTGATGAAGAACACCAAGGTCCTGCAGGGGCGGGTCGCTGACCTGGAGTTCAGTGCGGACGAGATCGCCAACGGATCGCGCGGGTTGCTAGACGAGGTAGCGACGGGGAAGGTCACCGGCGAAGAGGAGTACTGGTCGCGTACCGATTTGTGGGACTTCCAGGCGAACATCGACGGCGCGGTAGTGGGCTTCGAAGGGCTTCGCCCATTGCTGAAGCAAAGAAATCCGGATCTCGATAGCTCGATCGCGGCAAAGTTTGCGACAGTCCAAGCGCTGCTCGACGCTCAACGGGTTGGCGACGGGTTCAAGACCTATGACAAGCTCACGAAGGCGGAGGTCAAGGAGCTCTCTGACGCAGTCAATGCGCTGTCTGAGCCATTGTCGAAGCTGGCCGCGGCAGTCGTCTGAATCAGGGAAGACATGACATCAACCCCCGACCTTCGCGATCAGCCGGCTGAAACCGAAGCGCGCACGGCACCGACCGAGACGCGCCAGCGGCCGCCGGTCTCGCGGCGCGGCCTGCTCGGCGCCGCGGGAGCTGGTCTGGCCGGGCTTGCTGCCGGAGCCGCAGGTGGCTTCGCACTCGGGAGCCAGGAGGCAGCTCCGACCCAACCGCAGGCGGCGGGAACGCGTACTTATCCCTTCCATGGGGAGCACCAGGCGGGCATTCTCACTCCAGTGCAAGATCGATTGCATTTCGCCGCCTTTGACGTGATCACGGACTCCCGTACGGAGTTGGTGCAGCTCCTCAAGGACTGGACCATCGCGGCCGTACGCATGACGCAGGGTCTCGGTGCTGGGGAGCTCGGGCCGACGGCCGGGCCGTATGGGGCGCCACCAGACGACACCGGCGAGGCCATCGGCCTCCCGCCTGCGGGGCTGACCATCACCTTTGGTTTTGGTCCGACAC
>DASVEX010000281.1:0-2559 GCA_036380335.1 Propionibacteriaceae bacterium | reverse complement strand
GCCGCCGACACGGTTTCGGTCACGTGCTGAATGGAGGTCGCGTCGTTGATGTGGTGCAGCGTGCCGTCCTGGTTGAATCCGATTTGCGCGCCTTCCATCCACAGCAGCACAACGGTGTCCTCGGTGTTGTCCTCGGGGCAGTAGAAGGTGTGCACCGAGCCGCCGGGCTCATACAGGTAGTCGCCCGCGGTCTGCGGCTGGTCGGGGTACTCGGCGTACCTCCAGCAGCCGGAGAAGGTGTACACCTCGGCGGTACCGGTGTGGTAGTGGATGGGCAGGAGGCAACCGGGCGCCATGGTGGCCATGAGCACCACCTGTCCCTTTTCGGGGTCCAGGCGCAGCGGCTTGATGTGGATGCCGGGTCCCATCGCGTCCTTGAGCAGCGGAATCTGGTCGATGTTGACGGTCAGAAGGTCGTCCTGCGGTAAAGCGACCAACGGCAGCGGGACGCCGCTGTTGGTGCGGAACATGCCTGGAGAGACGGGTGCGGACATGAGTTGGAACCTTTCGGAGTGCGTACGTATTTCTGTATATGAAACCGGATATCCGGATGTTGGTGAACTGTACTGTGCCTCGCGACTCGTTGCAAGTCCCTGTCTGAACTGGTCGGCAGGGCTTGCTAGCGTCGGCCGCATGCCTGCCCGTCCGCATCGCACGGTCGACCGAGTCGTAGAGATCCTCGAGACCGTGTCGTTGAGCCAGCGCGGCGTCACGTTGGCCGAGTTGGCAACTGCCATGGGCGCGGCAAAGAGCTCCGTCCAGGAGCTGACCAACGGTCTTCTTGCGCGCGGCTATCTCATCGAAGAGGACCGCCGTTTCCACCTCGGGCCGGGCCCGTTCATCCTGGCCGCTCGCGCGAACAAGCTGGCCGCGCTCTCCCTTAATCATGAGTTCGTGGTCGAGTTGAGCAAGGTGCTCGGCTGCACTGTCCTCGTTGGGGTGCGCGTCGGGGATTCCATCGTCTTCACAGATTTTGTGGGTGAAGAGTCCCCCAGCCTTACGTTCGTTGCGCGCACCCACGCCCGTCGCCCTCTCTATACCAGTGCCGCGGGCAAGACCCTCCTCGCCAATATTCCCGACGACGAGATGTATCGTCTCCTCGATCTCACCGGTCCCGAGCAGGCAGGCGCAGTCCGACAGTTCCTCGCCGAGCTCCCCGAAATCCGTTCGCGCCGACTGGCTTTCAACCGTGGAATCACGTTGGCGGACGCGTGCGCCGTGGCCACCCCCCTGCTGGCACCCGACGGCAGTCTGATCGCGGCGATCAGTGCAGCCGTCGACGTGTCACACGCGCACCGCCTCGACGACATCGGTGAAGAGCTCAAGAGCAGCGTTGCTGCCCTCGGCCCGAAATACGGGCTCAACACAGGCGAGTACTGATCGTGGCCCTGGTACTACCAACTTTCGCGGATGCCGTGCAGTGGTTGCCACGGCTAGACCGGGCGTAGTGGCGCACGCGGAACGCGGTGTGGTGCACCGCGCCCGCGCGCCTGATAATCGTGCGGGGTTGGCCTCAGCGCACTAATCGGTGGGGAACTCTTCCTCGGTGTGGAACTTTTCCTTCAAGGCGTCCACTCGCTTCTGGAAGTCTTCCTTGCGCTGCTGCTTCTTCTGCTCGCGGATCGCCTTTCGGGCGGCCTTGTCAGCCTCCCGCGCGGCCTCGTCTTGCGCCTCCAACTCGGCCAGAACCTCGTCGAGCGGCCTCCGGGAAACCTTGCCACCGAGTCCGGCGGCGAACTGCTCCAACGGCTCGGTCGTGACTTCGTCCGTGACGGCGAGGATCGCGTTGCCACCAGGCGGTATCAGGCGCCCGAATGCTGCGATCGCCTCGTCACCGGTGTCCAGGCGGTCCGCGTCGTATAGGGCGCCGGTCGCGGCGCCGGCACTCCACCCGAGCAGCATTCCGATCGGGCCACCGAGCACCCCGACGAGCATCCCGATCAAGCTGCCACTGGCGATTGCGATACCGGCGGCGCTGTCGCCCGACTCGGGAACCTGCAGGTGCCCCTGAGCGTCACGTTCGACGATCCCCGCGGACCGGACTCCGTACTGGTCGGCAGCGGCTGACAGCTTGCTGAACGCTTCATATGTCGTGCTGGTCTGTGGAAACGTGATTGCCGTTGCGTACTCCGTCATTCCCTGACCCCTTTCCTGAAAGGTACCGGCCCGCAATTGCGGACCAGATCCCTCGTGCGGCATTAGCCGTCACTGCGTCGACGAGTGCCGCATGCGGGTTCCGCCGCGCCACGCGCGGTATTGTCCGGGACTGTCTGAACAATAGTCCGCCGTAACCCCATCGCGTGGACGGATTGATCTCCGGCAAGCGCGGCTTTCATCGGCAGCGGACGAGGCCTTCGCCCCGCTCCGGCAGACCAGTGATTCGCTCCGGAATTGCACACACATACCCGAGATTGGTACGAGTTCCGAGTACTCGCGCTCCACTTCGGCGACAAGATCAGGTCGCCCCAGCACTACTCCCCGAGCGCATGGGAATACATGTCCTCCCCCGCCTCCAGGCCCGGTTACCCAGGACTTGCCGGAGATTTAAGTTCACTGAGT
>DASVEX010000280.1:0-10888 GCA_036380335.1 Propionibacteriaceae bacterium | reverse complement strand
GTTCGATGACAAGCTGTTTCCCAATAATATAAGGGAAATCTGGGTTGAAACTGCCAGCTGACCGCTTGGCTCAACAACTAGCCAAAAACCCTCCCTACCCATTCCCCGCCCTGCTCCCGGCACTGCCTTAGATTGCGACGCCACACTCGAGAAGCCGGGAGCAGGGTCGTGATGATGATCGAACCCATCCAAGAGCTGACCGGATTCTCGATGAAATCGTGCCGCACGGATCACCCTCCCTACTACCTCGACGACAGCCTCGCCGACTTCCCCCGGCATCCTTACCGGTGGTAGCAAAAGATCATGACTCAGCCGTTGAAGATCGGCGTTCTCGGTTCCGGGCCGGCCGGACAGACGCTTGCCACAGGATTTCTGGATAAGGGCCACCCCGTCATGATCGGCTCCCGCAACTCAGCGAAGCTCGACGGATGGTTGCGTCACGCCGGCCCAGGCGCGCGGATTGGTAGCTTCGCCGAGACGGCCGACTTCGGCGAGGTAGTTCTGCTGTCGGTGCTCGGCAGTGCCGCGGAGGATGTCATCCAGCTTGCCGGCGTTGAGAATCTCAGCGGCAAGATCGTGATAGACGCCAGTGATCCGCTCGACTTCTCCTCGGGACAGCCGGGGCTGTTCGTCGGCACCACTGACTCGCTCGGCGAACGCATCCAGCGTCTGATTCCCGGCGGGTACGTGGTCAAGGGCCTCAACATCGTCCAGGCAGACGTCATGATCAACCCGCGCCTGACCGGCGATGAGCCGGACATGTTCATCGCGGGCGACAACGATGAGGCTAAGCACACAGTCACTCAGCTGTTGGGGGAGTTCGGTTGGCCGGTGATCGACTTGGGCGGCATCGAGAGCGCGCGTTGGCTGGAAGCTTTGAGCCTTGCCTGGGTGGTTTACTCACACCGCACCGGAAAGACCCACCATGCTTTCAAACTCGTCGGAAAGTGAGGCCACAATGCGGTTATCAGTCAAGACCGATGAGTGGTGGTGGGGTGGCGCTGTTGCCGACGGCCAAGAGATGCCATTCGGCAGAGTCGCGCATCGCCGCAATCTCGCTACCTCAGCGGGCTTCGCAGACAATGACCTCGCCGGCGCCAACCAGTCGGCGCCGCTGCTGGTCTCCAGCGCCGGTCGGTACATCTGGTCAGATCAACCGTTCAGTTTTGCGTTCGACGGCGACGGTGGGCTCGAACTTGACGGCCACGACATAGTGCTGGGTGAGGAAGGGAGCACGCTTGCGACCGCGTTCCAGGCTGCCGCCGCCAAGCATTTTCCAGCTTCCAACCGCACACCGGCCGAGCAGATGTTCATGGCGCCGCAGTACAACACCTGGATCGAGATGCCGTACCACCCCACTCAACAATTGGTGCTCGACTACGCGCGGGGCGTGCTGGAGGCAGGCTTCCCACCGGGTTTGATCATGATCGACGACCGCTGGTCGGTGGACTACGGCAACTGGACCTTTGACCGTACGCGTTTCCCGAGTCCAGCTGAGATGACCGAACAATTGCATGAGCTCGGCTTCTCAGTGATGGTGTGGCTGGTGCCATTCATCAGCCCGGACAGCGAAAACTCCCGGATGGCTGCAGGTAATGCCTGGCTGATCAAGGGCCCCGATGGTAGGCCGGTGGTACGCGAATGGTGGAACGGCTACAGCACCGTGCTCGACCTCACCCATCCCGACGGCGTCGCCTGGCTGCGCCGAGCCTTGCAGGAGTTGATGTCCGCCGAGGGAGTCGACGGGTTCAAGTTCGACGCTGGCGATCTTCGGCACTACCGGTCCGATGACATAACCGTGGCAGGCAACGGCGCGGTCGGCCAATGTGAAGCCTGGGCGCGGCTGGCGGCGGAGTTCAGCTTCAACGAGCTGCGAGCCTGTTGGAAGATGGGTGGCCAACCGCTCGCGCAACGTTTACATGACAAGCCGCGAGTCTGGGGTCACGGCGGACTCGCTTCTTTGATTCCAGAGAGCATCGCGCAGGGTCTCATCGGGCATCCGTTCAACTGCCCGGACATGATCGGCGGCGGCGAGCTGAGCTCCTTTCGCGATGGTGCGCCGCTGGACCAGGAGCTGTTCGTCCGTTTTGCTCAATGCTCGGCGTTGTTCCCCATGATGCAGTTCTCCCTGGCGCCGTGGCGCGTACTCGATGACAGGCACCTTTCCGCCGTGAGGGCGGCGGTTGACACTCACCAGGCCTTGCAGCCGGACCTGTCAGCGTTGTTCGATCATGCCGCGAAAACAGCTGAACCGATCCTGCGGCCGCTGGCCTACCAGTTCTCCGGGTATGAAGCGGTGCGTGATCAATTCCTGCTCGGGGAAGAGATCTTGTGCGCTCCGATCCTGGAGTCAGGTGCTACTACCCGCCCAGTACTCGTGCCGCCAGGCCGCTGGCAGGGCAGCGACGGATCAGTGACCCGCGGTCCAGCCGAGATCGTGCTCGAAGTCGATCTTGAGTCCATGCCGTATTGGCGGAAGATCGTCAACTGACTCTCTGGGCCCAAAAGCAACCCGCCGACCGAGTGGATGGCTCGGCCGGCGGGGTGCGCTGGGTTACGACGTGATCTTGTGGGCTTATGAATCGATCTTCTTGTTGGCAACGATGCCGCTGGTGAGGATTGCGGCGGTCATCGGCATGTGGTCGGCAGCAGCGGTGAGCTTGCTCTGGTAGTCGGCCTTGCCCGCGATATCGGCATCGATTGCGGCGATCAGGGTGTTGACGTGTGGCACCAGTTCCTTGGCGACCGCATCCGCAGGCAGCTCGGGGATCACGGAGTTGATCAATTGGCCGAACGACGTCCGGTACTTGTTCAGATCAGCCTTGGCCTTGGCGGCTTGCTTCTCGTTCTTGGTCGCTTTGCCCAAGGTGTAGTTGACGAAGAATCCGATGTGTTGCCGCCAGGAGGCTAGGAACGGCTTCTCGGCGTCGGGGTAGACCGATCCGAGGGTCTTGGCCAATGCCACGGAATTCTCATCCAGGGCCTTGACTGCGCCTGCGACCTGCGGATCCTTCAAGTTGCCCTTCTTGTACAAAGCGGTATCGATGGCATTTCCCGCCAGCCACACGTGATCTTGTAGCTGCTGGGTGAGCGTCGCCCGGACAGTGGAAGCTGTACCGTCGACGTCGCCCTCAAGGCCCTTGTTCTTGGCAATGCCACCAGCAAGGACATCAGCTGTCATCAGCATGTGACCGGCTGCCATGCTGAGCTTGGTCTGGTAATCGGGCTTGCCGGCAACGCTGGCATCGATCGCGGTGAACAGAGACGCGACATGCGGCTTCAGTTCCTCAGCGACCGCATCGGCGGGCAGCTCTGGGACTACGGAGTTGATCAGCTCGCCGAACGATGTGCGGTACTTGTCTAGATCGGACTTGGCCTTGGCGACCTGCTTGTCGTTCTTGGTTGCCTTACCCAACGTGTAGTTGACGAAGAATCCGATGTGCTGGCGCCAGGAGGCCAGGAACGGCTTCTCGGCGTCGGGATACACCGATCCAATCGCCTTGGACAGCGCGACCGAGTTGGCGTCGAGAGCCTTGACTGCGCCGACGACCTGCGGGTCCTTCAAGTCGCCCTTCTTCTTCACTGCGGTATCGAGCGCATTGCCGGCCAACCAGACGTGATCGTTCAACAAGCTGGTCAGCGCGGCGCGCAGCTCCGCAGCCTGGGTGGTCTCAGGAGATGGAGCCGCTACAGGCGTGGCGGCGTGGGTGCCCGATGGGGAGTGGTCCATGGGCGAGCTGATAGACGGGGACGATGCGTTACTCGGCACGCTCGCCGGAGCGCCCGTGCCGCTGCTGCAGCCGGCGGCAAGTACGAGTACCGCGGCCGCGGAAATTGAAAAGCGAACCAAACGCTTGTTCATGATGAACCTTTCGTGATGCGCGAATTTGCGCTGAGCTTGGAAGGCGACAAATGAAGTTCTGTTACTTCTTGGCGCCTTCGCTGGATGTGATGTCCGCGACCACCGTGATTGTGGCGTTCATGCCCTGGTGAATGTCGCAGTAGTAGGTGTACGTGCCGGGTTTTGTGAAGGTGAAGCTAAAGGTTTTGCCTTTTCCGTCAAGCTTGGCGTTGAACATGCCATCCGCTTTCTGCGAGGACCGCAGTCCGGTGGTCTTGTCGATGCCCATGAAGCGGCCGGAGGTGACCGTGTGCGTAATGGGTTCGTCGTTACGCCAGGTGACCGTTTCACCTACTTTCACGGTGGTCGTTGAGGGGTTGAACATCAGCGAGCTCAGATTGATCACTGGGCGTGCAGGCGCCGAAGTCGCGGATGTCGTGCTAGAGGGAACCGTCGGCGCTGACTCGGCGCTGGCGCTACAGCCGGCCAGACCGCCTGCGGCAATGAACAGTGCAGCAGCGCCAAGAACGACCCTGTGACGCGCGGGTTGTTTTCTTGCGATATCCACGCCCGCTATTCGTCATGACGGAATGCGCGGATGGGTGATTTCTTGCAATCGTTCCCCATCGAGCACAAATAAGACACTGGTCAATAGCGAACCAATCCGAAACGGCTTTGAATACGAAATAAATAGGCTCGCGCTACGAAACAACACCTTCTCAGGCCGGCGCGGGGGCAACCCCTGCGTGTTTGATCGTCAGCCGTCCGGTTACCGTGCGGCTATGACGACGAACGACTACGCAGAGCCAGCCGCTGCTTTGGCCGGCGGCCCTATGCCGCTACTCGGATTCGGCACCTGGCAAATCAGCAATCGCGAGGCAAGGCAGGCCACCGCTGACGCGCTGGATGCGGGATATCGGCACATCGACACTGCAACGATGTACCGCAACGAGGAGGGCATCGGGAAGGCCTTGGATTCCGCCGGGCTGGATCGGAAGTCGGTGTTCGTCACGACGAAGCTGCCGCCCCAGCATGCCGGTCGCGAGCGTCGGACCCTGCAGGACAGCCTGAGCAAACTACGCCTGGACTATGTCGATCTTTGGCTTGTGCATTGGCCACCCAATGGGCAGGCGGCGCCTCAGGTTTGGGAGCAACTCGTCAAGGCGCAGCAGGACAGCCTCGCAAGGGCCATCGGCGTCAGCAACTATTCACTTCGCCAGATTGATGAGTTGACCAAAGCAACCGGACTGACGCCGCAGGTCAACCAGATCCGATGGGGTCCACCGCTCTACGATCCGGACATGGCCGCAGGACTGGAGCAGCGCGGCGTGGTGCTTGAGGGATACAGCCCATTCAAGGTGAGCAATCTGCGCGATCCGATCCTGGTTTCGATCGCCGGGCAACATGATGCAACCGCGGCTCAGGTGATTGTTGCGTGGCACATCGCCCACGGTTTCGTCGTGATTCCCAAGTCCGTACGCCGAGAACGCATCGTCAGCAACGCCGAAGGCGCCCGAATCAACCTGACTGAGGAGGAGGTGGTGGCCATTGATGGACTTTCGAACGTCTCCCGCCGCGGGCAGTCGCGACCGTCCGGTTAGGCATCCTCGATCAGGGCTGACGGGAGGGCTCGTGCCCAGACGAATCCCCGACTGTCGCATCGAGAACCACCATGGGCAAACTGGTTCCGTTTTCGTTGATCGCGGTCCCGAGAGTGTTCTCGAGCACGCGCCGTAATTGTGCCCAGGCGCGAGGGTGACGGGCGGCATAGCCGGCTAACGTCGCAGCTGCCTCTTCGGGGTTAAGCAAGCGCGCAATGGCTGCCACCGGTTTGCGGCTGCCGATTTGGAAACGTACGCGAGAGTCCGCGCAGATGTTGCGATACCACTGCGACCGATCGCCGAATCCCGATACCACGACATATGAACCGGGCGCCGGGTGGCCGACTATTTTCCAGAACTGCTATGTCATGTTCAGTAGTATGCAACTATTGCGCAAGCGCAACAATCATAGTGAAGCTTGTTGATCACCATCGGCTGCCTATCGCCGTACGCAAGAGGGATGCGTGCCGCCCGAAACCCGAGTAGCGTCCGATCAGTCGTCTGCTAAGGAGGCAGCATGTCCACTCCTGCCGGTGATCTTCAGTTTCTTGATCATCCTGTAGCCCAACGCCTGCTCAGCTCAGCGGAGCCGGCACAGCTCGCATATAGCTGGCTGGACGGCACACCGCGGACCATCCCCATCTGGTTCCATTGGGACGGCAAGGACATCGTTCTCACCTCACCGCCGCGAGCTCCTAAGCTCGCCGCACTGCAAGCCAACCCCCAGGTGGCAGTCAGCATCGACGAACATGCCTGGCCCTACAAGGTCCTGTACATTCGCGGCGTCGCGTCTGTGGAGATGTTGGACGATATATCCCCGGAGTATGTCGCCGCGGCCGAGCGCTATCTCGGGCCCGAGCAAGGGAAGGCCTTGGTGGAGCAGTTGCGAGGCCAGCCGAGCGCGCGGATCCGTGTGACGCCTCAGTGGGTCAACGTGATCGACTTTGAAACGCGATTCCCGAGCGCGCTCGAGGCCTGAGGGCGCGTTCGTGCCTTAGTCAACGGCATCGCGTCCGCGCTGGACGAGGAGCGGATCAGCAGGGTAGACGACCGTCGAATCCCGGTCCTCATAGTCGAACTGGTTCAGAAAGAAGCGCATGGCATTGATCCGGGCGCGCTTCTTGTCGTTGCTCTTGATCGAGGTCCAGCGCGCGTAGTCGGTGTCGGTGGCCAGCAGCATGGCTTCCTTCGCTTCGGTGTAATCGCTCCAGCGATCAAGGGATTCGACGTCCATCGGCGAGAGCTTCCAGCGCCGTACCGGGTCGATCTGACGGATAGCAAACCGAGTGCGCTGCTCCTGCTGGGTGACCGAAAACCATAGCTTCGTCAACGAGAAGCCGCTCTCGACAAGCATCTCCTCAAACAAAGGCGCATGGTGGAGGAATTGCTTGTATTCCTCGTCGCTGCAAAAGCCCATCACTCTCTCGACACCGGCTCGGTTGTACCAGGAGCGGTCGAAGAGCACGATCTCGCCCGCTGTCGGTAGGTGGGCGACGTAGCGGTGGAAATACCACTGACCTCGCTCGGTCTCGCTCGGCTTGGTCAGCGCAACCACGCGGGCGGCACGCGGGTTCAGATGCTCCATGAACCGCTTGATCGTGCCGCCCTTGCCGGCCGCATCCCGGCCCTCGAACAAGATCACGTGCTTGGTGCTGGTCTCCTGCGACCAGTCCTGGAATTTCAGCAGCTCGATCTGCAGGCGGTACTTTTCCTCTTCGTAGTCATCGCGGTCCATCCGCTCCTCGTACGGATAGTCGGCACGCCAGGTTTCGATCGGGTTGCCTCCCGGATCGATCAGATCAGGATCCGAACCGTGCTCGTCGTGGCGGACGGTATAGCCGTCACGAATGAGCTCGTCAAGGTATTCACGGAAGTTCTCGATGATCATCGTGCTGCTCCTCGTCGGATGAATCACTTGCGGAGAGAATGGCACACCTGACCAGCCACGCACTCATCGTGTCGATCCGCGATTCGCGTGGCTGAACATTCAGCGAAGCGTCAATGAATTTTTGTCACCAGCCTGACTCGGCCCTACGCTGCCCGCGTGGGGTGGCCACCGTGGTCGTTGACAGACATCATGGCCGGCCGTCCACGAGTGCGGGTGAATCAATTGGGTTACCTCACCGGTCTGCCGAAGCATGCGACGCTGATTTCCGATTCTGAGCACGCGGTCCCATTTACCGTTCGGGATCGAAAGGGCCGCGTCGTCCATCGCGGCCTTTCCCAACCCTGGGCATCCAGACCAGAGCGCACCTCCGGATTGAACGTTCATCTGCTGGACTTCACCGACCTCGATCAACAGGGTGCAGGTTTCTGGATCGAGGCGCTAACGCATCGCAGCCATCCGTTCAAGGTGACGAGCCGCCTCTACGACCGGCTGGCGGGCGATGCGTTGGGTTTCTTTTATCTGATGCGTTCCGGAACGACGATCTTGGACAGCGTTGTGCCTGGCTACGGCCGACCCGCCGGACACGCCGGGCAATCGCCGAATCGTGGGGATGTGGCAGTCCGTGCGTGGACTGGAATAGACGCTGAGCGGCTGTACCCCGGTTGGCGTTGCGAGGGCGAGTTCGACGTCTCGGGGGGTTGGTATGACGCGGGCGACTACGGCAAGTACGTCACGAGCGGCGCCATTGCAGCTTGGCAGCTCCTCAGCACGCTCGATCTGCTGCTGAAGACGCACAGCACACTGAGCAGCAGGCTGGCCGACCCGCTTCGGGATGAGTGTCGCTGGCAGCTCGATTGGATCCTGCGAATGCAGGTGCCTGCTGGTGATCCACTGTCCGGGATGGCCTTCCACCGTGTGCACGGTACGTACTGGTCACCGATGCCGGGCTGGGCGCACGAAGACCCCACTGAGCGCGTGGTGCACAGGCCCTCCACAGGTGCGACCTTGCAGTTTGCCGCGGTTGCGGCCCAAGGCGCTCGGCTCTTCCGCAGCACTGATCCGGCGTACGCGGGAACGCTTCTGACCGCAGCCGGTGCTGCGTACGAAGCGGCCCGGCGGCACCCTGATCTGATCGCTCCTGACGACCATGCCCAATTCGGAGGCGGCCCGTACGGCGACGACTGGCTCGAGGATGACTGGTATTGGGCGGCGGTCGAGCTGTGGCTTGCTACCGGTGATGATCGCTATCGCCGGCACCTGATGTCTTCGCCTGAGCACGTCACGGACGCCTTCGACGTGACCGGCTTCGACTTCAACCGCGTGACCGCGCCGGCTCGGCTCGACCTGGCTCTCGTCGGCGGTGACCTTACCGACCACGAGCAGGTGATCAATGGCGTGCAACGGGGTGCAGACCGCCTCGTGGAGCTGCAGGGTCAGCAACCGTGGGGCCAGCCGTACGCGCCGATCGAGGGATGGGATTGGGGGTCGAATGGAAGGATCCTCAACAACCTTGTGGTGATCGCCGTGGCGCACCTGGTGTCGGAAGATTCCCACTATGCAGCTGCCGTGACCGAGGGGATGGACTATCTGCTTGGGCGGAACGCTCTCGGTCAGAGCTACATCACCGGATATGGCAGCGACTACACCTCTCACCAGCGGACTCGGCAGTTCGGGCACGACCTCGATCCAGCATTGCCACCGCCTCCACCGGGCGCTCTGGCGGGAGGGACGAATTCCCTGCCGAGTCCGGACTTTCCCTACGATTCCCGCTTGCTCGGCCTGCCGCCGCAGTGTTGTTACCTTGACGAGCCGACATCCGAGGTCACCAACGACGTCTGCATTAGGTGGAACGCACCTCTGGTCTGGATTGCCACGTATCTGAGCGTGATCAGCGGCTATTGGCCCGTCTCCGCGGCGGAACCGTTCGACATCTGAATCCGCAGCGCAGACATCCCACTGAGGTCGAGCCAGAGGTCATCTGGGGTACGCGCGATCCGGACCAATACCTCCTCACAACCCGGACAACGACCCACCAGGCCTGGCTCCAGGCTGTACACCCGAAGCGTGGCCAGCTCTGAGGACGTACCGCACCCGCGGCACCTGCCGACCGCCGTTGTCACCTCGACGGCAAACACCTCCGAGAGGGGTCCGGCCATAGCATTGCCGTCATAGCCGGCTTCCGCTTGGGCATCCATCATCTACGGCAACCTCCTGCTCAGGGGCCGCTAGGCCCGAAGCGTTCCGTCCTGATTTTGCTCGAATCGTGCCCCAGGAAGATCAACAAATTTGCGACGGTCTCGACGAATCCGGTCGGTCCGCAGACGTAGCAGGTCGGCTCCTGCTCGGCGGCCCAGCCGTAGGAGACCAGGTCGTCGATGCTGATCCGTCCGGTCGGCCGCGGGTCGCCCTCGGGGGCTATACGCGTGTAAACAACGGTGACGTCAAGGCCGCCGTCTTGGACCGCTCGACGCCGCAATTCATGATCATAAATGCGATCGCCGGGCCCGCGTACGGAGTAGATGAGCCGGAAGGGTGCGCGGTCCATTCCATCCCGGGTGCGGATCATCGCCATCAGCGGTACGACGCCGGACCCGCCCGCGACGAGAAGCACCGGCCCGCTGTCCTCCGGTTTCCAGACAAACCACCCGCCGACCGGTCCCCGTACCTCAACCGAGTCACCGGCCGCGGCATCGCCTACCAGAAAGCTCGACACCTCGCCATCCGGCACAGCTTGCACGGTGATCTCGATGCGCTCGCCATCGGCTGGCGCAGCCAGCGAATAACTGCGGGCGGCCTGGTAGCCATCAGGTGCGGTCAGTCGGACGTCAAGGTGCTGCCCCGCCGAGTGACCGGGCCATCCGGGCACATCAAATACGAGGGTGGATGCGCTCGGGGTCTCGGCGCGCCGCTCGACCAGAACCGCTGGCCGCCAAGCGCGGCGTACCCTCAATCCCCCTGATACCGCTGCTCGCGCCATGGGTCGCCGTAGTCGTGGTAGCCGAGCTGCTCCCAGAAGCCGGGCGAATCTTGCAGCATCAGGTCGATGCCACGAATCCACTTCGCCGACTTCCAGAGGTACAAGTGCGGAACCAGCAGGCGTGCTGGCCCGCCGTGCTCAGGGGCAAGATCCTCGCCGTTGTACTCGTAGGCGATCCAGGCCTTGCCGTCGAGCAGATCTTCCAATGGCAGGTTTGTCGTGTAGCCGCCGTAGCTGAGGGCCATGGCGAAGTCGGCCTCGGTCTCGACATTGCTGAGCAGTGTGTCGAGAGAGACTCCCCGCCAGTCCGTGTCCAGTTTGGACCAACGTGTCACGCAGTGAATGTCTGTGGTGATCGACTCCGCCGCGAGGCCCATCAGCTCCGTCCAACTCCACCGATGGCGGTCACCTTGTTCTGTCGTCACAGTGAATTCCCAGGCGTCCAGCGGAATGCGAGGCGTCGGTCCGGCAGACAACACCGGAAAGTCACGGGTGAGGTATTGGCCGGGCGGCAGCTGGCGGCCGCTGTCCTGCCGCCGTCCCCGGAAGCCTCTGGTGATGATGTTCATCGGGCGACCTCC
>DASVEX010000279.1:0-8615 GCA_036380335.1 Propionibacteriaceae bacterium | reverse complement strand
GCCGTCAATGTGACCAAGTCGTTCGGCACCAACGAGGTGCTGAAAGGGATTGACCTCACAGTCGACGCTAAGGAAGTCGTCTGCTTGCTCGGCCCGAGCGGTTCGGGCAAGACAACGTTCTTACGCCTGATCAACCAGATGGAGATCCTGACAGGAGGAAGGATCTGGGTGGGTGGCGAGCTCATTGGCATCGAGGACCGCAAGGGCAAACTGTACGTGCGCAAGGACAAGGACATCGCACAGCAGCGATCCCGGATCGGGATGGTCTTCCAGCGCTTCAACCTCTTTCCGCACATGACTGCGCTGGAAAACGTGATGGAAGCGCCGGTGAAGGTCAAGCGGCAGTCCAAGGCGGACGTCAAGAAGGAGGCGCTCGCGCTTCTGGACATGGTCGGCCTGGCAGATCGGGCTAGGTACTATCCGTCGCAGCTCTCCGGCGGACAGCAGCAGCGTGTCGCCATTGCACGAGCCTTGGCCATGAAGCCGGAGCTGATGCTCTTCGATGAGCCCACGTCGGCGCTCGACCCAGAGTTGGTGGGTGAAGTCCTCGGTGTGATGCGCAATCTCGCCGAGGAAGGCACCACCATGATCGTGGTCACCCACGAGATGGCCTTCGCGCGCGAAGTCGCCGACCGCGTGGTCTTCATGGATCAAGGCGTCGTCGTCGAGGAGGGCCCGCCGGATGCCGTGCTGCTGAACCCGCAGGAGGAGCGCACCAAGACGTTCCTCCGCCGTGTCAAGCACGACGCCGAAACCGAGGCCGCGCACGACGCCGAGCTGGCCAGGATTCTGGCGGAGGCTGAGGGATTGGAAAGCGGGGCTGAGGCCTAGGAAGGGCTTCGAAGGGCTCAGCCCGCATCTGCGCCGAGCCAGCATCTTCGCTAAGAGCCCGTCGAGCGCGCGGCCACACCAGCTGCCAACCTTACCGTTGCCCCCTATTGGCCGCCGGAGGCACGAAGACGGCCGTCGAGCGCGGGTGGAGCACACCAACCAATACAGCGATTGCAAGTGCGGCCAGCATGACGGAGACCCAGGTGGTGCTGCCGCCTTTGAAGCTCCACGCAATCGGCAACAAGATCAGCTGTGTCGCAGCCGCCGGTCCCCTGCTCCACCTCCTGCCCAGCAACACGCCTCGCGCCACGACAAGGAGCAATAGACCAAAGCAGGCCATCAAAACCGTCACACCGACTCCGACCACAGCGCGTGAGATTCGGACCTGCCCGATCTCGATCCCTGCGTACACCAGCGCGATGACGGCCTCGAGCGCGAGCAAGACGGCAGCTACAACGATCGTGAGCGGGCGACGGTCCGAACGTGAACCTGTTTGAGTCATATGAGCTGTTTTGAGCTGATAGGAGCGGGTACAACCGGTTTAAGAGGCGGCAATGACCGTAACTGGACGCAAATGTGAGGCACCGAACGCTCGAAACTCTTGTATTGCCTGTCAATACTTGAAAGTCTTGGGGGGCGCGGGTCAAGGATCAGTGTAGAGGACCCGTGGCTTCCCCATCCTGCGGGGTCCTACGCCAAGGGGCCCAGAGCAACCAGATAGGAGTGTAACGCCATGGATTGGCGCCACAAGGCCGCCTGTCTGGATGAGGACCCAGAGCTGTTCTTCCCGATCGGGAACACCGGCCCGGCCCTCCTCCAGATTGAAGAGGCCAAGCAAGTCTGCCGGCGATGCGACGTCAGGGACGCATGCCTGCAGTGGGCGCTGGAAGCAGGTCAGGATCATGGTGTCTGGGGCGGTCTTAGCGAGGATGAGCGGCGAGCGCTAAAGCGGCGCGCCGCACGTGCGCGAATCCGCACCGCATAATCCGGGGGTTTATCCAGCAGCAAGAAACGCCGGAGGGAAAGTCCCTCCGGCGTTTTCTTTGCGCCCTCAGTTCAGATTCGAGATTCGGTCTGCCCGGGTGAAGGCCACGGCGTCCTTGGCCGCAACACTGACGGTCACGAATCCTGTGCTGTTCACCACGACGGTCGGACCATCGCATCCTTTGCCAGGATCCTTGTCGTGGATGACGTCGCAGTACGTGCCCTTGGGCAATCCGGTCTGGACGTGGATCTCTTTCGGATCGGTTCCGTTGTTGAACGCCGCCCAGCCCTTGCGGTCTTTGCTGAACGCGATCACATTGGCGTCGTTGGTGTAGAAGTTGGCACGCTTGGCATTGCCTACGTAGTTGTGCCACTTGACCATCGCCACGATGCCACGGTCGCGGTGATCACAGGTCCACTTCCCTGAGGTGCAGTCGGCGTCGGTGATCAGGCCATTGGCTTTCGCTGGCGGTGAGTCGTCCCGCGTGTCCCACTCAAAGCTGGAGAAAACCTGCGGCGACCCGTAGCCGGAGGCCAGCAGCCACTCGTTCGCCAAGATGAACGTCGCGCCGTCCTTGTGCCCCAGGTACTCGCCGGGATTGCGGTCGGTGTCGTGGTTGGTGACGAAGGACATGGTCTTCTTGCTCGATGTCAGACCCGATCCTTTGCCGAATACCTCGAGAGTGGCGATGCTTCCGATGTGCGCGTCGGGATAGCTCTTGAAGGCGGCCTGCATCTGCTTCGCCGCGTCCAGCCCCAGCACATCACCAGAGCGGGTAAAGGCCTCTGGCGAGAGAATGCCGGGGCCGCCGCCAAAGACCTCGAGAGCCCAGTACGGCTTCACGCCGTCCTTGGTCTTGTGCAGCCGGGAGTAGATGGCATCTAGGTCGTCCTGACCGATGTGTTTGGCGGCGTCAACGCGGAATCCGGAGACGCCATAGCCGATCAGTTTGTTCAGGTAGGCAGCAAGCGTGCCTTGGACCTTGTCGGTCTGAGTTCGCAGGTCTTCCAGGCCGACCAGGTTGCACCTGAAGACTTGAAGCTTGTTGTTGAAGTCCTGGATTCCACCGTCGCTCGATGGGCACTCGCCAGTGGTGAAGTGGAAGTTATTGGGTCCGTAGTCCTCGTAGTGGTACGGCTTGTAGTCGACCCCGCCGTAGGAGGTGTTGCCCTGACCGGTCATGTGGTTGATCACGGCATCGACATAAACCTTGACACCGGCCTTGCGGCACTTCGTGACCATTGCCTTGAACTGATCTTCAGTACCCATCCGGCTCGTCAGGTCATAGGTGACTGGCTGATAGACCTCCCACCACGGGTGCAGGATGGTGTCGCTGCCGCTGCCGAGCTCGGTGCGTTTCAGTGAGTTCTGCGGTGGCGCGACCTGTACGCCGGTGTAGCCATCTTCCGCAAGAACGGAGCATTCCCGGCCGATGGACTTCCAGTTCCACTCCCACAGATTGGCCGTGACACCAGGCTCGTCGACCGGGGTGGGGCGCTTCTCGGGCGCACCTTGAGCGGCGGGCACGGTCAGCGTCAGGGTTCCAGCGAGCGCGGTCGCTGCGAGCAGCGAGATCCGCCGGAACATTCGTCGGCGGCGTGATTGTCCATTGCCAGCTCGATGCACGGGCCCTCCTTGGGCTAGCCGGAAGGCCCCCGCACCTCCCGAGCTTGCCTAGTGGTTGGGTGCAGCTTTCCCCCGAGCGATGGGTGATTTGGGACAACGCAATGTCCCCAAATGTTCCTAGTGATCGCTTTATGGCGAGTCAAGGATCTGCGCGGCGTGGCGCGCGAGCGATTCCGGAGCATCGACGTAGGCCGCTTGGCAAGATCACAACGGAATCTCGACAACCACCTCGGTGCCGGGTCCGGCCTGTCGTGGCCCGAGCTGGAAGGAGCCTTCCATCTCCGCAACCAAAGTGTTCACGATCGACAGTCCGAGGCTTCGAGACTGCCGCCAATCAAAGCCAGGTGGCAGGCCCTGGCCGTCGTCGCTGATCTCCATTCGAAGCCGCCCGTCGAACCGGCTGGGCACGACGCGTACCTCGCCGGACTGATGCGCAAGACCATGCTCGACAGCGTTCTGACACAGCTCGCTGATGATCATGGCGAGGCTGGTCGCGACGTCTGCGGACAGCAGCCCGAAGCTACCCTCGCGGATCGCCGACACGCTGCCCCACGAGGCAGCCACGTCGCCAACCATCCGGAGGAGCTCGTCGGCGACCCGATCGAACTCAACGATTTCGTCGAATGCCTGCGACAGCGTTTCGTGCACGATCGCTATCGAGGCGACCCGCGACATCGCGTCGGTCAGAGCAACCTTTGCTTCTGCGGACTCGATCCGTCGCGCCTGCATCCGAAGCAGCGCCGCGACCGTCTGCAGATTGTTTTTGACCCGATGGTGGATCTCGCGAATCGTGGCGTCCTTGGTGACCAGCTCACGTTCCTTGCTGCGCAGGTCACTCACATCACGGCAGAGCACGACGGTACCGACCCGCCCACGGCCGTCGGTAAGCGGCAGGACCCGGACCATCAGGTGCGCCTCCCCCGATACCAGCTCGGTTCGGCGCGCCGTACGACCCGATAGAACAGACTGCACAGACTCATCCACCGGATACGGTCCTGCGGGTAGCAGCTCGGCTGTCAGCGTGGCGAGCTGTTCACCGATGAGGTCGCCGCGCAAGCCGAGCCGACGATAGGCGCTGATTGCATTCGGGCTCGCATACGTCACGTTCCCCGCGGGATCGAGTCGGATGAAGCCGTCACCGACCCGCGGGCTGAAAGCCAGGTGGGTGGCGTCGCTCGGAATCGGGAACGCTCCAACCGTGATCATCCTGGCCAGTTCCGCACCCGATTCCAGATACGCCTTCTCCAATGAGCTCGGTGCTCGTACGCCGAGTTGACTGGTGTGCTGCTCGACCACCGCAATCACGTGGTCGCCTGCCGTGACCGGAACGGCATGGGTCTCCACGGCAACTCCGGCTTGCAGTTTGCGTTCGCTGGTTTGCACTATCTCGCCGCGCAGAAAGGCCTCGGCTACCAAATGCTCCGGGGAATATGCAATGAGGTCGCCAACGACATCGTCGAATAACGACGTAACACCTGTGAACGGCCGAATCTGGGCCGCT
This sequence comes from Propionibacteriaceae bacterium, assembly GCA_036380335.1. GTDB lineage: Bacteria > Actinomycetota > Actinomycetes > Propionibacteriales > Propionibacteriaceae > Microlunatus. Next base: position 3,672 of record DASVEX010000279.1, on the reverse strand, counting down.
GCCCAGAAGACGTTGGGGTCGTAGTCGCGTACCCAGAGAACCAGATCGGAGAAGCTGAGATCGGCGAGCAATTGCCACTCCGACACCAGCAGTTTGAGCCAAAGGTGGTCAGGCTCGGAAAGGTCGGTGTGCTCGGAGATGATCTCCGACATCGACGGCATGTCGCAAATCTACAGAGCTCCACTCGCTCCACTCGCTTCGCGCGGATCATGTGGGAGAATCGTCGCTGGTTGATATCAGGAGGATCAGATGGCCAAGAGTGCCCGCAAGCGCCGCGCGCGCCGGAAGAAGAGCGCGAACCATGGCAAGCGTCCCAACGCCTGAGGGCCGATAGCCCGTCAGACACGAAACCCCACGGATAATCCGTGGGGTTGTTTGTTTGACGAGGTCTTACAGAGTCTTGCGAATCACCGTCATTTGATACACGATCTTCGCCCGCAGGTGTTGCGGTGCGACCTCGCCACCGCAGCGCCGATGCACCAGCGACTTCACCGCCTCCTCGACATCGAACCTTTCCAGACACGGCTCGCACATCGCCAAGTGGTGCCGGATCGCGTCACCGGTAGCAGCATCTAGTTCGTTGTCGAGAAATTCATAGACGCGCTCGAGAACATGCTCGCAGTCGTCGAGCGACGCGTCGTCCGAACGTTCGACGTTCATGTCCTGCTCGCCTCCGTGCGCTTGACGCCCCTTTCTCGGGCGTAGTCAGCCAACAGATTGCGAAGCTGAGTCCTGCCGCGGTTGAGACGGGACATCACGGTCCCGATCGGAGTACCCATGATGTCGGCGATCTCCTTGTACGAAAAGCCTTCGACGTCCGCCAGATAGACCGCCAGCCGGAAGTCGGGAGCGAGCTGTTGAAGCGCAGCCTTGACATCGGTGTCCGGGAGATTCTCCAACGCCACCATCTCCGCGGACTTCAGACCGCTTGAGGTATGTGACTCAGCTCTGGCAAGCTGCCAATCTTCCACGTTCTCCCCGTCGGACAGCTGCGGCTCCCGCTGCTTCTTCCGATAGGAGTTGATGTAGGTGTTGGTGAGAATCCGATACAGCCAGGCCTTCAGATTCGTGCCTGGGGTGAACTGGTGAAACGACGCGTACGCCTTGGCGTAGGTTTCCTGCACGACGTCTTCGGCATCGGCTGGATTGCGAGTCATCCGCAGCGCGCCGGCGTAGAGCTGATCAAGATACTGCAGGGCATCCTGTTCGAAGCGCTCATGCTGCTCCTCGGCGGTCTCGACGTGGCCAGCGTCGCTGCTCGAGGTCTGTGCCTGGGCACCCGTGGAGCCGTTGGGCATGCTCATCACATACGAGAGTAGCGGCGAGGTGCGCAGCATCGACTGATTGTCCAAGCTGTCCACCAGAAGGGGCATGTGAGGTGCAACGCGGTCATGAGGTTGTTATTCCCACTGTGGTGGCAATGAATCGACTGACCTCAGTGACAAGAGTCGCATGGAGAGTCGCCGCCTCAACGGCTGAAGACTTTGCGATTCGGTAGCTGTGACCAACCCCTGGCAGCCCAACCAAAGTGATGCCCGCCACCTTGCCGATGGCCGCTCGGAGCTCCTCGGCCGTGCCGAAGCTGTCCTTGCTGCCCTGCACTACCAGCCGTGGCTGTATCGGAGTCAACAGCTCCGTCAGCCGAGACTTCTCCGGCTGCCCGGGTAGATGCAGCGGGAATGCCAGACAGAGGATGGCTGCGGCGTTGGTGTTGGAGGCGGTACGACAAGCCACCCGAGCACCCGCACTCCGACCGCCGGCAACGAGCGGCTTTTGCGCCCACTTTTGCTCCACGAGCCAGCCCAACGCGGCAATCCAGGCTTCGTCCAGCCGCGGCGGAGGCGCACCGACCTTCCGGCCCGCCGTACGCCAGGGCTGCTCGAATCGCGCCACAGTGATGCCCAGTGGCGGAAGGCTCCGGGCCAGCAACTCAAGATCAGCGGCACCCACCCCGCCACCGGCGCCATGACCGAGCACCAAGATCGCTATTGGGCGATCAGCAAGATCGACAAAGAACCTGCCCTTCCCATGCGGCGTATCCACCGGAACAATCGTCGATGCCATGATCAGATCAGGGTTTCCTGATCATCGCGCTGCTCGGGCTCTGCCGTGACCGGCTCGAGGAGTGCAGGGTTGTTGTTCTCCACGCTATTGACGTCGGTGGATACCGCGTACGCCTCTAGCGCATGCGCCTTCGTTACCGCGAGCAGCTGCAACGCAAGCTCGGGATCGGTGAACGTGGGATCCAGCCAGTCGCTGATTGCGCCGTGGCTGATCACCATCGGCATTCGATCATGAATGTGTCCGGCCGCATCAGTTGCCCGGGTGGTGATCACGGAGCAGGTCCGCAACCACGCCGTATCGTCGCTGGGATCCTTCTGCGGATCACGCCAGATCTCGTAGATGCCGGCCATCACGAGCCGTCCGCCGTCGGCCCGATGGATGAAGAATGGCTGCTTCTTCGGCTTGCCTCTGCCACGTCCGACGGTGGCGGCTGGCTGCTCAGCCGCATACCACTCATAGAAGCCGTCGGCAGGCAGAATGCAACGTCGGACGCTGAACGCACGCTTGAATGCCGGCTTCTCGGCAACGGTCTCCAGTCGAGCGTTGATCATCCGCGAGCCGATCGAGCGATCCTTCGCCCACGAGGGCACCAACCCCCACACCAAGGGAGCTAGCCGGCGCCGGACCTCGCTGCTGTCCTTGACGCGACGCTCGAAGATGGCTGGCACCTGGACAGTCGGGGCGACGTTGTAGTCCGGACCTGGCAGGCCGTCGAAGAGGTCGTCGACCTCGAACTCCTCCATCAAGTCCTGCGGGCTGGCAGAGGATGCATAGCGTCCGCACATGACGTCGAGCGTATCTGCGGACACTGACTGACCTGCAAAATCGCCACCCTGTTGGGCGAGCGAGCCAAAGTCACGGTAGGAATGACCTATGACCTTGCTACGCGCCGTCGCTCGTACCATGCTGGCCTCCTATTTCGTGTCCTCGGGGATCAAGGCGATCCGTGATCCGGAAGCGCTAGTCCCGGCGGCCGAGCCCCTCGTTGATCGTCTGGTGCCGCTCATCAAGGAGTACACGCCGGAGCAGGTTGCCAGTTTCGTGCCCGAAAATACGGCCACCTTGGTGCGCATCAATGGCATCGCTCAGCTGTTTGGTGGAGTCGCGCTTGCCACGGGCAAAGGTCGGCGTCTTGGCGCGCTGTTGTTGGCCGGCTCCTTGGTGCCCAGCACCATTGCCAAGCATCCCTTCTGGACCGTGCAAGACCCCGAGGAGCGCGCCCAGGACCGCAGCCACTTCTTGAAGAACTTCAGCCTGCTTGGCGGAGTGCTGCTCGCCGCTCAAGATACTGAGGGGAGACCCAGCCTGGCCTATCGTGCGCACAAGGGTGGCGAGGCGCTGGCCAAGGACGCTCGCAAGGCCACCAAGAAGCTGAGCAAGGGCAGTAGCAGGGCCGCCGACACTGCCGGCGAGCTGGCCGACACCGCGGTCGCGGGTGGTGCGGCACTGCTCGGGGCTGTTGCCGCGTCCTCACGAAGGGTACGAAAGCAAGCGGCGAAGCAGCTGAAGGAAGCGAAGGCGGTGGCCGCGAAACAGGCAGAGGAAGCCCAAGAGGCCGCGGCCAAAGCTGCCAAGGAGGCCAAGAAGGAAGAGAAGAAGCAGGCCAAG
>DASVEX010000278.1:0-9025 GCA_036380335.1 Propionibacteriaceae bacterium | reverse complement strand
CACCGTATTTAGCTACCCAGGCCTCGGCCAGATCCGCTAGCTTTTCACCGCCAAGGACCCGTACTGCCTCACCTTCCAGCACGACGTCCAAGCCGTTGGCGTAAGCGTTCGGGCCGGCCGCCAGCACGACGTACGAGTTGGCATCGAGGTTCTTGTGCTTACGTTCCTCCGGTCCGGTACAGAAGTGGATTGCGTCGTCGTGCCAGACAGTGATCAACGGCGTACTGTGCGGACGTCCGTCGGGCCGGACCGTGGTGAGCCACGACAGCTCGGTGGTCGCAAGCACCTCGCGGGCGTCTTGCCAGTCCGTGGCTGACGCCTGCGGATCGCTGTACCGGCTGTCGAAATCAGCGCGGGGTGTGCGCGTGGGCAACATGGCTCCCTTACTACGAGTTTGCTCGGGGTGTGCGCGTAGGCAACATGGCTCCCTTACTACGAGTTTGCTCTGGGTTTGCGCGTCGTGGGTTTGGGCTTGAGGCCTTTCGCGTAGTCGTAGCTCTTGACCAGATAGGGAGCCAGCTTTTCGGTCTCGGCCAAGAGTTCCGCGGGCACCGCGACGTACTCCTTCATGACGGCGCCATGCGCTTCATACAAGCCTGTGCCGAAGGTCGCCACAAAGGCTTCGCGGTCGGCGGCTCCCAGACGCATGCCGAGCACGCCATCGGCAGAAAGGATGGTGAACATGTTGCCGTTGATCGAGGTGTACGGACTGGACTTGCCCTTTCGCTCGAGCTCGGGATGCGTCGCGATGAGCGCCTCGTAGAGCGCGACCTGACGTTCGGGCGGCGGCACTGGAGTCATGCGCTATGCACCCACTCAAGCATGGTGCAACATCGTAGCCATCAGTTCAGGACTCGAACTCATATGACGAGTCGGTCTAGGCCTCGTGCTTGCGGTGCTCGATCACATGCTTGACGCCGTGCTGCACAACAATCCGGGCTAGCTGGGTTCCGGGAACAAACAGGTTTACGGCCTCAACACCCGCGTCGAGGAGAAACTTCGGCTCCAGCACTTTCCCCAGGTACTGCTCGAATGTGTCGCCGCCGGCTCGGGCATCGCCGGTGAGACCATCGAACTCAATCACCGCCTCCTTGCCGGCGTGGCGGTAGCGAAAGGCATAGACCGGCCGGTACAAGAGATCGACCGCATCGACGATCACCCGTTCTTCCAGGATGCGGTCGGCCTCGATCCTGCCGATCGCGGAGGATACGACTTCGCGCACTAGTGCGGAGGCCTTGACCTTTGGTGGCACCACCACAGTTCCGGCCTGCGTTGCCCTGGTCAACATCTCGGTGCTCGCGGGACTCGCCTGAAAGGCCAAGTACGTCGCCAGCGCCGGATTCTGCGCTCGCGTCAAGCCGTCGAACAGGGTCTCCTGATCGGTCTCTTCACGGCAGAACTCCAGCCCGGTGAGGTGGAACTCCCGCTCTTGGACCGTCTTCGTCTCACCAGCGACCGTCACGCTGCGGACCTCCGGGGCCACCGGAACCGCGTAGCTGCGGGTGCGCTCGTAAGCCGCCACAGTGCGACTGTGCAGGCGCCAGAACGGCTGCAGCCGGCACTCGCGATAGACGCATTCGTAATCCTCGGACCCGGAACGGTTCAGCAGGCCACCGAGCTTTGCCACCGTGCCGAAAGCGTCCGTGCGTTTCGCCCAGGCGCGGCCTTCGGCATGATCGAGGTTGAAGCGGTCGGCAAGCACGAGGATGCGCTCCTCGGCGAGTTCGACATCCATGCCCGCTCCTCTCGACTCACCCTTGGACGTCAGCCTAGATCGGTGAGGCACTGGGCGCCGCAGGAACCGCTATAGCTCGACCACTACCGACTCGCTTGACGAAGACAGGCGTGCTCCGTGCCACCCGGGCTGGCATGCGCTCCCTGGCCGCGGCAACAATGGAAGGAACTGGCGGACGGTCCATTGGTTCACCCGATCGGAAGGATGCGGCGATGCGGATGGTATGGAGAGGCACCATCTCCTTCGGCTTGGTGACGATTCCGGTGCGGCTGTACGTGGCGACCGAGAGCAAGAACGTGCCATCTCACCAGATCCACATCAGTGATGGTGGCCGGGTGCAGTACAAACGGGTCTGCTCGATCGACGGTGCCGAGGTGCCGTACGAGGAGATCGGCCGAGGCTATGAGTCGGCAACCGGTGAGCTCGTGGTGCTCAGCGATGTTGATCTTGCTATGTTGCCGGCCAAGACGTCGCGCTCGATCGAGGTCATCTCATTCTTGCCGTTGGCTGCGGTAGATCCCATCTATCTCGATCGCAGTTACTACGTGGAGCCCGAGCCACAGGGTGCCAGGGCGTACCGGCTGCTGCGCGACGCATTGCGCAAGCAGGGCCGGGTCGCCGTCGCCAAGGTGACGCTCCGCGAACGCGAGATCGTCGCGGTCTTGCGGGTGCACGATGAGGTGCTGGTTCTCGCGACCATGCTCTGGCCCGACGAGGTGCGAGAGCCCCGGTTCGGTTTCCAAGCGAGCGAGGCCGAATGGTCTACGCCGTCGGAGGAGCTCGCCATGGCCGAGGCATTGATCGACTCTCTGTCCGATCAGCAGTTGGATCCAGATCGGTATCGCGATGTGCATCGCGAGACGCTGACCGCACTGATCGATGCCAAGGCCAGCGGGCGGACTGTGGCCTCCGAAAGCGAGCCAGGAGCCCCGCCGCTCGACCTGTTGAACGCCTTGCGCGCCAGCATCGAGGCGGCCAAGCAACACCGATCGACGGGAAACGGTGGACGGCGGCGGCCAGCTCCCAGTGCGGCTGCCACCACCGCTGCCGCCAAGAAGAGGCAGAAGAAGCCGACGGAGAAACCCGCGGAACCCGTACGCGGTGCGCCGAAGAAGCGCGGCTAGTGTCGGAAACTGGCACCAATCCCAAGAAAGCTCTCCGACACGCCCGATCAATCAAGGACTACGGGGTCGCGGGGTGGTACCAACAGCGGCATGAGCAGTTGTCCCGAATGCGGCTTGGATTCCTCAGATCTGGATGCCTCTGACCTCGACGCTAGTTATATCGGCCACACCTATCTCGATCACTGCCACGGCACCCTGATTGTGCACCGGGACCGCTCGGTGGAGTGTACGAGCGAGACGTGCGAGCTTCCAGATCTGCTGCGTCACGCGTTCATCGTCGACTGCATAGCATTGGGCGGCTGCTGTAGGGACGAGGAGACGTTGGGATTTGCAGCCTCCTAGTGTCGTGCATTTGAAGTCCCTTGACAGTAGGCGTCGTCCAGGTGGATGCACTGCAAGGCCGAGGAGGAGTCCCAGAGCGGTGTTCTATGGGCGACGACGAGAACGCAGCGGGGCGCCGCCTGGGCGGCGCACACGTCAAGCGACTTCGGATGCTCGGCACTAACACCCCGATTTGCTCGCCCGACGAGAGCCACGTTAAATCTAGTCGGGGATGACTGTGCAGATGATTGGCCGCGAACTGGACGAGATCGTCCGTGAGCTTTACGTGCTTCCGCCGAATGACTTCGTCGCCGCTCGGAACGAGTTGGTGCGACAGGCCAGGGCGGCCGGCCGCCCAGACGTCGGCGCACGGCTGCAGCATCTTCGCCGCCCCACCCGGAGTGCCTGGCTCGTCAACCTTCTGGCGCGCGATTCGGCAGCGATGCAGCGGTTGTCGGCATTGGGCCGACGGCTGCGGGACGCCCAGACCGGGTTGTCCCATGCGGAGTTGCGCAGCCTCGCCGAGCAACGCCGCCACCTGATCGGTGAGCTGCTTGATCAGGCCCAGGCCCATGCCGCCGAGGCTGACCTCCGGCTGACCCCTGCCGTGCTGCTAGAGGTCGAAGCGACACTGCAGGCCGCACTTGTCGATCTGGCCGGTGCGTTGACCATTCGCAACGGCCGCCTCGTACGGCCGCTCTCGCACGCCGGCTTCGGGCCGCGCCCGCGTGCGGCAGTCCGAAAGATCCAGACAAGTGAGGCGCGGCAGCCTCCGGAGCTACCGGCGGAGGACCCGGTCGAGACGTACCCCGCTCCCGTAGCGGACGAGTTGGCAGCCCGGCGGCGACGAAATTCAACGACTCAATGGACTGTCGAGGTCGTCGAGGGACCTGACGTCGTAGTGGCAGCGCCGGAGACGTCAGTTGCGTCGCAGGCCGACAACGAGGCCGACCCGGCGACGGAGGCTGAACGGCAGACGCGTCGTGATCTGCTCACGGCAGAGGAGGAACTTGCCGTCGCCGAGGCCGCACACTGGCAGTCCGAGTTCGAACTCGCTGATGCCGAAGCGGCTGTTGAGGCCGCGGACGACGTGATGAGCACCCTTGACACCAAGCGGATAGAAGCGCGCCGGGACAGAGTTACCGCCCAGCGTCATCTGGCCGAGGCGCAGTCGCGACAACGGCACGCTGTGAACGCCCTGGCCGACGCTCGCGAGCGGCTCGACGCCGCTCGGCGGACGGCAGGCGAGGACGAGTAGCTGCCGACTTTTCTACTCGCGGCCGCCTTCAGGTCACGCGAGGTTGGGCGCCGACCTGAATGGCTCGGCCGGTCTGGTCATCGGTTCGGCTAGCAACGATGACGCAGCATCGGCTCTCGCCGCGTTCGAAGCGGGCTTCGAGCAGATCAGCAGCGATCGAGTCGGCGAACCCGGCGAGAAGGGAATGGTTCAGCCGGCAGATGAGATCGGTGTGGTCAGCAGCCAGAGCCTGGAACGGACAATTGGCCAGGACGACCGTGCTGCCCGTACGGCGTGGCTCGTAGGCATGTTCAGTGAGCACTCGGACCACGATCTCCAGAGCCGCATCCGCAGACGACCCGTGATCACGTGCGGTGGCCGCAATTGCCGACCCGTAGACCGCCGCGGTCTCGTGGACCGCATCAAGGATCGGGGTTTGCGTACGCGCCGACTCGGCGATGGCGTCGGCCATGATGCGCGCCGCGAGTTCGTAATCGCGCGCCGGAAGAGTAACGGCGAACTCTTTCGTGCCCCGGCGGTAGCGCTTGGCGGGACGCCCGGCTCCGGGCCCTGAACGTCCGGTGAGGCGTACGTAATCAGCCTCGAGGAGTCCCTCCGCCTCCAGTCGGTCGAGATGAAATTTCGCCTTGTGGCGAGCGATGCCGACCGCCTGCGCTGCCTGGTCGCGGCTTACGGGCTGATCCTGGGAACAGACGAATCGGTACAAACGACGCCGTACGGAGTCGGCCAGCACGCCGATCCCGGTAACGTTTCGATCGAAGCTCCGCACGTCGCGCCTTCTCTAACGGATAGATGTCTTGACGTTAGACGACCCCAGGTCTAGCGTCTACTTAAGTATCCGATAGAAGTTAGCGCCGCCGAAAGAAGGCCGCTCAATGTCGATTGCCGCTTTGATTACCTGGATCCTCGCTGCCGGGGTCGGGTTCTTCATGTTGATCCGCTGGGCAACTCGCGGAGGCGTGCGCAAGGTTGAGGGTGCGGGAACCCACTTCCTTCCAGCCCGGGTGTTCACGCATTTCGGACTGGCTGCCGCCGGACTCATCCTCTGGATCGTTTACCTCGTGACCGACAACCATCTGCTGGCCTGGATCGCGTTCGTGGATCTCCTCCTGATTGCGCTGCTAGGCGTACTGCTTGTCCGAATCTGGGCCAAGGACGGACGCGCCGCGATGGGCGGCACCAAGGCCGAGGCCGATCTTGCCGAGCAGCACATTCCGCGCCCGCCTGTGGTGTTACACGGAGTCTTTGCTATCAGCACTATCGTTCTGGTGTTCTTCGCCGCACTCGGTGTCGGGCCGGGAGCATAAGCCGCGCTGACCGAACCAGCGGTTTGACGCATACTTCTTTGCCCTCGCCGGTCACCACCCGATGAGTTCAGACGCAGCGCAGAGTCTGATCAGCGACAACGCAAAGCGAGCAACAAAGGAGCAGCATCGTGACCACCACCGATTGGACGACCGACACCAAAGGCACCAGCCAGTACGCCGAAGTCAATGGCATCAATCTCTATGTCGAAACGGTCGGTACCGGGCGGCCGCTGATCCTGCTGCATGGCGGGCTCGGTGCCGGCGAGATGTTCGGTCCGATCCTTCCGGCACTCACCGAGCGCCACCAGGTCATCACCGTCGACCTGCAGGGCCATGGCCGCACTGCGGACATTGATCGACCGATAGACATACGCCTGATGGCTGATGACATCGGCGCACTCATCGACCATTTGGGTCTCGACAAGCCGGACGTTGTCGGCTACTCACTCGGTGGTGGAGTGGCGTTCCACACAGCAGTGAAGTATCCGGGCAAGGTCCGTCGACTTGTCTTCGCTTCGGCCCACATCCGACGCGACGCCATTCCGCCCGAGATGCTCGCTCAGCAAGCTCAAGTGAACGCCGCCGCTGCGGAGTTCATGAAGGACACACCGATGTACGAGCTCTACCAGCGGATCGCGCCACGGCCAGATGACTTTCCTCGGCTGCTGGACAAGATCGGCGCGGCGATGGCCCAGGACTTCGATTTCTCTGACGAGGTTCGCAGCCTTCAGATGCCAACGCTGATTGTCGCTGCTGACGCTGACATGGCGCCGCCCAGCCACTACGTGGAGATTTTCAAGCTGCTCGATGGCGGACTCCGGGATGGCGGCTGGATGGGCGAGGGTCGACCTCAGGGCGGTCATGCGCTTGCCATCTTGCCGGGCTTGACTCACTACAACTTGTTCGCATCGCCACTCTTCACTGCGGCCACCCTGAACTTCCTTGACGAGAGCTGACAAGGTGAGGCTCGCGAAGTGAGACACCGCAACTGATCGTCTAGCTCAGTGCTGAACGGCCCTCATCCGTACCAGTTGCCGGTTGGCTGACGTTTGGAGCTGCGATCTGTAGCTCCACCGCCTCGGCCGCGAGGTGGGCAAGGAGGGCGGCAACCTGCCGCTGTTCCGTAGGTGGGCGAGCGATATGAGATGCCGCAACGACGGCGAAGTAGGCCGAGCGGGAACTGCACGGGATTGGGATAGCGATGATGTCATCGGTCGGCAGCCCAAGTCTCGCCACATCAATGACCCGTCCGCCTCGAGTGATGCTGCCGTCACCGTGAAGCACCGTCGCGGGCAAGGGCTCATCGATCACGAGTTGGCAGCTGTCGGCATCTAGCACGGTCCTGACAGTGTTCGACATGGCGTCGAGCGTTGGTGCCGGCGCCTCAGTCGGAATCGGCGCAGCAGCGCTTCGCAAGGCGGTGAAGTAGTCGAGTCGCTGATCGGCCACCGCCTTCTGGCGGCCACCCCACCAGCTGAGTTGCTCGATGGCTCCTCCGACGATGACCAGCAACAGCACCGTCAAGATGTCGTCAGCGTTCACGATCGCGAAGCTGAAGAACGGCTCGGTCCAGAAGTAGTCGTATGCAATTGCGGTCGTCAGTGCTGCGACCAAGCCGGCCGGACGCAGGCCCGCAGCAGAAACACAGGCAACGGTGAGGACAAGGATCAAGGTCACTTGATTCTCATGCAATTGAGCGCGGCCCAGAGTCAGCAGACCCGCAACAAGAGGACCGAGAAACACCGCCGCCGCCCAGACAACCGATCGGTGCCGCGCCAGCCAGTTAGACGCCATGTGCCTCACACCCCTGCAACGAGCCTATGCGCTCGACATTCCGACCAATGCGGAGTTCTCGAGGAAGTGAAGCGGCCGCTTTCTCAGCCGATGCGCGAATACCCGATTTCGCGGTTGACTTGGTGCGGGCCGTGAATCTCCTGGCGCGACCTGCGCTGAGCGCCGTACGGATCGAGGTACTCCGGTGTCCAGGACTGAAGAGGCGAAGCCGGCACCCAACGGTCTGCGATTGTGGCTGATGAGCGACGTGGGCGATGAGAGCAAACCCCGCGGCGGCCCGCATTCGAGCCCGAGCCAAACGCATAAGACGCACAAATGGTGGCAAGTCATGTGCCTCACCGGCGTCGACTACTTCTCCACCCTCGGCTATCAGCCAGGCATTGCGGCGTTAGCCGCCGGCGCGATCTCGCCCATCGCAACGGTGGTTCTGGTGGCGCTGACCCTGATCGGCGCGCTGCCGGTCTATCGACGAGTCGCATCTGAGAGCCCGAACGGTGAAGGCTCGTTTGCCATGCTGGAACGGTTGATGTCGTTCTGGTAGGGCAAGATCTTCGTCTTGGTGCTGCTCGGCTTCGCCGCTACCGACTTCATGATCACCATGACGCTGTCCGCCGCCGATGCTACGGCGCATCTGGTGGAGAACCCCCACTTGGAGCCATTTCTCAGCGGCCATCAGATCATCATCACCTTGATCTTGTTAGCGCTGCTCGGCGGCGTTTTCCTGCGCGGATTCAAGGAAGCCATCGGCGTCGCCGTCATCCTGGTGGCGATTACCTTGTTCTGAACGTCGTGGTCATTGGGACCGGTATTGCAGAGGTGATAGCAAACCCCTCGCTGTGGTCGAACTGGACCACAGCGCTCACCCAGCAGCACGGCAACCCGCTGGTGATCGTCGGCATCGCCTTGCTGGTCTTTCCCAAACTTGCGCTCGGCCTCTCCGGCTTCGAGACAGGTGTCGCCGTCATGCCGCACATCGACAGCGGGCCCGACGACACTCCCGAGCATCCGATCGGTCGCATTCGAGGCGCCAAACGTCTGCTGACCACGGCCGCCGCGATCATGAGCGTTTTCTTGATCACCAGCAGTGTCGTCACGACCTTGCTGATCCCGCCGGCCGAGTTCCAGCCGGGTGGGTCGGCCAACGGCCGGGCCTTGGCCTACCTGGCCCATGAGTACCTCGGAAGCGCCTTCGGCAGCGTCTATGACGCCTCGACGATTGCCATCCTGTGGTTCGCGGGGGCGTCTGCGATGGCTGGTCTACTGAACCTGATCCCCCGCTTCCTACCCCGGTACGGGATGGCCCCGCAGTGGGCGCGTGCCGTTCGGCCGCTGGTGCTGATCCTCACCCTCGGCGCATTCCTCATTACGATCATCTTCCGCGCCAACGTCGACGCCCAGGGCGGCGCGTACGCCACGGGTGTTCTCGTGGTGATCACCTCTGCCGCCATAGCCGTCACTCTGGCTGCCCGGCACGCCAGGCAGCGCA
>DASVEX010000277.1:0-2934 GCA_036380335.1 Propionibacteriaceae bacterium | reverse complement strand
CATCACCGAAGCTCAGCTGAGAGGTGATGAAAAAGGCCGCCCCCGCTATGTGATCGAGGAGCTGGCTGCGCAGTCCGGCGACAATTGGATGATCTTGACTGGCTGTCGCAAAGGAGCCGTCCGGCAGGCGTTGATCACCTCAGGCCGAACCGCAGCGGCAGCGCAGCTGGACCGGCTGGCGGCACTGTTCGGCCATGATCATGTCGTCGTTGAGCTCATCGATCATGGGATGCCAACCGACTCCGATCTCAATGACGCTCTCCTCGCTTTAGCCCATGATCACAAGATGTCGGTAGTGGCCACCAATAACGTGCACTTCGCCACTCCTGACGGCGGTCGTCTCGGTGCCGCCTTGGCCGCCGTACGCGCCCGCAGGAGTCTGGCCGATATGGACGGCTGGCTGTCTGGGCCGGGCGCCTATCTGCGGTCCGGAGCGGAGATGGCGGAGATCTTTACGCGCTACCCCGGCGTGGTGGTGCAGACCATCGAGATCGCCGATCAGTGCGCCTTCAATTTGAGACTGGCCAAGCCACGGCTTCCCAAACTTGACGTGCCGGATGGAGAAACGCCGATCAGCTGGTTACGCGAGCTGACCCGCCGAGGTGCAGACCAGCGCTATGCGCACATTCGCGACGAGGCAGAAGAGCGGTTGCGCAAAGAGCTGGCAGTGATCGAGGAAAAGGACTTTCCGGGCTACTTCCTGATCGTGCACGACATGGTGAAGTTTGCCCGGGACAACGGGATTCTCTGCCAAGGCAGGGGATCAGCAGCCAATTCGGTTGTCTGTTATGTGCTCGGTATTACCGCGGTCGACCCCATTACGTTCAAGCTGCCCTTCGAACGTTTTCTCTCCGCCACTCGCGACGAGGAGCCGGATATCGATGTCGACTTCGACTCCGACCGGCGCGAAGAGGTGATCCAAGAGGTGTACCGCCGGTACGGGCGCCGCAACGCCGCTCAGGTGGCCAACGTGATCAGCTATCGGCCCAGATCCGCTGTTCGCGACATGGCGAAGGCGCTCGGGTATTCCACTGGTCAACAAGACGCCTGGTCCAAGCAGATCGACTCGTGGGGGACGCTGCCGGTCAGCGAGACCGAAGATGATCATGGAGGCACAGCGGCGACAGGGGTACTTGATCATCAGATTCCTGATCAGGTTGTAGATCTGGCTGAGCAGCTGCTGAAGGCGCCACGGCACCTGGGCATTCACTCCGGCGGCATGGTGTTGACCGAGCGTCCGGTGGGGGAAGTCTGCCCGATCGAGCGTGGTCGGATGGACAACCGGACAGTGCTGCAGTGGGACAAGGACAGCTGCGCCTGGATGGGGTTGGTGAAGTTCGACTTCCTTGGTCTAGGCATCTTGGCCGCCATGCAATACACCTTCGACCTGGTAGCCACCAAGGTGGGTGAACGCTGGACGCTCGACACCATGCCCAAGGAAGAACCCGGGGTCTACGACATGTTGTGCCGTGCCGACTCGATCGGGGTCTTCCAAGTCGAGAGCCGGGCTCAAGTCGGCACCCTGCCACGGCTGCTGCCGCGACGGTTTTACGACCTGGTGGTCGAAGTAGCCCTGATTCGGCCGGGACCGATCCAAGGCGGCGCTGTTCATCCCTACATTCGACGAGCGACCGGTCGCGAAGAGGTGACCTATCTCCATCCAGCCCTTGAGCCCGTACTGGAGCGGACCAAAGGAGTGCCCCTGTTCCAGGAGCAGCTGATGCAGATCGCGATGGCGGTCGGCGGCTGCACCGGTGATGACGCCGATCTGCTGCGACGAGCCATGGGCTCCAAGCGGGGCGTTGAAAAGATCGATCGGCTCAAGGAGAAGCTCTACGCCGGAATGGCGTCCAATGGGATTACGGGTGCGCTTGCTGACGACATCTACAGCCGCATTCAGGCCTTTGCCAACTTCGGGTTCGCCGAGAGCCACGCGATCAGCTTCGCCTTACTGGTCTATGCCTCCTCATGGCTCAAACTGCACTATCCAGGAGCGTTCCTGGCCGGGTTGCTCAGGGCACAGCCGATGGGCTTCTATTCTCCGCAGTCGCTCGTAGCTGATGCTCGTCGGCACGGAGTAGCGATACTGCGTCCCGACATCATGCAGTCCGACGTCGATGCCGACCTCGAGCCGATCAACTCCGAGCGAGACGGTCCGACGGGCCCTGACAGCTGTGTGCAGCGGGTGCAACTCGAGGTTGGTCCCTTCGTACGGTCGGCTCCTGATCGAACCCGCGAGCATCGCCGCGACGGCAATTTCGCGGTCAGGTTGGGGCTCACCGAGGTGCAAGGCATTGGCCACGAGTTGGCGGAACGGATTGTCCTCGAGCGCCGGAAGGCGCGGTTCATTGACATCAACGACGTCGTACGCCGGACTGGGCTCACTGTGCCACAGGCCGAAGCGTTGGCTACTGCTGGAGCATTCGACTGCTTCGGACTATCTCGTCGTCAGGCGCTCTGGAACGCCGGGTATGCCGACAACGACCAAACCTTGCCCGGCTCGGCCATCGATGCCATCCCGCCCGCCCTGCCGGGGATGAGCGAGGTCGAGCTGACCCTGGCCGATCTCTGGGCTACGCGGATTTCTCCAGATGATCATCCTGTGCAGCACCTACGCCCGGTGCTCGATGATCATGATGTGGTGCCGATCGGCCGGCTCGGGGCGGCGTACGCGGAACGTCGAGTACGGGTAGCAGGGCTGGTGACCCACCGGCAGCGTCCCTCAACAGCCGGCGGGGTCACCTTCCTCAATCTTGAAGACGAGACCGGGATGCTCAACGTGGTCTGTTCAACTGAGTTGTGGAGGCGCTTCGGCAGGGTCGGCCGCAACGCCTCGGGCATGATCATTCGCGGCCGGGTGGAGTACAGCGACGGTGTGACCAACCTGGTCGCCGAACGGCTACAGCCGTTGAGCTCGGTCTATCCCGAGGCCAG
>DASVEX010000276.1:0-17925 GCA_036380335.1 Propionibacteriaceae bacterium | reverse complement strand
GTGTCGGCGGCGAAGATCGCCGAGTTCGCGGCGGCGTTAGGCGATGACAACCCCAGATATCGGGCGGATTCGCCGATCGCGCCGCCGACGTTCGCCGCGGTGATCTCGTCGCGGGCTTGGCAGCAGCTGTTTACCGATCCGGAACTGGAGCTGTCGGTCGAGCGGATCGTGCATGGCGACCAGCGGTTCACCTTCGTGCGTCCGCTTCGCCCGGGCGACGTCGTGATTGCGACGGCGAGGATCGACAGAGTGCGCTTGCGCGCGGGTTCGGAGTTGATCTCCGCCACCGTGGACATCACTGGCCGCGACACTGAGCTCATTTGCACCGCACAAGCGACCTTCTCTCACGCTCGCGAGGCGATAGCGTGAAGGCGACAGTCATGGAGAGCGTTGACGTCGGCACAACGCTGCCGCCGATGACGATGCGTTTCACTAGGGAACGGCTGGTTCGGTACGCCGGGGCTTCGACCGATTTCAATCCGATCCATTACTCGGAGTACTTCGCCACGCGCATTGGCCTGCCCGGTGTCATCGCTCACGGGATGCTCACCATGGGAACTGCGCTTCGAATCGTCACCGACTGGGTAGGGGACCCCAGCCGGGTGATCTCCTACGCCGTCCGGTTCACCAGGCCAGTGGTCGTACCCGATGACGCAGACGGCGTCGAGGTGGAATTCAGTGCCAGTGTTTCTGCGGTCGACGGATCGCTGGTCACGGTCAGCATCGAAGCGATCAGCGGTGGGCAGAAAGTGCTGGGCGCCGCCCGAGCAGAAGTGGATCTCGGCGTACGCGTGCCGCATCGTGATCATGAAGCCTGACGTGCAGCAAATGCGCCCTGAGCCTGTCGAAGGGCACTCCGACGGGCTTCGACAAGCTCAGCCCCCAGCTCTGCGCCCTGAATCCGTGCAAGGTCGCGAGTTACTTGCTGACCACACCACCCTCCGCGTTGGCGGCCCGGCACACCGGATGCTCACCGTCGGGACCGAGCCAGAACTGATCGAGGTGGTGCGCGACCTCGACGCCGCGGGCGAACCAGTGCTCATTCTCGGCAGCGGCTCGAACGTGCTGATCGGTGATGCCGGCTTTGCAGGTACGGTGATCAAGATTGCGACGCGTGGCGTTACCGAGGATGTCGACGCATGCTCCGGCGCGGTGATCACCGTTGCGGCCGGAGAACCGTGGGATCCGCTGGTCAGCTACGCGATCGAGCGAGGCTGGAGCGGCCTGGAAACCATGTCAGGCATTCCTGGCCTGGTCGGTGCGACGCCGATCCAAAACGTCGGCGCGTACGGGGCTGATGTCAGTGAACTGATCTCCACGGTGCGCACGCTCGACCGATCCACAGGGCAGCTGAAGACGCTGTTTCCACCGGAATGTGGCTTCGGGTACCGGACGTCGCGATTCAAGGCCGATCCCGCTCGCTTTCTCGTGCTGTCGGTGACGTTCCAGCTCCCACTTGGCACCATGTCGCAATCGATTCGCTATCCCGAGCTGGCACGGATGCTCGGCATCGAGGTGGGGGAGCGAGCTCCGGCGGCCGAGGTTCGGCAGGCTGTGCTGGCGCTGCGCACAGCCAAGGGCATGGTTTTAGCCGAAAATGATCATGACACTTGGAGTGCCGGGTCCTTCTTCACCAACCCGATCCTCAGTCCGGCACAAGCGCTTGCTTTGCCTGACAAAGCGCCACGCTTCGGCCAACCTGACGGCATGATCAAGACCAGCGCTGCTTGGCTGATCGAGCAGACTGGTTTCGCCAAGGGCTACGGGCATGGTTCAGCCCGATTGTCGAGCAAGCACACGCTTGCGCTCACCAACCAAGGCGGTGCCACGGCGGCGGATCTGCTGAGCTTGGCACGCGAAATCCGCACGGGAGTGAAGGAGAAGTTCGGCATCGAGCTTGTTGCCGAGCCGGTTCTCGTGGGGTGTGAGTTATGAGTTTGGCGCGGTTTGTCGTCTGGGCACCACGAAAGTCATCGGTAACGCTGATGATCAAGAAGGTGGGGGAGAGCACCCCGACCAGAGTGGCCATGGAGCGCGACGACGAGGGCTGGTGGTGCCCGGCGGAGCCTTTGCCGGATGGTGCCGGATCGGGGGAGGAGGGTGTCGGCGAGTTTGATTACGGCTTTCTGCTCGACGACTCCGACACCGTGCTGCCTGATCCACGCTCGCGGCGCCAGCCCGACGGGGTGCACGGCTGGTCGCGGACCTTCGATGCGGACGAGTTCGTCTGGTCGGATCAGATGTGGACGGGGCGTCAGCTCGGGGGCGGCATCATCTATGAGCTGCATGTCGGCACATTTACGCCCGAGGGGACCCTGACAGCCGCAATCGATCGGCTCGACCACCTCGTGGAACTCGGCATCGACTTCGTCGAGTTGATGCCTGTCAATGCCTTCAACGGCCCTCACAACTGGGGCTATGACGGGGTGCTGTGGTATGCCGTGCACGAAGGCTACGGAGGCCCGCTCGCGTACATGCAGTTCGTCGACGCCTGCCATCAGGCCGGCCTGGCAGTGATTCAGGATGTGGTCTACAACCATCTGGGGCCGAGTGGCAACTACTTGTCGAAGTTCGCCCCCTACTTGAGGAGCGACGCCGGTCCGACCGTTTGGGGCGATGAGCCGAACTTGGACGGTGACGAGTCCGACGAAGTCAGGCGCTACATCATCGACAACGCCTTGATGTTTCTGACCGAGTATCACGTTGACGGTCTGCGCTTGGACGCCGTGCACGCGTTGCACGACACGCGAGCCACCCATCTCCTCGAAGAGCTCAATATCGAGGTCTCGTCGCGCAGCACGTTCCTCCGCCGACCCATGCCGCTGATCGCCGAGTCCGACCTCAACGACCCGCGGCTGATCACCGCACGAGAAGGCGGCGGCTATGGTCTGACGGCCCAGTGGAGCGATGACTTCCATCACGCCCTCTATGTGAGCTTGACCGGCGATATCAGCGGCTACTATGCCGACTTCGACTCCCTTGCCGCGTTGGGGAAGGTGTACGAAAGCGGCTTCTTCCACACCGGTACCCGCTCCAGTTTCCGCGGACGTACCCACGGACACCCGATCGACACCTGGCGTACGCCGACCTGGCGACTGGTCGTCTGCTCCGACAACCATGATCAGATCGGCAACCGCGCCACCGGGGAACGACTCTCGAGCAAGATCAGCCCCGCGCAGCAGGCCATTGCGGCGATGCTGACTCTGCTCAGTCCCTTCACGCCGATGATCTTCATGGGAGAGGAATGGGGTGCCGAGACGCCGTGGCGCTTTTTCACCTCCCATCCCGAGCCAGAGCTCGCAGAGATGGTACGGGCCGGCCGGCTCGAGGAGTTCTCCCAGATGGAGTGGGTCACCAGCGACGTACCCGATCCGCAGGACCCGCGGAGCTTCGAGGTGTCGCGGCTGGACTGGTCGGAGCTTGAGAAGCCCAGCCATGCCGAATTGCTGGACTTCACCAGGCGGCTGATCACGATACGGCGCAGCTACCCCGACTTCACCGACCCGCGTTTCGAGGAGGGCCGGGCACTGTCCAATGACGAGGCCGGCTGGCTGCTGCTGGAGCGTGGCGACATGGTCATGGTGGTCAACTTCGGCGACCACCCAACCGAGGTCAACGTGGGACGTACGGTGGATCCGGTGATCATCATCGGACAGGTCGAGGTGGCCGGCGATGTGGTCAAGCTTGGGCCGTACAGCGCGACGGCGGCAGATGCGACCCAGTACCGGGTCTTTGCGCCGCCGCGACGCCCAGCAGCGGCGGAACCTAGGGCTCGAACTTGATCTCTCTCTTCAAGATCTTGCCAGTCGGACCCTTCGGAATGGGACCGAATCGGATGATGCGCGGATACTTATATGCCGCGATCTGCTCCTTCACGTAATTGCGCAGTTCGACCTCGGTCGCTGAGGCGCCTTCCTTGAGAGTCACCAACGCGGCGACCTCTTCGCCGTACATCGCGTCCGGTACTCCGAAGACCGCTGCCTCGGCGACCGCGGGATGCGCGTACAAGATCTCTTCGACCTCGCGTGGATACACGTTGTACCCACCGCGGTTGATCATGTCCTTCTTGCGATCGACGATGAAGTAGTAACCGTCCGCGTCGCGGCGAGCCAGGTCGCCGGAGTGGAACCAGCCGCCGCGCATGGCGTCGGTCGTTGCGTCCGATTGATTCCAGTAGCTCTTCATCACGTTCTCGCCGCGGATCACGATCTCGCCGATCTCACCGTCGGCCACCTCGTTGTCCTCATCGTCGCGCAGTCCGAACTCAACACCGCGAATCGGCGTTCCAACTGACCCGGGCTTGGTCGGCCGGTCAGGGTGATTGAAGGAAGCGACCGGCGAAGTCTCCGAGAGCCCGTAGCCTTCAAGCAATGTCAAGCCAAACGCCTGTTCCGCGCCGCGCAATACTTCCACCGGCAGCGACGCTCCGCCCGAGGCCGCCACTTTGAGCGTCGACGTGTCGAAGCGCTCCCTGTCCTTGACCGCGAGCAGCGCCATATACATAGTCGGTACGCCGAGGAAGATCGTCACGCGGTCGCGGGAAATGATCGACAACGCCTGCTCGCCATCGAACTTGGGCAGCAGAGTCAGACACGCTCCGCCGGCCATCGCGGAATTCAGGCCGACCGTCTGACCGAAAGAATGGAACAACGGCAACCCGCCGAAGACCACATCGCCGGGAGCCATGGGTAGCACCGTTTCTATAGTGGTGCGGACATTGCTGCTGAGATTGGCATGAGTAAGTTCGGCGCCCTTGGGCTGGCCGGTGGTCCCTGAGGTGTACAAGATCACGGCGGTGTCTGCGGCTGTCACCTCGGCAATCTGCTGGGTCGGCTCCGTGCTCGCCAGTACCTCGAACTCGTCAGGAACTGTCATGATCACGTCAGTGCCAGTCGCGCTTGCCGCTTTGCCGGCCTCCTCGGCGAAGGGCGGAAAGACGACGGCCACCTTGGCGGCACAGTCGCGCCACACGAAGGAGATCTCGCCGGCCTTGAGCAGCGGGTTCATCGGTACGGCTATGGCGCCGATGCGCAGGATCGCGTAGTAGACGATCGGGAAGTAGGCCACGTTCGGCATGATCATGGCCACCCGATCGCCGGGGTTGACACCACGATTGCTCAGCATTGTTGCCAATCGGGCCGCGGCCGCTTCCAGGTCGGCGAAGCTGAGCACCGTGTCGCCTTGCTTGATCGCTGGCAGGTCAGGGTCACTGGCCGCCCGATCACGCGCCCAGCTGGCAATGTTGGCGGTAGCGGGATGCGACGTCGTCGTCATGCCAATGACTCTAAGCCGCACGCACCCAAATAGGCAGGAGCGTTGCGGAGGTCTGCCACTAGACTCGCGGCGGGTTCCCAAGCGCCATGCGCGAGCGCTCCGAATACGTCCAGATCTCGCACCGAGTGGAAGTGATCATGCCTTTGTCTGACCTCAGTCACGACGAGCTGGTGGCGATGCATGAGGAGCAAACCAGGGAGTATGACGCCTTGCTTGCGTTGGGGCTGAAGCTCGATCTGACGCGTGGCAAGCCGTCGCCAGCGCAGCTCGATCTGTCCAATGAGCTGCTCACGCTCCCGGGAGAGGGCAACTACACGGATTCAACCGGCACCGATTGCCGAAATTACGGCGGCACCCAGGGGCTGCCGGCAATCCGAGCGATATTCGCCCCGTTGCTCAATGTCCCGGTCGACCAGCTCGTCGCGGGCGACAATTCGAGTTTGTCGATCATGCACGACGCTCTGGTATACGCCCTGCTGAGGGGCACCGTCGATTCGGCCGAGCCGTGGTCCAAGCAGCCCATCAAGTTTCTCTGCCCAGTCCCTGGCTACGATCGGCACTTTGCACTCTGTGAGCAGTACGGGATTGAGATGATTCCCG
Source organism: Propionibacteriaceae bacterium (assembly GCA_036380335.1). GTDB lineage: Bacteria > Actinomycetota > Actinomycetes > Propionibacteriales > Propionibacteriaceae > Microlunatus. The sequence goes on along the minus strand of DASVEX010000276.1, from coordinate 12,051 downwards.
TCCCGCTTGGCCAGAACGGGCCCGATCTGGACCAAGTGCGCCAGCTGTTGGCGGAGGATCCTTCCATCAAGGGCATGTGGATCGTCCCGATGTACTCCAATCCCAACGGCGCTATCTACACCGAGGACGTCACGAGGGCACTGCTGGAGATGCCAGCGGCCGCCGACTTTCGGATGTTCTGGGACAACGCGTACGCGGTCCATCACCTCACCGATGTGGAGACTCGTCCGTTGGATGTTCTCACCATGGCAGCGGGGGCCGGGCACCCGAATCGGGTCTTTCTGTTTGCCTCGACCTCGAAGATCACCTTCGCCGGCGCCGGCGTCTCGTTCTTTGCGAGCTCTCCGTCAAACGTGGACTGGTATCTGAAGAACCTGAGCAAGCGAAGCATCGGCCCCGACAAGATCAATCATCTGCGGCACGCGCTGTATCTGAAAGGTGCCGACGGCGTGACCCAGTTGATGCGACGTCATCGGGAGATCTTGGCGCCGAAATTTGACCAGGTGACCTCAATCCTCAGCAAGCGCCTGGGCGACTACCAGGGGGCGACCTGGACCGATCCTGACGGGGGATACTTCGTCAGCCTCGATGTCATCGACGGTACGGCGACTCGCGTCGTGGAGCTCGCCAAGCGCGCGGGCATATCCATGACGGGAGCCGGTGCAGCCTTTCCCTACGGTCGAGACCCACGCGACCGAAATATCAGAATCGCACCCAGCTTTCCCTCTCCAGACGAGATCGCCGCGGCCATCGACGGTCTCGCCACCTGCGTCTTGCTCGCCGCCGCCGAAAAACTGTTGGTCGAATCGGACTCAGCTGAGCCGCAGGCCGACGGCCATGCCCAGCACGAGTAGCACCGACTCTGTATCGACTCGCAAGATTCGTCGAGAAAGACCGTGACTAATGGCCGCCGACGTTCTTACGATCATCTCCTCGGGGAATCGACTGCAGCACTCAGCAAGAGAGAAGACTCTCGATGGCACGATTTCCCACTGAGCCCCAGTTCTCCGACGATTCCTGGGGCTTGCTGCTGATTCCCACCATCTTCTGCGTGGCCCTGCTTATCTCTGCTCTTGTCTGGCTCTAAGTCCGCGAGGCGATGTCGCAGGCCCACCGCCATCGCCTTCGCGCCAGCTAGTGTCGTTCCACGGCACTAGTGGTGTACCGCCGATTCCAGCCGTTCGACTCTCGTGGTAATCGTCAGTAGACTCTGTGGTTTGGTGGCCCGTCACCATTGTTTTTGTGCGCCCATGTACGGCGTGTTCAGCGCTGGAAGCAGCCGGTGAGGGGGCACCGGAGGGCAATAGCTCAATTGGCAGAGCATCGGTCTCCAAAACCGAAGGTTGGGGGTTCAAGTCCCTCTTGCCCTGCAGGCTAGAGGCAACAAGATTGCGGCAGGAAAGGTCGTAGCGTGGCAGATAAGGAAGAGGTGGAGCCGGCCGCTGAGCCGAGCTCTGCCGAGCTGTCAGGCGCCAGCCAGACCAGCGCCGATCTCAAAGCCTCCCGGACCGAGGTGAACGGGGCCGCAGTCAACGGCAGCGAGACTGCGAAAGAAGACGGCACGGACAACACGCAGTCCGAGAAGGTCTTGGAGCCCGCCGGTGTCGCTGCTGCTACCTCGGGTGCCAGTGGCAAGACGGGCACAGGCGGCGCCACGAAGGGTACGAAGGGGAGGAGCCCGAAGGGCGCTCCCACCAACAAGCGCGACCAGCTGGTTAAGCGGGAGCGTACGACGCCACTGAAGTTCGTCCGGCAGTCGATCGGTGAACTGCGCAAGGTCGTTTACCCGACTGGGCCGCAGTTGATCAACTACTTCGTTGTCGTGCTGGTCTTTGTGCTGTTTGTGATCGCCTTCGTAAGTTTGCTCGACCTCGGCCTCGGCTGGGCAATTTTCAAGATCTTTAGCTGATGACCAACGAACCACGTAACGGAGACTTAGACGTGCCCGACGAACAGCAGCAGGATGCAGCCGCGCTGGATAGCCCTGCATCTTCCGCCTCCGCCGAGACGCCAGAGAACGACTTCGATATCGACCTGGGTAGCTACTCGGCGAGTCGCGAAGACGACGTCGACATCAACCTGGACTTCGGCGGTGCTCCTGCCGACCAGGCAACAGAGGACGATTTCGAGCTCGACTTCGGCAGCCTTCCGACGACCGAGGAAGAGCCGGAAACGGTCGAGGTCGAGCCGGAGGAGGAGTCCGACGCCGGTCATGACGCTCTCGAGGCATTTCGTTCCGACCTGAGGGCCAAGCCGGGCGACTGGTATGTCGTACACACCTATTCCGGCATGGAGAATCGGGTGCTGCAGAACCTGGAGAATCGGGTGTCCTCCCTCAACATGGAGGACTACATCTACGAGATCATCGTGCCAACTGAGGAAGTCACCGAGATCCGCAATGGCCAGCGCAAACAGGTGAGGCGTACGGTGCTGCCGGGATATGTGCTCGTACGGATGGACCTGACTGACGAATCCTGGTCGACCGTACGCCACACCCCCTCGGTGACCGGTTTCGTCGGGCACTCCAACTCCCCAGTTCCGCTCAGCCTGGATGAGGTGGAAAAGATGTTGGCGCCCGCGGTTGTAGCGGCGGCAACTGCTTCCAGCGACAGCCCCACTCGCCGTAAGAAGAAGGTTGAGGTCGCCGATTTCACTGTCGGAGATTCGGTCATGGTGGTTGACGGACCGTTCGCGGGCGTCCACGCAACCATTACCGAAATAAACGTGAACAACCAGCGGTTAAAGGCGCTGGTGGAGATTCTGGGTCGCGAAACTCCAGTCGATCTGACCTTCCCACAGATTCAGAAGGTCTGAGCTCCTACGTCCACACCCTGCCAGCTTCGGTCGCATTGACCGACACACGACCACGACAAGGATCAAGAAAGAGAAATGCCTCCCAAGAGAAAGAAAGTCGCTGCGCTTGTCAAGATCGCCTTGAATGCGGGCGCAGCCACACCGGCGCCGCCCGTCGGTACGGCGCTCGGTCCGCACGGTGTCAACATCATGGAGTTCTGCAAGGCGTACAACGCTGCAACCGAATCCATGCGCGGCACGATCATTCCGGTCGAGATCACCATCTATGAGGACCGCACGTTCTCCTTCATCACCAAGACCCCGCCGGCCGCTGAGTTGATCAAGAAGGCCGCGGGCGTACCGAAGGGGTCTGGCGTACCGCATCGGGAGAAGGTCGGCAAGATCAGCCGCGATCAGGTGCGTGACATCGCCACCACCAAGTTGCCGGATCTCAATGCCAACGATCTTGACGCAGCGATGAAGATTGTCGAAGGCACTGCCCGCTCCATGGGAGTCACAGTGTTGGACTGAGCTCGCTCCGCTCGCTCGCGATTTCCGCTCGAACCCGCCGTCTTCGTCGCCGAGATGAAACGAAAGCGTGTTCAATCGCGGCTCCCGCAGATCGGTGGCGCGGAAATCGGCGGTGGATAAGTTCAAAACAAATTCACGTGGTGGAGTCGGCGCGGCTCGGACCACAACTGGCCAGAAAGGACCAGCATTATGCAGCGCAGCAAGTCATACCAAGAGGTCGCGCAGAAGGTCGATCCCGGTAAGTTGTACACGCCAACTGAGGCCATGGATTTCGCAAAGGCCAATACCCGAGCGAGGTTCGACGAGACGGTAGACGTCTCAGTGCGGCTCGGGGTGGATCCCCGCAAGGCGGACCAGATGGTCCGCGGGACCGTCAATCTCCCCAATGGCACGGGCAAGACGGCACGGGTGCTCGTGTTCGCCACCGGCGAACGCGCCGAGGCCGCGATCGCGGCTGGGGCCGACGAGGTGGGCTCCGATGAGTTGATCGACAAGATCTCGAAGGGTTACCTGGACTTCGACGCGGTTGTGGCAACGCCCGACATGATGGGCAAAGTTGGTCGCCTCGGCCGCACACTCGGCCCCCGCGGGCTGATGCCCAACCCGAAGACCGGAACAGTCACCGTCGACGTCGCGAAGGCGGTCAGCGACATCAAGGGCGGCAAGATCGAGTTCCGGGTCGACAGGCATGCCAATTTGCACTTCATCATCGGCAAGGCGTCCTTCAGCACCAAGCAGTTGTCCCAGAACTATTTCGCGGCGATGGATGAGATCGTCCGGCTGAAGCCGAGTGCCGCCAAGGGTCGCTACCTCCGCAAGATCACCCTCTCCACCACGATGGGCCCCGGAATCCCGGTCGATACCAACAAAACGCGTCCCGAAGCCGAATAGCCAAGCCCCGCCAGCATGCTGTTGCTGAGCTGGCTGGGTGCCGTCGTCGCCTGCTTCGGGTATGGGGTGGCCTCCGTTCTGCAATCGGTCGCGGCAAAGCGGGGCGCCGAAGTCGTCGGGCTGACTGGGCTGACCATGATCGTCAAGCAGCTGCCTTATCTACTGGGCCTTGCGCTGGACGCACTGGCGTTCGGCGGCAATGTGCTGGCTCTGCGGCGACTCCCGTTGTTCCTGGTTCAGTCAATCGTTGCAGCTAGTGTCGGAGTCACTGCCGTCGTCGCCAGTCTGCGCGGCGCCAACCTGTCCCGGAAGAACTGGCTGTCGCTCGCCGTGCTCGGGGTTGGGCTGATCTTCCTCAGCATCACAGCCGTGCCCGGCACTGCCGCGCGGATTTCGCTGGCCAGAGATTGGCTCATCCTGCTGCTCGCGATCGTTCCAGCGACCGTTGGATTCATTGGCTTCCGGATGAAGGGTCGTGCCTCATCGATCGTCATGTGCTGCGCCGCGGGGCTGGGGTTCACCGGGGTAGCCGTCGGCTCTCGCGGCATCGGGGCGGACGACGTGTCATGGTCGTTGCTGGCCAACCCACTGATGTGGGCGATCGTGGTCTATGGCGCGATCGGCATGGGCTTTTTCACGGTGGCGCTGCAGCGAGACTCAGTCACGTTGGTCACCGCGATCACTTTCGTGTTCGAGGTTGTGGTGCCCTCATTGATCGGCATCGCACTTTTTGGCGACGCCATTGCCCACGGTCGGCTTCCCCTGGCTCTGGCGGGATTCGTACTTGCCATCGGTGGCACGGTGTCGTTGAGTCGCTTCGCCGAGTAGCCAGCTCGTGGATCAGGAAGTCACTGGAGTGGCTGCGGCAGCCGCGAGCGCTTCGCCGCTGAGCCGGTAAACCGTCCACTCGTCCATCGGTATCGCCCCAAGGCGGCGGTAGAAATCGATCGCGGGCTGGTTCCAGTCGAGCACTGCCCACTCCAGCCGTGCGTAACCTCGCTCGACGGTCAGTTCGGCGAGCGACATCAGTAAGGCCTTGCCAAGCCCGAAACCCCGATACTCTCCCATCACGTACAGGTCCTCGAGGTAGAGACCGTGAACTCCCTCCCAGGTCGAGAAATTTCGGAAATAGAGTGCGAGGCCGACCACCTGCTTCTCCCATTCCGCAACCAGCGCGTACGCGGCGGGCTGAGGTCCAAACAGCGCGGTGCGAAGCTGTTCGGTCGTGGTCTTCACCTCGTGAGCAGCCTTTTCGTAGCTGGCCAAATCGACGATCAGCTGCAGGATTCGATCGAGGTCAGACTCCCGAGCCTCGCGTACGCACGGATGCATCGACCCATCTTCACAGCAAGTGGTCACAAACGACACGGAGCGAACGGATTGCGGTGTCGCCTGTGACCACTTGCGCCCCCTGCGCGTTCTTTCTGAAGCTGCTCGCGCAAGCCGACGCTCGCAGCTTGGGGCTGTTAACCCGGTCGGCTTGCGCCCATGTAGGGCATGTACTTCATCTTGATGTACTGCACCTTCTTGCCTGGGTGTGGCGCATGGATGACGTTGCCGTTGCCGGCGTACAGGGCGACATGTTTGATGCCGGGGTAGAAGAAGACCAGGTCACCGTTCCTGAGATTGGATTTGGAGATCTTCTTGCCGATGCGGTACTGCTTTCCGGCCGAGTGCGGCAGGCTCACTCCGGCCGCCTTCCAGGCCTTCATGCTGAGGCCGGAGCAGTCCCAGCCGTTGGGCCCGGCGGCATTGCGTACGTATGGATCGCCGAGCTGTTTCTTGGCAAATGCCAGAGCTTTCTCGCCCTTGGTATGAGTGTTTGGCGTCTTTGAGACCGGTTTAGGGATCGGTTTCTTGACGACGACGGTCGTAGCGATGATCTTGCCGGCTTGTAGCGCCTTCCAGAACTCGGCGTTGACCTCTCCGGTTCGCTTGAGGTGCCGCGACTTCTGAATGACCTTGATCACGTCGGCGGTAGCCGCGCCGTAGCGGCCCTTTATTGGGATTTTGGCGAAGCCGGCTGATCGCAGCGCCAGCTGCAGCCGAAGGACGCTCTTACCTTTGTCACCGGCCTGAAGGTGCGGCGTTGTGCCGCGCGAGAGCAGTGCACTCCAGGCACGCCGACCACCCACGAGGAGGGGGTTGAGCCCAATGGATTTCCGAAACTTGGCCAGCTCCTGGGTGTCGGCGGCGGAGATGTGACCGTTGACGGTGGTCGGGTAGCCGGCTTTGTGAAGCAGGCACTCCATCGCCTTTGCCTGGGCTCCGTGGGAGCCGGCCTTGATCGGCTGATACGTCGTGAAGGTGACGTCGCACCTTGTTGCAGCGTCGGCCGGAATCGTGCCAAGAGCTGCAGTGGCAGCTAGTGCGAGTCCGGTAATCAGGCAGGCTGCAGTCTTCCGAATCCTCCCCATGACGGTGGATCTCCCCCGAGTGAGACAACACCGGCCCTGTTCGAAATGGCCAGTCTGGCCACGTTATCAAATCGAGACATTTACCACTGCCGGCAGCCGAAATTATCTCGTTTTGGTTACGGCACCCGGGGATATGCCCCGTTCCTGGGTAGCGCGTCGGTCCCAGAGTTATCGATTTGGTTGGCGCTTGGGGCCGTCGGTAGAGTGTGCGCTGCCGAAGACCGCTGGTTGGTCGAGCTTCCAGTTCGACCCGAAGTGTCCGTACGAGAGCACGGGCAGCCCGCGTAGGTGAGTACAAGTGTGGCGGGAGACATCTGATCTCCCCATCGCCCTTTGCCGCCTGCGCAAAGGGCTTTCTCATCTCTACGGCCCTTTCTCAAACGGCAAAGCCAGCCCTTCGGTAGCGCTTCAGATGACGCGCGCGACGAAGTGGAGGAGATACATGGCGAGGTCGGACAAGGTAGCGGCCGTCGCCGAGCTGGCCAATAGGTTCTCCAGCTCGGCAGGCGTGGTACTGACCGAATACCGCGGACTCTCGGTCAAGGCGCTCAAGGAGCTGCGCCGCTCGCTCGGCGATGAGGCCAGTTATTCCGTATCAAAGAACACGCTGACCACGATCGCCGCCCGTGAGGCCGGTGTCGACGGGATCGAGGAGCATCTCGTCGGGCCGACGGCTATTGCCTTCATCGACGGCGATCCCGTGATCGTGGCCAAGGGCCTGCGTGACTTCGCACGGACGAATCCGCAACTTGTGATCAAGGGCGGGGTGCTGGACGGCAAGTTCATGAGCCCCGACGAGGTCAGGCGACTGGCGGATCTTGAGTCGCGTGATGTCCTGCTCGCCAAGGTGGCGGGCGCCCTGCAAGGAGTCCTACAGCAAGCAGTCTCGCTAGCGGCTGCTCCGCTGTCGCAGGCGGCTCGGCTGTTCGCCGCGCTCGAGAAAGCAGCAGGAGAGAATTCCTCGCTGCTCGCCAGCGCGCCGAACGCTACGGCTGAGTCCGCGACCGAAGAGCTAGCGGCAGTTTCGACCCAAGAGCCGACTAACGACGAGCTTGCTGACGAGCCGAACCAAGAGCCGACGAACGACGAGCTAGCCGACGAGCCGACGAACGAAGAACTCGCCGCCGAGGCGGCACAACCCGCAGCGTCAGCTGCACCTGAAGCGGGCACCACGTCCGCGGCAGAACCACTGGCAGCACCCGCTGCGGAAGACAACTAGGAAGGACGCCCACTATGGCGAAGCTCAGCACCACTGAGCTCCTTGATGCCTTCAAGGAGCTGACCTTGATCGAGCTCAGCGATTTCATCAAGGAATTCGAGACGACCTTCGGCGTAACAGCAGCCGCCCCCGTCGCGGCCGCTGCGGCACCGGCAGCAGGCGGCGGCGAGGCCGGTCCCGTCGAGGAAGAGGGCAGCGACGAGGTCGATGTCATCCTCGAGGCAGCCGGCGAAAAGAAGATCCAGGTGATCAAGGAGGTGCGGTCACTAACCAGCCTTGGTCTGAAGGAAGCCAAGGATCTGGTCGAGGCTGCCCCCAAGGCTGTTCTGGAGAAGGTCAACAAGGAGGCTGCGGACAAGGCTAAGGAGGCTCTCGAGGCCGCCGGCGCCACCGTCTCCTACAAGTAGCCGATCAGCCGCTCCGAACGTGTGTCCTTTCTCCCTATATCGGGAGAAAGGACACACTCAATTCCGGCAACGGGTGCATCGAGCAGAATCGCCGGCGTAGCCGCGTTGCGTAGCACCCGAAATAGGGTTGCTTGCCGTCTCACAAGACTCGACAACCGTGTCATGCCAGCCATAGCGCACGGTTAGCCACGCGTCCTCGGTCCTTTCTCCCGTGTTCGGGAGTGAGGACACACGAAGCTTGATCCGTCCGAGCGGGCAGCCTTGACCCGGAATCGTTTTCGCAGCCGAGTCCGGTCCTGAAGTTACCCGGACTGGGCCGACGCGAGTGGAAACCCGACGCCCGTGAGCTCCTCGGACAGGGTCCACAGCCTCTTCGCCATCTCCACATCTGATGCCGCGGCGGTGCGACCGACGAGTGTGGGATAGCCACGCTCCCGGAGACCGTCTGGACCGACATAACTGGCTCCGGGGAGATCTTGGCTGGCTGCAAACAATGTGGGCCGCGCGCCAGCCTCATCGGTCTGGGCGAACAGCCTGTTCGCCAAGCCCATGATGCGATCCTCGATCCCCCGCTCGCTGCGAAACTGAAGATTGGTTGCTGCATAGCCCGGGTGCACCGCCAAGGCACGGATCGGTGAGCCCGCAGCCGTCAGCCGTCTCTCGAGCTCGAGGGTGAACAGCAAGTTGGCCAGTTTCGATTGCTGGTACGCGGCCCAGCGCTGGTAACGACGGCGTTGCCAGTTGAGGTCGTCGAGAGAGATGGACCCACCGCGGTGAGCGCCGGACGAGACGGTCACTACACGGTCCGTGACATGCCGAAGCAACAGGTTGGTCAGCGCGAAGTGACCAAGGTGGTTAGTTCCGATCTGCAGCTCGAATCCATCGGCCGTACGCTGCTCCGGTGTTCTCATCACTCCGGCGTTGTTGATCAATACATCGACGTCGCCCTGCCAGGCGTCGGCGAACGCGCGTATCGAGGCCAGATCGGCAAGATCAAGACGGCGCACCTCGGTGTCACCGGCTATCGACGCAGCAGCCGTCTCGCCTTTGGCCACATCGCGTACGGCCAGCACCACATGAGCGCCAGCTTGGGCAAGCGCCCGCGCAGTGGGGAGTCCTATGCCGCTGTTGGCACCGGTGACGATGAAGATCCGTCCCTTTTGTGAGGGTAGATCCGCTGCAGTCCATCCAGTCGAGGTCATGATCATGGACTCTAGCGGCTGCCGCAAGCTTGGCATGATCACAGGTCAGAACGTGGTCGCGGACGGCACAAACCGCGTGGAGTCTGTGTCGTCCGCGACCATTTTCCCGGGGGAGGGACAAATTTAGTTAGGCTATGGATCCCTGAGTTCGAACCCTTCGACGGCGTTGAGAGGCAGGCAGATTATTGAGGTCGGAACGTCAGCAGGCCAGTCTTCTCGGAAGGCGGCTTGATCGATCAACGGGCGTTCGCCGCTGTCGGCCAGTGCGGCCGTGCCGGTCACCACGACTGTCTCACGGTGGGCGGCGGGTGTTCCACCATCGACGTCCAGGCTGACCTCAGCCCCAGGTGCATAGTGCACGATGTCGTTGTAGTCAGGAAGCCGAACCAAGATCTGATCGCCGGCAACCGCGTACGAAACAACGACTGAGCGATGACCGCGGCCGGACTGATATCCCAGCCGGCCCTCGTGATGACTGCAAATCCATGCCTTGCATTCGTGCGGCGATAGCTTGCGCAGCCGCTCGCCCGGAGACATGTGACCGCCAAAAGTTGGCATGATCGACTCCCTCGAGTTCCACCCTCCCTCAGATAATTGTGCGCTAGTCGTCATTAACCCGGTAGGGGTGCGCGGGGTCCAGAAAAAGTCAGGACCAAAGTCCCACTACCTTCACAATCGGTTGCTAATGACCGGCAATTCACCCAGATATCGGGAAACACCCAGATATCGGCAGCCGGTGCACCCCAGTGCCTAACCGGACTGAGCGGACACCACACGTCCGGTCACCTTATGCGGCGTGACCTGGATGAACACGTTTCTCACCCCAGCCGCCCACGGAACAACGCTGCCCACGGTCCACATCCGAACGAGTTGATCAGGTTCGGCGACTCCCTGCGCCCTGCCTTGCACCACCACGCTCCACCCCCGACGATCGACTTGATCAAGCTCATCGACCTCGAACGCGACCGCAGTCGGCCGAATCAGCTCTGACAAGACCCCGTATGGCGACGTACGGAAGATGATCATGCCCTGATGCCAGGCATATGTCACCGGAAGGATTTGCGGACCGTCCGCGGCTTGCCAAGCGATCCGCCCGACACTCTGGCTCTGGAGCAGCTCTTGGCAGCGAGCAGGACTGATCTCCCGAAACTCGCTCGTCGACCTATCGTCGGCGTATCGCTTCTCCACCATCACTCCCTTGCTGACGTCGTTCGACCGAGTTGATCGGCAATGGTGGACGCCCAGGCACGAATTCGCTCCCAGTCGCGAAAGTCGCCCGCGAGAGGGCCTTCCGCTGCCATCCACCTGCTCAGCCGGCCAGTGGCATGCTCGGCGTCAAGTCGGCCGCCGAAGGTGACTGGAGCAACCAGCCCCCGCGGGCTGATGATCCGCGCGACCGCCCTTGGTGGCGAGACCTGTTCATTACGGGCCCCCTCGCCGCAGGGACCGCTCTGGAATAACCATGTTCTGTGCGGGTCAAATTCGTCTGCGTCCCGTTTCAGATAACGAGTCGCCGCCTTCAGCCAGCGCCGGGTATAAATGGCGCTGCCGATGATCACGCCGTCGAAGCCCTTCGAACTTATGTTGTCTGCACATCGTGCGACCGTGATCTGCACGCCCGATCTCTGAAGTTGACGCCCAATGGCTTCGGCGATCTCTTGGGTTGCGCCCATCCTGCTCGCGTACGTCACGAGCACCCGAGTCGCCTCTGCCATTGCACGTCCTTCCTCGACGTGGGTCCATCGTCAGTCAATGCCAACCGATCCGGTGATGTGAGAGTCGAAGGTCCTGGCGCGTTGGGACCAAGAGCGGTACGCCCCGTTTGAGCGCGATGCGGCGACTCTGCGGGGAGTCAAAGGAGCCAACATTGCCCCTTGTCGCGCGGCTATCGAAGAGTATGATCTCCTGCAAGGTAGTCGAAGATTTGACTGCTCTAGCTTGTGCTGCGCCCGGTTCTTGACTTTGGGCGTATCAGCATCTATATTGGGGGTTTGCCCTCGCCATCTGCCGACCCGTTTCACTTTGACACGGGTCGTTCAGCATGCGTAGAAGCACTTCGCTCCTCAACTGCGAGCCCTCGGAAGGACACAGGAGTTGGCCGCCTCGCGCACAGCCTTGAAGACCAAAGTCATATCCGCTACCGGCAGAATTTCGTTCGCGAAGATCGCCGAACCCATGGAAGTTCCATATCTGCTTGATTTGCAGATCGATTCATTTGATTGGCTTGTCGGCAATGACGCCTGGCGCGATCGCGTAGCGACCGCATTGGACCAAGGCCGTACGGACATCAATACCAAGTCTGGACTCGAGGAGATCTTTGAGGAGATCTCTCCCATCGAGGACTTTTCCGGCACCATGTCGCTGTCGTTCCGTGACCACCGGTTCGAGCCGCCGAAAAACACAGTCGATGAGTGCAAAGAGCGCGACGTCACTTACGCCGCCCCGCTCTTCGTTACGGCCGAGTTCATGAACAACGAGACTGGCGAGATCAAAAGCCAGACGGTCTTCATGGGCGATTTCCCCTTGATGACCGACAAGGGCACATTCGTCATCAATGGCACCGAGCGGGTCGTCGTTTCCCAACTGGTCCG
>DASVEX010000275.1:0-4621 GCA_036380335.1 Propionibacteriaceae bacterium | reverse complement strand
AGGTACTCGGGAAAACCCAGCCGGCCTCACGGAGCGGCAGCTCGAGGTGCTGCGGCTGCTGGCCGCCGGCTTGACCAACGGAGAGATTGCCACGCAGCTCGTGCTGTCGGTGCGTACGGTCGACCGTCACGTTGCTGAGATATTGGCCAAACTGGGCGTCACATCCCGCCGGCAGGCCACAGCTCGGGCAGCAGAGCTGGGCCTCGCCTCCCGAGGGCCCTAGCAGACTGGCGGTTCATCACCCATATCCGCCGACGCCGCAGAGCGTCGATGTGGGTAGTTCAGCACGCCGAATGGGTAGCGCTTGCCGATGATCGCGCGTGCCTTCTGCCGTAGAAATTGATCATGACAAGGAATCAATTGCAAGACACCATGATCAACAACGGCAGTCCGCAAACGCACTCGGGGCTGCGCGTACTCATTGCCGGCGGCGGCATCGCCGGGCTGAGCTTGGCTCGAGCACTCAAGGACGCCGGGCACGATCCGCTGGTGATCGAGCGCAGCCAGGAGTGGGCTGCGACGGATACCGCTTACTATCTGCCCACCAACGCCGTCCGAGCGTTGGATCAACTCGGGCTCGGAGACGCGGTCGCCGCTGCGGCTCACCCCATCAGCCGGCAACGGGTCACCGGAGCTGGTGGGCGCGTACTGGCTGACCTCCCGGTGTCGACCATCTGGGGTGAACAGAGTCGTTGCGCGGCGATCCGTCGTGACAGCCTGCATGAGTTGCTGCTCAAGACAACGACCGACATCCCCATCCGTCTCGGCACCACGATCGACGCCCGGCTCCGCGACAACGCCGTCAAGCTCACTGATGGCTCAGTCGAACATTACGACGTACTCGTAGGCGCGGATGGAGTCGATTCCTTGGTGCGCACCGCCGGCATCGGCGGCACCGAGCCGACCTACACCGGCCGTTGGGCCTGGCGTTTCATCGCTGACGGCTGGGACGGCGAGGAAGGCACCTGGCACGCTCGATTGGCATCCGATCGCAGCCTGCTCACTATGCCGTTGGGCGAAGGAGCCGTCTTTTGCTACGCGGACATCGCCAGTGCTAACGGCCGGCCAATCTGGGACTGGCGAAGCTACTTCAATGATCTCGACAAGCCGATCACCGACCTGCTGGCCCAGGCAGGGCATCTGCCCGGGAGCCCAATCATGGAGGTTGATCAGCCGTACGCGTTCCTCGGCAGGACGGTGTTGATCGGCGACGCGGCTCATGCGATGTCGCCGTCCATGTCCCAGGGTGTCGCTCTGGCAGTTGAGGATGCACTGGTGTTGGCGGAGACACTCAGCAGCCTGCCGGTCTACCAGGCGCTCCCCGCGTACGAACAACAGCGGGCTGAACGCATCGCCTGGGTTCGGTCGCAGGCCCACCGCCGCGACAGTGCCCGAGGGCTGACACGTGCCGCGCGGGACAGGGTGCTGCGGCTGACCAGGCGCCGCTCGGGACTCGGCCAGCAAGCGCTGCTGGCTGGCACGCCCTGATTCACCCCTGGCTGCTCGGGTAAGCTCGACCCCGCGCAGAGGTGCATCCGCGGGAAGGGCAGCGCCCACCTCTATCGCAGTTGAGCTCGAACACGTCATGCCTTCCGGCCCGCAGCGGTGAAGTAGGAGGCCCACGCGGGTGGGCGTCCCTGCATTACGTCTGCCACTCGTGCTTCGGCAACGTGGCTCTGGCGCGCGAGCTGCTGCGCCAAGGCGCAGACCCCAACGCTTTCTTCCGCAACGAGTTCGGGCCGATGTCGGTGCTGTACGGTGCGGCCGGGGTTCGCCAAGATCCCGAGCTGACCGCACTGCTGCTCGAGTACGGCGCGGATCCCAATGGTGAGCCTCATTTCGGCGACGCCCTCTACCACGCGGTTGAGGCCCAAGACACCGCCTGCCTCAAGCTGCTGCTCGACTACGGGGCGCAGCCGCGTGGGTCGAACGCGCTCGCGCATGCCATTGACGACGACCATGTTGATCACGTTCGAATGTTGCTCGATGCCGGGGCGGACCCGAATGAGGGCGCGCTGCTCGTGCACGCCGTACGTCGTGGCTGCGGCCTTGAGATGGTCCGGCTACTCGCCGAATGTGGCGCATCGCTCAACCGACGCGGCGGCGAATGGTCGACGGTCGCGATTACGTCGCCGTCGTCGAGGACCTGGTTGCTGCCGGTGCGGAGTTGAAGCAGCGCTTCGCCGAAGTCGCCCATGGGCCGTTGGCCGACTGGCTTGACCGGGAAACATCCCCGGACGGCGGACAAAGCAGTATGCCTTGACGCGGGATCGGAGCCTGAGTTGACTTGGCGAGGAAATGAAGACCAAAAGTAGCCATGGTGCAGCGGATGTGCAGCGTGAGCGCGACCCGCTGGGAATGATCAACGGCGAAGGCGTCATCACCGGCACCGTGGTGTCCGCGGCAGTCATCGCAGCAGCAGTCGGGCATCTGGAAGAGACGCGGCTTGTTCTCACCATTCTCGGCACCGCGTTCATTTACTGGCTGGCGCATCTGCATGCTCGGACCCTGGGTGATGCCGTCAAGCACCACACACATCCCGTCGACGCACTCAAAGAGGCGCTTGCGGAGACGTGGCCAATCCTGGCGGCGGCTCTAGTGCCCGCCGTCATCCTGCTCGTGACTCAACTCGCCGGCCTACCAATCCGTACCGACGCCTGGATTGCGGTGATCGCGAGCACGGTGTTGTTGACGGCCTACAGCTTCTTCGCCGGCCGACGCGGTGGACTCGGCCTCGGGGGCAGCGTGCTGAGCGCTTGCATCGGCGCGCTGCTCGGCCTCATGGTCATTGGGCTCAAGGCGAGCCTGCACTGATTCAGGCCGCACGGACGTCGGCGAGCACGCGGCGTACGGCGTCGAGGGTTCGGTCGACATCCTCGTCGGTGGTCCGCCAGTTAGACACCGAGATACGCAGCACCGCCTGCCCGTGCCACGTCGATGGGGTCATCCACGCGGTGCCGTCCTGCAACAATCGCGCGGCTACCTCACGTGTCATCTCATCGCTCCCGAATGACACGCAGACCTGGGTGAAGACCACATCGTTGACGACCCGCACGCCCTCCATCTGGCTCAACCCGGCGGCGAACCGTCGGGCGTGCGCGCAGAACCGCTCGACCATCTCAGCCACCCCGCGGCGGCCCAGCGAACGCAGCGCGGCCCAGACCGTAAAGCCGCGCGCGCGACGTGAAAATTCGGGCACGGTCGCGAACGGATCGGGTCGCTCGTCTTGGATCAGGTACGCGGCATGCACGCCCATCGCGGCATACATTGCGTCGGCGTTGGCCACGATCGCGAGCCCGCTGTCGTAAGGCACATTGAGCGTCTTATGCGCATCGGTGGCCCAGGAGTCGGCGCTTTCTACACCTGCGACCAGCGGGCGGTAGTCAGGTGATGCAGCCGCCCACAGCCCGAATGCGCCATCGACGTGCACCCAGGCGTCGTGGCGATGGGCAAGATCAACAGCCGCCGCGATGGGGTCGAAGGCCCCGCTGTGGACGTTGCCTGCCTGAAGGCAGACGATCACGGGATTGCTGCTCACTTGCGCCAAGGCGTCAGTCAGTGCGTCAAGCCGGATCCGACCTTGATCATCAGCGGGGACGATGATGCTCCGTGCCTCACCGAGCCCGAGGAACCGCAGGGCGACGTCGACGGTCTCGTGGCGTTCTTCGCCGACGATCACCGTCACGGGAGGCGCGCCGGGCAGGCCATCTTGCTCGACGTTCCAGCCCACCCGGCGCAGCACCTCGTGGCGGGCTGCGGCGAGGCAGGTGAAGTTTGCGATCATCCCCCCCGTGACAAAACCAACCGCGGAGTCGGCGGGTAGGCCCAGTAGGTCGAGAAGCCATTCGCTGGCCACCCATTCCGCCCCTGCCGCGGCCGGCGAGGACGCCAGCAGCCCAGCATTTTGATCCCAGGTCGAGGTGAGCCAGTCCGCGGCGAGCGTCGCCGGCAGTACCCCGCCGATGACCCAGCCGAAGAACCGTCCGGATGGCATCGCGACGACTCCTGGCTCGGCCCCGGCGATCAACTCTTCGATCACCTCCAGCGGCTCGGCGCCGTCCTGAGGAAGCGGTCGTCTGAGCGCGCTCGCAACTCCGTCCACATCGGTGCGCGCAGCCACCCGCCGACCGTTCAGGCCATCAAGAAAGCCAGTCGCCTCGTCGAGGACCCGTTCCAAGATCTTTCGTTCGTCCGTCATCACACACTCCCGTCCACCACCGTTGAATCACAGCCTGCCATCCTGATACCTCACACAGCATGATCGGCCGTGCAACGTCGGCAACAGGAGAGCCATGGATCACTTTTTACGTCCCGGGCTGCGCTTCGATGTTGTCGACTCCGGACCTGTCGATGCTCCAGCGGTCGTGTTGTTGCACGGATTTCCGCAGCAACCATCGACCTTCGACGCCGTTGCCGCTCGGCTGAACCTTGAGGGGCTGCGAACCCTTACTCCGACGCAGCGTGGCTATACCCGTACGGCTCGACCTACCCGGCGAAGGGACTATCGAACCGCGGCCACAGCCGCTGACGTGATCGCCCTGCTCGACACCGCCGGGCTTGCCACGGCCCACATCGTTGGTCATGACTTGGGTGGCACCCAGGCTTGGGGTGCGGCCGGCTG
>DASVEX010000274.1:0-7250 GCA_036380335.1 Propionibacteriaceae bacterium | reverse complement strand
AGATCTTGGTCATCGCCTGCAACTCAGGCAGCGCCGCCGTCCTCCGCGACGCACGGGAGCGTTACGCCGTCCCGGTGGTCGAGGTAATCTTGCCGGCCGCCCGTCGGGCAGTCGCTGCCACCCGGTCGGGTCGGGTTGGAGTGATCTGCACCGAGGCGACCGCCACATCGCAGGCCTACGACGATGCCTTCGCCGCGGCCCCGCACATCGAACTCCATACCGCGGCTTGCCCACTTTTTGTCTCCTTCGTCGAGGCCGGCATTACCGGCGGCCCCGAACTACTGGCGTGCGCAGAGGAATACCTCAAGCCGCTGCAGCAGTCCGATATCGACACGTTGATCTTGGGCTGCACTCACTATCCACTGCTCACCGGCGTGATCTCTTACGTGCTTGGTGACAACGTCAGCTTGGTGTCCAGCGCAGAGGAGTGCGCCAAGGACGTGTACGCGGCACTGACTCGACGGAACCTGACCCATGATCAGCCACGGGTGGCCAGCTACCGCTTCTTGACCACCGGCAGCCCAGAGGCCTTCGAGGGCGTCGGACACCGACTCATGGGCGGTCTGGTCACCGGCGTCGAGCAGTTTGTCTGATCGAAGATGAAGTTGACCGTCGTCGGCTGTAGCGGGTCTCTCTCCGGACCGGAGTCTCCGGCCTCCAGCTACCTGGTGCAAGCCCCATACCAAGATCGAGTCTTTTCGCTGCTGATGGATTGCGGTCCAGGCGCCATGGGAGCGCTCTACCGCTATATCGACCCCCATGAAATCGACGCCATAGCGTTGAGTCACCTGCATGCTGATCATTGTTTGGATCTGTGCGGCTACTACGTGGCAGCACGCTATTCGCCTAACGCGCCGTGGCCGCGCCGTCCGGTCTACGCCCCAGCCAGCGCGGCCGCCCGGCTCGCCCGGGCGTACGAGGTGACAGGCGCCAACAGCGACGTCAGCGAGTCCGGCGCCGCCCTCGCCGAGCAGTTCGACTGGCATACCTGGCAGCCCAGCCAGCACATCGGACCGTTCCTGGTACGTGCCGTGCGAGTCGCGCACCCGGTCGAGGCGTACGGCATCCGCGTGGAGGAGGAGGCACCGGACGGCGGCGCCATGGTTTACTCCGGCGACACCGGGCCATCCGAGGATTTGGTCCACTTCGCCAACGGTGTCGACCTGTTGTTGGTGGAAGCGGCTTTCCTCGACGGTCCCGACAACCCTCCCGGCATGCATCTCTCCGGTGCTCAGGCTGCCGCTATCGGACAGGCGGCGGGCGTCGGGGCCGTGGTCATAACTCACATTCCGCCGTGGCATGAGCCAGAGCGCGTGCTCGCCGAAGCAGTGCCTCACTTTGACGGGCCTGTTTCACTGGCGACGCCCGGAGCCTCGTGGGAGATCAGTTCTTCTAGGCTAAGGTCGTGACCTCTCGAGCCGACGGACGTAGCCATGATCAACTTCGAGAGGTTCGGTTCACCCGTCGATGGCTTCCGCAGGCCGAGGGCTCGGTGTTGGTGGAATTTGGCCAGACCCGGGTACTGGTCGCCGCCAGCGTGACGGAGGGGGTTCCGCGGTGGCGTAAGGGCTCCGGCCTCGGCTGGGTGACCAGTGAGTACGCGATGCTGCCACGCGCCACCAACACGCGAAACGACCGCGAATCCGTACGCGGCCGAATCGGCGGCCGCACTCATGAGATCAGCCGGCTCATCGGCCGCAGCCTCCGCGCGATCATCGATTACAAGGCGCTGGGCGAGAACACCATCGTGCTCGACTGCGACGTATTGCAGGCCGATGGCGGCACCAGGACCGCCTCGATCACCGGCGCCTACGTCGCCCTCGTGGATGCAGTCAGTTGGCTGCGTGACCGCAATCTATTGACCGCCGAGCCTCTCATGGGATCAGTGGCTGCTGTGTCGGTCGGAGTGGTCGATAGCGTGCCGCTGCTCGACCTGTGCTACACCGAGGACTCGGCTGCTGACACCGACATGAATGTCGTCATGAGTGGTGCCGGGTCCTTCATCGAGGTCCAGGGCACCGCTGAGGGCGCTCCGTTCGATCGGGCTGCTCTCGATCAGCTCCTCGACCTTGGCGCCACCGGTTGTGCGCAGTTGACCGCGCTGCAACACGCCGCACTCGCGTCGTAAATGACGACTGCCCATCGGGTCGTGCTGGCGACGAACAACGATAAGAAACTTGCCGAGCTGAGGCGCCTCGTTGTCGATGAAGCACCGGATGTCCAGGTCCTCGGACTGGCTGATGTTCCGGCATATCCCGAGCCGGTCGAGACCGAGCGGACGTTCGAAGGCAATGCCTTGCTCAAGGCCCGCGCCTGCGTCGCAGCCAGCGGGTTAGCCGCACTTGCCGACGACTCCGGACTTGCGGTTGACGTGCTCAACGAGATGCCCGGCGTACGGTCCGCCCGCTGGGCCGGACATGGTGCCAGCGACGAGGAAAACAATGCGCTTTTGCTGCGCCAGCTGGATGACGTCCCGCCGGCCGAGCGGACTGCCAGGTTCGTCTGTGCCATGGCGCTCGTCCTTCCGGATGGCGCCGAACACGTACGGCTGGGTGAGATGCGAGGCCGGCTGAGTGTCAGACCCGCTGGTCACAATGGGTTCGGCTACGATCCGCTATTCGTCGCTGAGGGGAACACCGTGACCAACGGGGAGCTTGAGCCAGCCGCGAAGGATGCCATCAGCCATCGCGGGCGCGCCGTTCGTGCCATCCTGCCTGTGCTGATAGCGGAGCTGCGCCGGCTGGAGCCAGCTGCTCGGGAGGGATGAGCCGTGAAGACCTACCTTGACCTGCTTGACCATGTCCTGACCCGAGGAGTGGAGAAGAGCGACCGGACTGGCACTGGCACGCTCAGCACATTTGGCTACCAGATGCGCTTCGATCTCCGCGAAGGCTTTCCACTGCTGACGACCAAGAAGCTGCACACCCGGTCGATCATCGGTGAACTGTTGTGGTTCATCCAAGGCTCAACCAACGTTAAATGGCTCCACGAACAGGGCGTGACCATCTGGGACGAATGGGCCGATGCTGACGGCGAACTGGGCCCTATCTACGGGTACCAGTGGCGGTCCTGGCCGACACCAGCCGGCGATCACGTCGACCAACTAGCTGGCGTGATCAAGTCGATCAAGGCGACGCCAGATTCCCGTCGCCACATCGTCAGCGCCTGGAATGTTGCCGATCTTGCCGACATGGCGTTGCCGCCGTGCCACACAATGTTCCAGTTCTACGTGGCGCAAGGCCGATTGTCCTGCCAGCTCTACCAGCGCTCCGCCGACATCTTCCTCGGCGTGCCGTTCAATATCGCCTCCTACGCGCTGCTCACGCACCTGGTAGCCCAAGTCTGCGACTTGGAGGTCGGCGACTTTGTGCACACTCTCGGGGACGCACACCTCTACCTCAACCACCTGGATCAAGCCCGTCTGCAGTTAGGGCGAGAGCCGCGGACCCTCCCGAAGCTGCTGCTCAACACCGGCGTCAGTTCGATCGATGAGTTCGGCTTCGATGACATTGCGATCGAGGGGTACGACCCGCATCCGGGCATCAAAGCGCCAATCGCAGTTTGATCATGCCCGAGATTATTGGGATAGCCGCTGTCGCGGTCAACGGCGTCATCGGTGCGGACAACGACATACCGTGGCGGATTCCAGCCGACTGGCAGCGGTTCAAGGCCTTGACCATGGGGAACGTGTTGATCATGGGCCGCAAGACATATGACTCGATCGGCCGTCCATTGCCTGGGCGCACCACGTTCGTGATCACCCGGGACCGGATGTGGCGCGACGACGGCGTACGCGCAATGCCGTCGCTTGACGAGGCATTCGAGCAGGCGCTGCTGCTCGATCCCAAGATCATCTTTGTCGCGGGCGGGGGAGAGATCTACCGAGCTGCCTGGAATCGGCTCACCGGTCTGGTGATCACTGAGGTTGGTCAGAAACCTGATGGCGACGTGACGTTCCCAGCAATTGATCCCGAAGAGTGGCTTGAAACCGGCCGCGAATCCTACGATGGATACAGCTTCGTCAGCTATCGCCGCCGATCGCATACGGAGTCGGCTTCTTGAGCGTCTCAGCGTGGCGGCGTCCGAAGCGCTGAACACACCCCCTACAATCGCGGCTCTAGGTCGCACACTCTTAAGGCATGGGGAGTCACATGAGGCAACCATCGTTGGCAGCAAAGCTCGGCGCCGAAGCCCTCGGGACGTTTCTGCTGGTGTTCGGGGGATGTGGAGCAGCGATCCTGGCTGCCACATTCCTCACTGATGACAAGGTGCAGTTGGGGATCGGGTTCGTCGGGGTCTCGCTTGCATTTGGTCTGTCCGTGCTGGTCGGCGCGTACGCCTTCGGGCACGTCTCCGGCGGACATTTCAACCCGGCCGTCACAATCGGTCTGGCGATCGCGAAACGGTTCGAGTGGAAGGGCGTATTGCCCTACATCGTCACCCAGCTCGTTGCGGCATCACTCGCCGGTGCCGTGCTCTTCGCGATCGCGAGCGGCAAGCAAGGGTTCAATGCGGTCGAGAGTGGTTTCGCCTCGAACGGGTACGGTGATCGATCGCCTGGAGGTTATGGCCTCGTGGCCGGACTCATCATCGAGATCGTGATCACCGCGGTCTTCGTCTACGTCATCCTCGGCGCCACCGATGATCGTGCGCCGAAAGGTTTCGCGCCCATAGCGATCGGCCTGGCGCTGACCGTGGTCAACCTCGTTGCCATTCCGGTGACGAACTGTTCTGCCAACCCCGCCCGTTCGCTCGGAGTCGCGTGGTTCGCCGGCACAGCTGCACTTGCCCAGATGTGGTTGTTCATCGTCGCGCCAATCATCGGAGCAGCAATCGCCGGTGCCACCTACGCGCTGATCACCGGGGCTCCCAGCGCCGATGTCGGCGTCGCGCAGAATCCCGAGCTGGAGAGCGATACCCGTCGAGAAACCGCTTAACAGCTCCGGGTAATGAGAAGGCCGCGCATCGAAGCAGCCTGCGAGTTGGCCCGAAGCCAACTAAATCCCGGATCGCGCGCCGCCGTGCTGAGGAGGAGCGAGCGGACACGCTTTATCGTCTGCGAGCGACGACGAAGTAGGCGGCTGCCAAGCGCGATCCTCGTTGAGCGAGCTTGGCGAGCGAAACAATCAAACTCGTGCCGAAGGAGGGACTCGAACCCTCACACCCGAAGGCACAGGAACCTAAATCCTGCGTGTCTACCAGTTCCACCACTCCGGCGCGCCACCAAATTGTCAGAATCCCAACACCACATATGGTGCTCAGATTCTGACAAGTCGGCGATGAAGTCTACAGATTTAGGTCCCGCTTGAGCTTGTCGACGTGACCGGCCGCCTTGACGTTGTACTGGGCTACCGCGATGGTGCCTTCGCCTTTCTGATCAACATCGATCACGAAGGTTGATCGAATGACTCCCTTGATCAGTTTGCCGTATAACAGCTTTTCTCCGAACGCGCCGTACGCGTTGAGCGTCGACCTGTTCGGATCAGACAGAAGTGGAAAACCGACCGACTCTTTCGCACGGAATTGGATGAGTTTTTCCTGAGCGTCCGGCGAGATGCCGATCACGTGAAGGCCCGCGGCGCCAAGCTCCTCCATCGCGGCGGTGAAGTCGACCGCCTGCGTCGTGCACCCTGGCGTCAGCGCAGCGGGGTAGAAGTAAACAATCACGCGCTGTCCAGAGAAGTCAGCGAGCGACACATTTTCGCCGTCGGCGTCTGGCAAGGTAAAGGGTGGCGCGGCGTCGCCGTCGCTGAGCCGAATGGTCATGCGAAGACCCTAGCCGCTGCGACCACTGGCTTTGATCCACGGCCGCGCCCGCGTGCCGGCCACGCTGCAATACGCTGTGATTTGGGACGCCGCAACACAGTCAAGGGAGGCTATGTGTCCAACGACTCTCCTCAGCCCACCCGTACGCCATCCCAGATCGAAGCTGATCTGGGCGCAACCCGGGATCGGCTGGCTGCCTCGGTCGAGGCGCTCATCGACCAGGTGCATCCCAACCGGATCAAACAGCGCCAGATCGCTAATGTGAAGCATTTCGCCAACACGGAACTGGAGAACGCCAAATCCAAGATCTTCAACGCCCGTGGCGATCTTCGCACTGACCGAATAGCGGTGATTGCCGCCGCCGTGGCAGGCATTGTCGGATTCTTGCTGATCATCCGCGCTATTGCGCGACGCGGGAGCAGTGACTGACTGTTGAGCAACCAGAGCAGCGCCGAGCACTCCGGCGGCTTGGACGAGGGTGCGCTGCCGATCAGGATGTTGCATGATCGAGTGCTGGTCTCGACCGACAATGAGCCCGGTGAACGGCGCAGCGGCGGGGGAATCGTGATCCCTGCAACAGTGGCGATCGGACGGCGGCTCGCTTGGGGTCAGGTCGTCGCCGTAGGAACCAATGTCAGGACGGTCAAGCCGACAGATCGAGTGCTCTTCGATCCCGAGGACCGAGCCGAGGTCGAGGTCAGAGGCAAGGACTACGTGTTGCTACGCGAACGTGATCTTCATGCCGTTGCATCCGAGAGACTTCAGGACGGGAAAACCGGCCTCTACCTGTGAGTTCTGCTTCTGCCAAAGGGGTCTGGTGCGGTACGGCCCTTATAACGAATCTAAACGTAACGTGAGAGAAGTAGCGCTTTTCTGTCACATTGCCTCTAGGGTGGCGAGGTGGCACCAGCGAATGGGTGTCCTCTCTACAACGAAGTGAGGCCTGTATGACTTTCGTTCGTCCTGCGCGCCGCGTGCTCATCGCGGCCGCATCCATGAGTGCCCTGTTCGTCGCAGCAGCGTGCGGTGGCGGCGGCGCTGCACCGAGTGGCGGTGGATCGTCGGCCGCTGCAGCTGATTTCTCTAAGCAGGGTGACATCGAGGTCTGGCACGGCAAGGACGTCACCGGGAACTTCCAAAAGCAGATCAAGCTGTTCAACGACTCACATCCGAACGGCAAGGTCACAGACCACGAACTGCCCGATAACGCCGACCAGCAGCGCCAGCAGATGATCCAGAACACGCAGATCAAGAACCCCAAGATGGCGGTGCTGAGCGTCGACGTGGTCTGGACCGCGGAGTTCGCAGCGAAGGGCTACATCGAGGCGCTGCCCAACGATCAGTTCCCGACTACCGGGTTTATTCCCGCGACAGTCGACAGCGCGACCTACTTCAACAAGCTGTACGCCTACCCGGCCACATCCGACGGCGGCCTGCTCTACTACCGCACAGACCTGCTCGACAAGTACGGCCTGAAGCCGCCG
>DASVEX010000273.1:0-3677 GCA_036380335.1 Propionibacteriaceae bacterium | reverse complement strand
GGACCGGGACCGGGAAGCTCTTGCGGACCGCGTTCGGGGATGAAACGGTTCGCGCAGGAAAGCGGTCACAGACAACGCTTCTGATCAATTCAGCACGGTTGTACGTGACCGGTGCGACTCCACACAGTAAGCGCAGCTTCCGATGGGCAGTGCGAGGGTGCATCGCTGGCCGTTGATTGGTCTACTCGCCGGGGCCCAGTCGTAGCTGTGCTCGTCGCCGTGCCACGCCCTCCGTGCTGGGCAACACGCGCGCTGGCCTGACGGCGATAGAGCTTGACGTACCGAGAGAACGAGCCACAGCGCGATGACAACTGTGACCGCATTCAGATTGGCGGGTCGGATGCTGTCTCGCGGTAGCTGTGTCCTCACCGAGCGGCAGCTCAGCCCCGTAAGCGCTTCCTGGATGACGTTACGATGGCGGCCTCGCTCTGGACGTTCCCGCCGAAGAGATCGCGAGCATGGCCGAAGTCTTGATCATCAGCGGAGCCGGTTGCTATAGCGACCCGTGGCATACCTTTGCCGATACCTCACAGTGCCTCGCCGACATCATCGCCGGACTCGGTCATGATGTGACGGTCAGCGAAGCTGTGGAGCATGCTCTGGCCGAACCGGGCGAGCCGGACCTCGTTGTGATCAACATCGGAAACCCTCGCGAGGCCCGACCCCAGTCCCGCATCGATGCCGCGGAGCGGGGACTCGAAGGCCATCTGGGGCGGGGTGGGGCGCTGCTCGGCATTCATGTCAGCGCCACATCCATGACCACCATGTCCGGGTGGTCGCAGATGCTCGGTGGACATTGGGTGCGAGGTCGCACCATGCATCCTGAACAGGACCTGGCCACCATTCTCGTGCGCGTCGGCGCTCATCCGATTGTCCGTGGTCTGGTCGACTTCACCGTTTTCGATGAGCGTTACAGCTTCCTCCACACCAACCCTGACATTACGGTTGTCTGCGAGCACCAGAGCGACGGCCATCTTCACCCGATGGTCTGGGCGCGCGAGTCCGGACTCGCGCGGGTGGTCTACGACGGCCTGGGCCACGACACCCGGTCGTACGAAAGTCCAGGTCACGTGGAGCTGCTGCGACGCGCGGTGGGATGGCTCTTACGAGATCTCTGAGTCCCTCAGGATCGCGACACTCAGCTCCAGGCCTCGTGAGAGGTGGTCACCGTGGTATCGCTGTCGGCCGACTCCTCGATGGCCAGCGCGACCTGCTGATCCTGCGCTCCCTCGGCCAGCGGGTAGGGCTCCGGGCCCTCGCCGCGCACCCAGTTCGCAGTGAGGTCCAGCAGGGTGGCCATGGCTATCTCGTCGTCCATCCAGCGCCGACCCGGATAGGGGTTGCGGTACATAACCTCGGAGCCAAATGAGATGTGCTCGGTGTCGTAGCCGATCAGGTCGAGGTCGTACCCGGTTTGCCGGCGCACCAGGGGAGTGCGGACGAGGGTCCGCGGGTCGGCCATCCGCACCACCTCGTCGTTGTGCAGCTCGCCCGCCGATCCGCGCACCGTGAGCCGGCGGAACCGCAGCTGGTTGCGCGTCTGCTGCTCGGTGAAGTCGTACAGCCCCGAGCGTTCGTCCCCGAAGTCGAGGGTCGCAATCGTCGTGGTCGCAGGATGCGCCTCCTCGTCGTCGGTCCAGCCGGTGCGGCTCAACGGCTGCATCAGCGGCGCAATGAACCGGGCGGTCCGGACCGTCACCGGCCCCCGGCCAGCGGCGAGCAGGCCGCGGATCAAAGCCACGGCGTGGTACTGCTGAGTGGAGGAGACCTGCACCTGTGTCGGGGTGCCGATTGTGCCAGCGGCGACGACGGCCGCTCGGGCGGCGTGCGAGGGCATCATCAGGTACTGTTCTGCGACTTGCACCAGGCCCGAGTCGCCTACCGCTGACCACAGCGTGCGAAGGCCATCGAGATCCGCCGCGGGTGGGGTCTCGGCCAGCACCGGCAGCCCTCGTTCAACGGCTTCGGCGATGACACGCGGCGTCACAACACGCGGCGTAGCTGTCAGCACGAAATCTGGGCGGGCCTCGCGCAGACAAGCGTCCAGGGACGTGAAGGTAGGCACATCCAGACGCCGCGGGGTCCGCACCACCACCCCTCCGCAGCGGACGCTGCCCAGCTCACGCGCCACCTTGAGGAACATCCGAGCTCGCCAGCCACTGCCGATCAGGGCGAACGTGGTCACGCGGAAACCGTAGCGCCGTCCGCGCGAGCCGCGACGCCAGGCCTCGATGGCCAGCCACACGCTTGAGACGGTGCAGCTCGACGCCGGCGTCGGGCCATCCAGGTCAGCGCCGTGTGTCGCAACCCCTGCCGCCCGAGACCCGTCAGCCCAAGATCATCATTAACGCGGCCCATCTCGTCGCATAGCACGGGTAGGCGGTCGCAATCACCCCTCAGGAGGCTCAGCTCAGGTGCTTGATTTAGTCGTTGCTGCCTAGTGCGCTCGGCGGCGGTCAGCCGCTTCCACCGCCGAGCGACCCGACGGCGCGGGCGATGACGAGCAAAGAGGTGAGGAGTGCGGCAGTGGCCTGTAGCCCCATCAACGCCTTCGCGCGAGTCGTAAGGGGCATCGTGTCGGTCGGACTGAAAGCGCTGGAGTTGGTGAGGGACACGTAGAGGTAGTCCACAAATATTGGGACCCAGCCGGACTGATTGCTTGAGCCGGCCGCGACCTCCACCACGGCGTCGTCGTTCTCGTCCTGGGAAAATCGCCAGTCCGCTGGCGGCAGCTCCTCACGGCGCACGTTCCTTCGAGCTACGGGACCGCCACGGTCGAGCTCCCAGAACAGCAAGCCGAAACCGATCACGTTGGTGATCCACACCTGCATCGCCCCCAGCAGCAGTGAGCCTCCGGACGTGCTAGGCACGACGAGCCTCGCGATGAGCATGCCGAGTGCGGCCAAGTTGGCAACGATGACGAGTCCGGCCAACGCGGTGGCAGCGATCCGTGACCACCGGCTTTGCCGTACCATCCGGCGCGGGTTCGTCGCGATCAGGGCCGCGAGTAGCGCCAGTTCGATGATGGGGATGGCGAACCGCGGGCCAAGCAGCAACGACTTCGGCAGCAGCGCGTAGACGACCGCGGCGAGCAACACCGCCAAGGCCGGCGGAATCCGGTTCTCACCCGCGGCGGTACGGCGGTGAGATAGCTCCTCATCGAGCGGGTCGGAAGTATTCACCGGGCGAGTATCCCAACTGTCGGCGTCCCCGCTCACTGAAAGAAGCGTCATGCACGACCTATCGCCGGTGGCCGCGTGGCCCCGGCGGGGGCGACGTTGGTGGACTCGGATCGCCACGGGTGATGTCGGTCTTCGACGCGGAACGCCAGCAGATCATCGCGCGGTCGCTCGACAAAGCTGCGGCACCTCATCGTCTGCAAGCTCGGCTGCCACGCGCGAGGCGCTGCGGCGACTTGGCGAGGCCCTGAATTCGGTTCGTGGAGGTGTGCCTGAACTACGGTCCGTTGACCCGTAGTCACTCAATTAGCCGCTGTGCCCCTGTCGGGGCGCCCGTTCCGGGCTGAAAATAGGGCTGTGGTCGTCCGGTGACGCCGTGGTTTCTATGGTCCTGGTGAGGCCGTCAATTAGCCGGGCGGGAGTTGCGTGGTGGGCCCTTCATTGTTGCCTCCCCGGTGAGAGCACGAGGATTAGTTTCGCTGGTCTGCCCGGCAACTC
>DASVEX010000272.1:0-2914 GCA_036380335.1 Propionibacteriaceae bacterium | reverse complement strand
TGCTCTTCGCGCTGCTCACCCTCAAGGAGGTCCAGTTCGCGTGGAAGCTGGCGTACTCGCTCGGCCTCGACAGCGACGATGTGTGGGAGCGGCTGGCCACGGCGTATGAGAAGGTCGACCCGCTGGCCGTGCTGCCGATCCTCGCCCGGCTGGTCGACAACGAACTGACAGAAGCGGGCGCGCAGCATTACCGGATCGCCGCTCGTCGGTTGGCGAAGATGCGCAAGCTGGCCACCGGGTCGGCCGAGGCGGCAGGAGTGGACGAGCTCGTCGCCGAGCTCCGCGAGACGCGCCGCCGTCGGCCACGCCTGCAGCAGGAGTTCGATCGCGGCGGCCTGCCCTGATATGACTCACTGTGAACGCCTGAGCTGCAGGCGACCCGCTAGACGATGAGTAAACCAAATCGGCGACTTCATGGCGAGACCGCACGTGTGCATCGAGTCACTCCTTTGGCTAGACCGGTCCGTTAATCCTCACGCCGTCCTCAGCGTCAGTCCTGGGTCGGCTACAGGAACAGCCGCCGCAGTCCTGAGATGCCACAGGGGCGGAGTCTGTAGTTGTACGCGGCGCTCGCGCTTCAGTTCGCGAAGGCTGATGCACAAAGCCAGTGCTTGGCTGACATGTGCACCCCAACGGGTGGGCGAAGGCACGCGTCGTCGAGAGGCAAACGGCGGCGTGGGAGCCCCCGACGCTGATCCCTCGTCACCGGACGGGCCGGCCCGCGCAAGGCCAGCTGGCTCGTGAACTGTCAGCCGCCGTCAGCTGCTCGGCCTTATGCCGCGATGTCCAAACCCGGGCTACGTTGCCGCACTGCCCGACCAACAGGCTTGAGGAAAACAGCCCTGACCTGTGTGAAACGAAAGGATCAGGGGCTGTTCTCTTTTCTCAGCCGCAGCCGAGCAGCCAACGGCCCCCCGCGAAGCGAAATGCGGTACCGCGCGCGGAAACGCGACCACCTGCGGCGCCTCGCCGGGCTGCGTTACTGTGCGCTCATGTCGGTGCTGGTGCGGCTGATGGGCGCGTTCAGCGTGGAGGTCGACGGACGGATCCTCGATCAGGGCGACTTCCGGCGTCGCAGCGCCGCCGCGGTGGTGAAGATTCTCGCGCTGGCCCCGCACCGTCGGATGCATCGCGAGCAGGTCATGGACTATCTGTGGCCGCAGCTTCCATTGCACAACGCGGCGAATCAGCTGCACAAGGCCGCTCACTACGCGCGGCTGGCCACCGGCGCGGCGGACTGTGTGAGCCTGCGCAACGAGATGGTCACCCTGTTCGGCGCGCGGACCGTGACCGTGGACGTGCATGCGTTCGAGTCCTCCGCTGCGTCCGCTCTGGCCAGTGGAGAGCCGCGGGCTGTGGACGCAGCACTTGATGCCTGGATGGGCGATCTGCTGCCGGATGATCTGTATGCCTCCTGGACGTTCCAGCCTCGCCAGCGCGCCGCCATGTTGCATCGCGAGCTGCTTCGCCGGGCTGGGCGCTGGGCCGAGCTGCTGACGGTCGACTCGACCGACGAGGAGGCACATCTCGGGGTTGCTCAGGACCTGTTAATTGCGGGGGACCGTTCTGGGGCCCTCCGGCAGCTTGACATACTCGAGCAGGTCCTTCGGGATGAGATGGGTATCGGGCCGAGCCCGGAGGCCTACGACCTGCGCATCCAAGCCCTCGACACTCCCGTACACGCGCCGAGGCCAACGCGGCCTCCAGCGCCCCGGCACGCCGGACTGGCCCGGCAGATGGTGCACTTCTGCCACACGTCGGATGGCGTCCGACTTGCCTACGCCACCAGTGGGGCGGGGCCGCCGCTGGTCAAGGCGTCCAACTGGATGACGCATTTGGACTATGACTGGGCGAGCCCAGTCTGGTCGCACTGGTGGCGTGCGCTCTCGGAGGGGCGGCTACTCGTCCGGTACGACGAACGCGGGTGCGGCCTGTCTGACTGGGCCGTGGACGTCTCATCGTTCACTCTGGATGCGTGGGTTCGCGACCTCGAGACGGTGACCGACACCTTGGGCCTGGACCGGTTTCCCCTGCTCGGCATCTCACAGGGCGGTCCGATCGCCGTCACCTACGCTGCCCGGCATCCGGGGCGAGTGAGCCATCTCGTGGTCTACGGGACCTGTACACGGAGCACCTGGGCAAGAGCCACCCCGACCGAACGGCGATCGATCATCGCGCTGGGTGAGCTGATCCGAGTGTCCTGGGGATCCGACCAGCCGGGGTTCAGGCAGGTCTATGACGCGAGGTTCCTGCCTGACGGGCCGCTGGACATGTGGCGGGCGTTCGACGAGCTCCAGCGCCGCTCCACCTCGGCGGAGAACGCATACCGGCTCTGGGGCGCCTTCGGCCACCTCGACGCCAGCGAGGCAGCCCGGAGCCTTGACCTACCGACTCTGATTCTTCACAGTCGCGGAGACCAGGCGTTCTCCTTCACCGAAGCCGAGGATCTTCACGCATTGATGCCTGGCAGCCGACTTGTCGCCCTGGACAGCTCCAACCACATCCTGCAAGCAGACGAACCGGCCTTCGCCACCTTCGTGGACGAGGTGCGCGCCTTTCTCCGGACCTAGCCTTCACAAATGGCAGCGGCACGACGGGCGTCCGACCTCAGCCTCGAGGATCCGAAGGATCGGTGGGCCGAGCGAACGATTCGCTTCCCAAGCCCTCGGCGATGTCTTGATCATCGACGTAACTGGTTTTCGCTTCCTGACCGTCCGGGCCGTAGATGACGGTGGCGGTGCCGACCAGGTCGACGGTCTTGCCGCTGCCGTTTGTGACCCTGATGGTCATGACCGTGTACGGCTGGCCCTTCTTGATGTCGTCGCGGTATTCAGCTCGGGCTGTCGGGAAGGTGGCGTTAGTGATCTTGATGACGTCGATCTGGAGGCCGTCGGTGTAGGAGATCAAGCCGCCA